>CAWVKQ010000032.1:0-14521 GCA_963929955.1 Bacillota bacterium
CTTGTTGTCTCCCGAGGTTATCGTCTCTGTCTTTATGCCGTACCTTTCGAGGAGACCCGATATATCAAACAGCGTCCCCATGGTAACGCCTATGGATCCTGTCCAGCAGTTCCTGTTGGCTGTTATCCTGTCAGCGGCAGCGGAAATATAATATCCTCCCGACGTGGCCTGCGATCCCATATATACATATACGGGCCTTCCTGTGACATCCTGATATTCCCTTATTTTCAAATATACCTCATCGCTTTCGTAAACGCCGCCTCCCGGAGTATTGACATAAAGCATGAGCCCTTTGTTGCTGCTGTTTGACATCATGCCTTCAAGAGAATCCAGCACATATCTGTGATTATATGAGGAGTCACCTTCAGATATGGTCCCCTCTATATAAAGCACTCCGATATGATCCTCATGAATGCTCTCCGCTGCCCTCGTGTACTCGCTGGAGCTTCTTTCCGGCAAAACCAGCGCCATTATGATGCCTATCACAAAAAGCGCAGCAAGTATGATCCCGGTAACGGCCAGAGGCTTATTAAAGCCCTTTTTTCCCGGAGGTCTTCCTCCGTAATATACTCCGTGGTCTCCATCCTGCGCAGAGCTGTTTTTTCTTCTCCATATTTCCCTTGCCGTCAGCTCTCTGTTTTCTTCCATCTATAAAGCCTTATCCTCTATTTCCTTAAGAAGCTTCACCTTCAGCTCGTCAGGGGTCATTTCCACCTGCTCTCCTGTCTTGTTGTTTCTCACTGTAAGTATTCCGGCCTCCACTTCCTTCTCTCCTATGATACAGATATAAGGAGTCCTCTCATTTCTTGCCTCTCTCAGCTTGTAGCCTATCTTCTCGCTCCTCACGTCTGCCTCGGATCTGAGACCCGCCTCTTCGAATTTTTTCGTTATATCAAGAGCGTAGTCCGAAAACTTATCCGTTACAGTAAGCAGCTTTACCTGTACCGGAGCCAGCCAGAGAGGGAATTTCCCCGCAAAGTGTTCTATAAGTATACCTATGAACCTCTCTATGGACCCGAATATTACCCTGTGTATCATAACAGGCCTGTGCTTTTCGTTATCAGAGCCTACATACGTTATATCGAACCTCTGCGGCATCTGCATATCCAGCTGTATGGTACCGCACTGCCATGTCCTTCCGAGAGAATCCTCCAAGTGAAAATCAAGCTTAGGGCCGTAAAAGGCTCCGTCCCCTTCGTTTATAACGTACGGCGCTCCTATGCTTTCCATAGCTTCCTTAAGAGCATTCTCGGCCTGCTCCCATTCTTCATCCGTTCCCATGGAATCATCCGGCCTTGTGGAAAGCTCAATGTGATAATTGAACCCGAACATCCTGTAAACATCATCTATGAATCTTACGACTCCTATCACCTCGTCCTTTATCTGGGAAGGCAGCATGAAAATATGGGCGTCATCCTGTGTAAACGTCCTTACCCTCATGAGGCCGTGAAGAGCTCCCGAAAGCTCATGTCTGTGAACCTGACCCAGCTCTCCCATTCTCACGGGAAGGTCTCTGTATGACCAGAGCTTTCTCTTATATACGAGAAGCGCTCCCGGACAGTTCATGGGCTTTATGGCATAGTCCTCTCCGTCTATCTTTGTAAAGTACATGTTGTCCTTGTAGTGATCCCAGTGCCCGGATGTTCTCCACAGATGCTCGTTCAGTATGAGAGGCGTCTTTATCTCCTCGTATCCCCTCTTCCTGTGCTCGCTTTTCCAGAAATTTTCCAGCTCGTTCCTTATTATCATTCCCTTTGGCATGAAAAACGGGAATCCCGGGCCTTCCTCATAAAGTGCGAAAAGATCCATTTCCTTTCCTATTTTTCTGTGATCACGCTTTTTAGCCTCTTCCAGTCTCTCAAGATACTGATCCAGCTCCTCCTGAGTCGGGAAGCATGTGCCGTATATCCTCTGGAGCATCTGCCTGTCTGAGTCTCCCCTCCAGTACGCTCCGGCAACGCTCTGCAGCTTCACCGCCTTTATCTGTCCCGTTCTCTCCATATGCGGTCCTGCGCACAGATCCGTAAAATCTCCCTGACTGTAGAATGAAATGACCTCATCCTCCGGAAGATCCTCGATCAGCTCCACCTTGTAGTCTTCGTTTTTATCAGCCATGAACTTTATGGCTTCATCTCTTGGAAGTTCAAAACGCTCCAGCGGATAGTTGGCCTGGATGATCTTCTTCATCTCCTTTTGTATTTTCAGAAGGTCCTGATCATTCAGCTTGTGCTCCATGTCAAAGTCGTAATAAAATCCGTTTTCTATTGCAGGTCCTATAGCCAGCTTGGCATCAGGCCACAGCTTCTTTACAGCCTGTGCGAGAATATGGGACGTTGTATGTCTGTAACGAAGTCTGACATTTTCATCATCAAAATTTATCTTTTCCTTAGCCATTTTTTCCTCCACTTGCTTCCTCTCTATTTTACCATATACTTATTTATCCAGGGCCAGCTCTATGAGCCTGTCTATAAGTTCCGTGAATGTCATGCCCGATGCCTCCCAGAGCTTAGGATACATGCTTATGCTTGTGAATCCCGGCAGGGTGTTTATCTCATTGAATATGACCTTTCCGCTTTCCTTGAGGAAAAAGTCTACCCTGGCAAGACCGCTGCATCCCATGGTCTCATAGACCTTTACGGCCGCCTCTCTTATCTCGGCTTCCTTTTTAGGATCCAGATCCGTCACTACCGCTGTTTTTGACTCCTTGTTTTCATATTTGGCATTATAATCATAGAACTCGTTTGCGGCGAATATCTCACCTATCTTTGAAGCGACAGGATCCGTGTTGCCCAGTACAGCGACCTCTATCTCCCTTCCTTCGATAGCTTCCTCTATCACTGCTTTATCATCCTCGAAAAACGCCAGATCGAGGGCATCTCTTAAGCCTTCTCTGTCCCTGACCTTGCTTATGCCCACTGACGAGCCTGAATTCGCAGGCTTTACAAACAGAGGATATATCCCGTCAAAATGCTCCTCTATAGCCGCCTCTTCACCTTCCTGATCGCTATAATACACCTTGCTTCTCAGTATCCATGAATCCGCCTGGTTCACATCGGTTTCCCTGTTTATTATATCCTTTGTCACAGCTTTATCCATGGATGCAGCCGAAGCTGTCGTGCCCGATCCCACAAACGGGATCCCGGCCATCTCCATAAGTCCCTGCATAGTGCCGTCCTCACCGTTTTTGCCGTGGAGTACAGGGAATATCACGTCTATTGGAATCAGCTCGCACTTATCGCCGTCTTCCGCTATGATACCCCTTGTGCCTCTGTCCGGAACCAGGAACGCACGTCTGTTTCCCTTGTTTTTTTCCCATGTTCCGTCTTCTATACTAGCAACAGGGGAACTTGTCAAGAACCAGTTCCCCTCTTTAGTGATACCTATGGTTTTTATATCGTACCTTTCCCTGTCAGCGTTTCTTATCACCGCAGCCGCGGACACACGGGAAACCTCGTGCTCCGCCGATGCGCCGCCGAACAGTATGAGAAGCGATAATTTTTCTTTCATCCTCACTTTCCTTTCACGCAAATCTAGTACAGGCCTGTTCTCCAGGAAATATCCTTGCTTATATCCTGAACGTCCTGGGTAGGTATATAGCCGCTCTGTCCGAAAAATTCCTCGTGAAGCTGAGTAACGTTGCGGCTCAGCGTCACAGGAGGCCCGAACCAGCCGTTATTGCTCCAGCTCCCCACCTCGTACGGCCAGCCTACACTCGTTGTCATTGAAAATTTATCAAGTTTGAGCAGCATGGACATCATGTCCGCCGAAGACATGTTGGTCTTTATTTCAGGAAGTATTTCTTCCGATATCTCTTCAAGGGCGTTGATATTCATCTTCTTGGCCTTTTCAAAGGCTGCCTGCACCACTATCTTCATCCTCTCGTTTCTCCTGTAGTCACCTTCAACGGCGTCTTTTCGTATCCTGGCGTATGTTACCGCCTGATTGCCGTTGAGGGTCTGCATACCGGCTGATTGGATCTTCTTATTGGAGCCTCCGATACTGTTATATGTATCCTGTATGTATTTATTCATTTCCTTTATTTCGGATTCCTGTATCTCTATATCAAGCCCGCCGAGAGCATCGACCGTATCGGCCACTGATTTCCAGTTGACTACGACGACCTCCTTGATGTTGAGATCGAGATTCTTGTTCAGTGTGTAAAGCACCTTGGTCGGTCCCCCGTAAAAATACGCATGGGTTATCTTGTCCAGACCTACGTCTTCTCCCAGGTCAAGGAGCGTATCCCTGTAAACGGAGAACATCTTTATCTCATCTGTCTTTTTGTTTATGCTGACTATGATTATGGCATCGCTCCTTACATCCTCGTCGCTGCTCATATCTCTGGCATCGATACCGAGAAGAGCTATGTTCCTGTAATTTCTCAGGTCTGAATCCACCTGAGGATTTATGCCTATCATGTCGGGATCAAGCTCTATCCTTCCGATATTATCGAGGGTGTTTTTTACGACTGTAAGACCTGCCGCTATTACGCCGCCTATCCCAAGTACCAATACCAGCGTTGCTATGAGAGCGATCTTCAGTCCTCTTCCCGAACGCTTTTTACCGCCCCCGGAACCGCCGGATGCAGCCTTTTTTCGCGCTTTCTTCTCTGCCCTTGAAAGCCTGTCCTCATCGTCTCTGTTCTTCCGGCCCTGTTTCCCCACAGGCTTTTTCCTTCGCGGCTGCTCTTCCTTTGCCTCCTGCCTTGCTCTCATGTATTCCTGACGTAACTGCTCCTGGCTCTTCTTTCGCATCTGAGAAGCCCCGTAAGGAGTGTTTTCTATTGAGCCGCCGCTTCTTTCAGGTCTTTCCTGCGGTCTGTATCCTTCTCCTCCTCTTTGGCGGCTTCCCGAATTCATTCCCGGGAAATATTCCCCGTACAATGTATCGTCCTTTATGTAATTGCCTCTGCTTCCTCTGTTTTCTCTGAGGCTCAGATATTCCTGATACGCCTGTTCCTTGGCGCGCTGCTCATTGCTGCCGCGCTGCCCTGATCCTGATGTGTTTCTTATCTGTCTCGTATCACGACTTTGGTATCTGGGATCGTTGTCTCTGTCGTTTCTCATCCTTTGCTCCTTTCACATCACAGACCATTATATCAACAGAAGCCTGCAAAATCAACAAAATGGGACTCCCGGCCGGTGAAAGTTGTGTGAAGGTCTATAAATCATCCACAATATCATGCACCGCTTTTTCTATTCCGGTGCACATATCACGAGCAGCTATTCTGTCATCTCCCATAACAGAATAATAAAACTTGATCTTCGGCTCTGTACCCGATGGTCTCGCAGCTATCCACGAGCCGTTATCAAATACGTATTTCAGCACATTTGAAGGGACCAGACCGTCAAGGCCTCTGTTGTAATCCAGGACCCGGCGGATATTTCCCGATTTGCCGAATATGTTTTTCCCGTCCCTTTCAAGAGCGGACATAATGCCTTTTATCCTTTTTCCCCTTCGCTTCCTTCAAAGACAAAGGATTCCTGACGGTCTATCCAGTGACCGTGCTCCTCGTAAAGGCTTTCCAGCGCATCTGCAAGAGTCTGCCCTCTTTCCCTGTACCACGCGGCCATCTGGCATATGACGAGGGCTGCCGATATACCGTCCTTGTCTCTGGCGTGCGGCCCTACGAGATACCCGTAGCTTTCCTCATATCCCATGAGCAGACTTTTTTCATCTATCTCGTTTATCTCTCCGCCTATGAATTTGAATCCTGTCAGCGTCCTTCTCACATCCGCTCCGTAGCTTTCAGCGATCACGGAAGCCATCTGACTTGTGACTATGGTGGTTATGAGCTTCTTTCCCTTCCCGCCCTTCATTCTCGCGAGAAAATCCACAAGAAGTATTCCCGTCTCGTTTCCCGTAAGGTATCTCACTTCGTTTCCTATCCTGACCCCAATGCCTATCCTGTCGCTGTCAGGGTCTGTGCCTATCAGTATGTCGGCTTTTTCCGAAAGAAGAAGCTTTCCTGCCATGGACAGCGCTTCCGGATCCTCAGGATTCGGCTTTTTTACCGTAGGGAAGTTTCCGTCAAAATCCATCTGCTCCTTTACGGTAAAGATATTTTCGAAGCCTGCCCTTTGCAGTGTCTCGAGCACGTAATCTCTTCCCGAACCGTGAAGGGGAGTATATACGACCCTCAGTTCTTTGCACAGCTTTCTGTCAACTCCCGCGGAACACTTCTCCACTGCTGCCAGGAACCTGTTTATTTCCTCATCACCTATCGTTTCTATGTTTTCGTCTTCAAGGCTATCGCATACAGGCACGTTCAGGGGCTCTTCCATGTTCTCCATAAAGCCTGCTATCTTTACCGCCATATCCGGCTCAAGCTGGCAGCCTGTTCTGTCGTACACCTTGAATCCGTTATATTCTTTCGTATTGTGACTCGCCGTTATAACTATGCCGCCGTCGCACCCCATATCTCTTACCGCAAACGACAGCAGAGGCACCGGCGAATATCTGTCGAATATACAGACTTTTATTCCCGCCTTTGCCAGCACCCTTGCCGCTTCAGCGGCAAGATCCGCCGAATTGTTTCTCACATCATAGGCTATGGCTACGCGGGCTCCCCTTCCGAGAAGAGCGGCAAGACCTCCGGCAGCCATCCTGACGGTATATTTGTTCAGACGGTTTGTCCCAAGTCCCATCTTGCCCCGCATCCCCGCTGTGCCGAACTCGGCGTTTTTGTAGAAGGCGTCCTCTCTCTCCTCTTCGTTCATCGACGCGAGGGCAGCCCTCTCTTCATCGGTTATATACGGGCTTTTCGCCCACTTTTCATAATTTTTCCTGTAATCCATGTTTCTTTCTCCAAACACGAAAAATCTCTGTCCTGTATAGTTCAATCCCGTAAATATGCACATGCCGACAGCCATGGCGACGTTTTCAACGATCCCATGAGAGGCTCCCTCGAGAATACGCTCCGCGAAGGGTTTTGCCGCTCCGTAAGCGATGATATAGCATATGCCTATATTCAAGGCGAACTTCACTCCGCTCTTCATCACTCCGCCTCTGTAGCGGAATGTGAATCTTCTGTTTAGCCAGTAGCTGAGAATGCTGGCAAGTATATAGTTTGCCGCTGAGGAAAACCAGTACGAGCAGCCTGCCAGGTTGTAAAGTCCGAACATTATGGCTGTACCCGCTATGGTATTTATCATACCTGCCCATACGAATCTCTTCAGCGAGTGATCTGTCAAAATCTTCAATTACATGCTCTCCAGATACGCGACAGTCCTCATAAGCCCTTCCTTCAGGGAGTACGCGGGCTTCCATCCGAGAGCCTTGAGTCTTTCGCTGTTCAGTATCCCTAAGGTAAAAGGGGCTGCCCCCGTATCGATATTTCCCTCCGGTATGCGGAAAACCAGCTTTATGTTCCTCTCAGGATAGGCTCCTGCCAGAGTTTCGGCAAGCTGTCTTATTGATACGGTGGATTCTCTGCTGGAAATATTATACACCATTTCTTCTGAATTGAGTAGTATATAAAAAATCGCCGAGATCGCGTCGCTCACATACGTGTATGTCCTCACAGGCTTTCCCTCGCTTTTGATCACTATGTCCCTGTGATTTATGACGTCCCGCAGAAAATCAGCCTGGACTCTCCCGTCATCCACGGACATCCCGGGCCCGTACGTATGAGCGAGACGTGCGATCTTGGCATCAAGGCCGTACTGGGCCTTAAAGGATGCGCACATGGTCTCAGCTGCCTTTTTGCCTTCAGGATAACAGGATCTAGGTGACAGGGGATCCACAAAACCGTAGGTGTCCTCTGTAAACTCCCTCTGATCTCCGTAAGGCTGTCCGTATATCTCGCGCGATGACATGAAGAGATATCCTCTTGCCCCGCTTTTTCTTGCCAGCTCCAGAGTGTAAAACGTCCCCAGAGTATTGGCTGCCACAGTTCCTACGGGATCGTCCTTCATTATGCGGGGGCTGGCGGGACTCGCCGCATGTATTATATAGTCAAAGTTCTCCGCTGTTTCCAGCGGCTCGGTCACATCGTGCTTTATTACCTTTACGCTGTTTTTTATATCATGGGGAAGCTTTTCCGGATTTCTCACCATAGCCCACACCTCCACGTCTGCCCTGCCTTTTTCCTTAAGCATGAGCAGAGCTCTCGCAGCGGAGCTTCCGATCATACCGCCGGCTCCGGTTATGAGAACTCTGGATCTGTCCAGCTTTTCCCACATTATATCCTGATTTATTATCTGCTCGGCATCTTCTCTCAGTATCCTGTTCATGGTTTCAAAATTCTCCTATCTTCGCAGATTGTCCGCAACATCGCTCTGAGAAAGTCCCAGAGCCTGTCTTGTCTCCCTGTATTCCAGCATGGCTCTGAAAACATAGAGATCCTCAGGGGTAGTCACCTTGATATTGCCTCTGTTCCCCTCGACCATGTAAACCTTTTTGCCTGTTTTTCTCATAAGCGTACAAGTATCTATTATGCCGTCATAGCCGGAAGGTGTTCTTCTCACAGCCTCATGAGCCTCCAGGACTTCTCCCAGATTGAATGTCTGAGGAGCCTGCGCCGTATAAAAGCTGCTCCTGTCAGGGGATTCTTCCACCGACTCCCCATCGGAGCTTATTATGGGAGTTTCGAAAAACCTGGTGCATGTCACGGCAGATCCCTTTTTTTCTGCTGTCCTTATATTGTCATCAATGGTGTCAGATGTCACACATGGCCTCACCCCGTCATGTATAAGGACGATATTGTCTTTTCCTTCGTCCTCACACGCGGCTTTGAGGCCGTTATATATGGAGTCCTGACCCGTCTCTCCTCCCGGAACTATTCCCGCCACCTTCGTTATCACGAATCTTCGCGTCATCTTTGCCAGCTTTTCCCTGTACTCGTCCTTGCAGGCCACGTATATTGCATCTATCATGGGATGCTCTTCGAATATTTCAAGTGTGTGGATTATTATAGGCTTACCCTCTATCTCTATGAACTGCTTGGGTATGCCTGACCCCATACGCGCCCCGCTGCCTCCGGCGAAGATCACGGCGATGTTTTTACTCATCTGAATTTTCTCCCTTTAAAAGAATCTCATCTATCACTCTGTCGCTGGCGCTGCCTTCATATCCGGCAAAATTCTCATCAGCGAATCTTATTATCTTCTCTGTCTCAAAATCCTTTTCCTCAAGGCATTTCATCAGCTCATCAAACGTATCGCACACCTTTCCCGGAGCGCTTGCCTTTATGCTCCTGTGCACACCTCTCGTAAGCTCGTATACTTTCCTGTCATATGTGTAGAATACGACTGGCCTTCTCAGCAGAGAGTACTCAAAATAGCTGGATGAATAATCGGTGATCAGCAGATCCGTTACATAATAGAGGTCGTTTATGTTGGGATACGCCGAAAAATCATAGATCGCATCACTGTATGCTTCCGGGATATCCATCGGTCTTCTGACAAAAGGATGCATTTTTACCAGAAAAGCGTATCCTTCCTCCCTGCAGAATCCGTATATCCTCTCAAGATCTATCATATCGTAATCGTAATATGCTTCCTTCTGCTCAGAGCCTCTGTATGTGGGCGCGAACAGTATGATCTTTCTTTCTTTCAGGAAAGGGTATTCTCTGTAAAATCCCTCTCTGAACTTTTCTATATTGTCCCGGTCGAGGAACCCGTCCAGCCTCGGCATACCCAGAGGATAAAAGGCTTCTTTCTCTATGGCGAACACCTCCTGAAACACTTTCACAAGATGCTCCGAACCGGTTATGACATGAGTATACTTCTTGTGACACGAGCCTGAAGGAAAGGGGCTCCCCTCCTTTCCGAACCTGCTGTATCCGACTGACTTGAAGCCTTCTCCCGCATGCCATACCTGTATGAGCTTCGTCTTTTTCCCCGGATCGAAAAAACCCAGCACAGGGGCGTAGTCATCTATGAATATGAAATCCTGAAGGGCCATCTTTGTGACCACCCTTATCCACTCCGGTATATCCTTTAATGTCTGATGTCTTCCGGCCGCCTTTCTGTAGGAATATGTCATCTGAAATTTTTTATCGAGCCCGCGCTCTCTTATCCTGTCATCTATGAATTTGAGATTTCCCCACAGATAATCTCTCGTCTCGCTCATGATCATTACGCGCCTTCCGTTTTTCGGGCTGAAGGCGTAAAGCACATGGTAATATGCTCTTATCATAACTATGGCCGCATACATGAAAAATCTTTTGAACTTATCGCCGGGCCGCCTTACTTCTTTTACATATCGGCGTCTTTTCCATCTTTTGTTTTCAGCCATAAAATAGCTGTCCATATAAAGTCCAAGATTTTTCTCATCTGCCGACATTACGCCGAATGAGACATTGTATGCCATCTGTTCCTCAGCATATTTGAATATCCTGGAAGCATCATCCAGCTTGTACGCAGCGTTCACAGCTATGGAGCATGTGTACTCACGGCTCTCTCCTTCCCGGGAGACCACAGCCACCACGGTCCACCTGCCGTTTTCCGGAAATGACCGCCCGTCGGCGCATGCCATATTGACGGACACGATATATGATCCGCCTCTTTTAACATGCTCAAGAGGCAGCATATGACCGCCGGGGCCCTTTAAATAAATACGCGCCTCCACGCCGCAGGAGGAAAATATCTCCATATTCAGAAATATTCTCTCCCAGTATATTCTCTCTATAACAAACGGATTATCTGTGTTTTCCATGCTTTTCTCCTATTGACATACACAGTAATGCTATCACAAAAATGTTGAAAATACAATGGTTTATTGGTATAATCTCTTCATATCAGGAGGCTTTCATGACCATAATTATCAAAATCGGTATCATTGTTTTGAATTTCATATACAGCATCTTCAAGCTGCTGCCGCAGAGGAAAAAGATATCCGTCATGAGCAGGCAGAGCGATTCACCCTCCATGGATATCCTGCTTCTGAAAGACACCATATCCCGCATGCATCCCGACTACAGCGTGGTCGTGCTTTGCAGGAAGCTGGAAAACAGCCCTGCCGGCGCTATAAAATATTCATTTCACATATTACGCCAGATGTACCACTTCGCTACTTCAAAAGCCGTGATACTCGATTCCTACTGTATATCGGCCAGCATACTGCACCATCGCAAGGGTCTTCTCATAATACAGATGTGGCATTCCATAGGAACTATGAAAAAGTTCGGATACAGCATTCTCGACAAGCCTGAGGGCAGTTCCTCAAAGACTGCCAGACTCATGAAGATGCACGCCAATTACGATTTCATACTTGCTGCCGGAGACGGATACAAATCTCATCTCGCAGAGGGCTTCAGCTATCCGCAGTCCCGAATAGTTACCCTGCCGCTTCCACGCGTCCAGCTTCTCAAAAGCGAAGGATATGCACGAAAAATACGCGACAGAATATTCGCTGAGTATCCAATGATGAAGGGCAAAAAAAACATCGTCTATGTTCCCACATTCAGGAAAATCGACGATGACGGCCTGACAAAGGCTCTTGAATCTCTGTGCGACTGTGTGGATTACGAAAGATACAATCTGATAATCAAGGTCCATCCTCTCACTGATCTCAACGGTTTTTATGATAACAGAGTCATAAAGGACACTCTGTTTTCATCATTTGATATGCTCTTTGCCGCGGACGCCGTCATAAGCGACTATTCCTGCATAATATATGAAGCCGCTGTTCTCAGAAAGCCCATATACCTGTACGCCTACGACTATGATGAATATATGGCTGACAGAGATATATACATGGACTATCCGGCTGAAATGCCCGGTCCCATATGCGCCGATGCCTGTTCCCTCATAGCCGCCGTAAAAGACGGGAGCTATGACTACGACAGACTCGAGACGTTTTTAAACAAATACGTTTTCATGGGCAGCGACCATGAGACCGAGGACATAGTGGATTTCATATTCGATCACATCAAGGTCTGATGTCTTTTCTGTCAAGAAGCACAGGAAATCCCAGCGCATACAGCAGGAATATTATGGCTGTCAGAGGATTGAATGAAGACATGAGGCTCGTAAATATCAGGTACCCTATAGACGCTATAGCCATGAAATAGTCTCCGTCACTGTTTTTTCTGTTGTTTCTGATCATAACCTTGAGTATATAAATTCCCGTCATGATTATCAGTATCAGATAAACTGCTCCGGTTATGTACCCGGATCTGTATGTTATCTCTACAAGTGAATTATGAGCAGTCCTCTGCTTTATCAAGGGCGATATCGGATTTTCAGCGTCCGCGGGATTACCGATAAAATTAAAGCCCTCTGCGTATGTCTGCCATATAAACAGCCTCCCGGATGAAAATGAATTAAGATCCTGTCCTTCCGCAGGCATCAGGTCTCTGTATTCCGATGAAGGTTCTGTCGTTGAAACAGTTGTCTGTGCGGCCTGCGTATTTGTATCAGCATCCTCCGATACCTCCTGCGGCTCCTGCTGTCCCAGCAGATAATTATCGTGTACCTGATCTATTGCTTTTACAGCTACAGCCGCTATTACCGCTGATATAACAAGTATACCTATCCTCTTAGAAAGTCTGCCAAACTCTTTTCCCGTCACAGCATCCTTAACGGATATTATAAGATAAAATCCCACTATGAACGCCATGGCAAGTATCGTTGTACGAGACTGCGTAAGATATGTCTGTCCGATTATCGCCCCCATCGACACCATTGAGAGTATCCTCCATGCTTTCTGCTTCCCCACAAGCATGTAATAGATTATCACGCAGAAGGAAGCAAGACAGAGTTCTCCTATTTTATTGGCATCGATAGTCAGCCCGTTATATCTGCTCGTGGCATCCCATACATTGTCGCTTACATACTCACCGTAAAGGCATACGAAAAAATATATTATGGATATTATCATGGCAGCCTTACATATGGCATCAAATATCATCTCATACTTTTCGCGTCTCCCGTATACCATATAAAAGCACGGCAGCCCCAGAGCTATTACAGGTCCTGTCATCCAGTAACCTGTATTCTGTTCATTGAAAAAACCCATTATCAGCATCAGCATTCCCAGAGCAAACCAGCAGTATATGAAAGGCTTGTTCCATTTTACGGGCTTCAAAGGTTTTTCAAGTCCGAGGAAAATCAGTATTACGATGAGCACTATGGATTCAAGCATTCTTGACAGCAGCGTAAGCTGCGTCCCCATTCCTATTATACTGTACCAGCAGTAGCATGTGGCGTAGAGAAGGAAGCATACGATATATACAGCCGTCTTCCTGATTCCGGGCGATATACTCTCCGATAATCCGCAAAACGGATTCAATATCAATATATATAATTTCTGAAGCCATTCCATATTATTCTTTTCCTCCGTAGTTGAATTCCCTTCTGAATCTCCAGCAATACCCGAGTCTGAAGCTCATGAGGCACATCTCCGTAAAGCTCTTCATAAGTCCCACCATCATTATGGTGAAATTCCCCGTAAGCCCCAGAACTGCCAGTCCCGCTATCTGAACAAAAGCAGCTCCTATAGTCGTCTTTGTGTTTTCCTTGACCCTGCCTATGGCTCCCAGCACCGGCCAGCCGAACAGCATTGCAGGAAAGCTGAAAAACAGAACAGGTACAAGACACCTCATCACAGGCACGGCAGCGGCGTATTTATCACCGCCAGCTATAGTCAGTATCGGTTCTGTAAATATGAGCACCACAAGACACCCGGCCACGACCACAGGCATGAATATCTTTATGATCCTCTTTATTATCGATACATCCCTCGTTTGTATCATCTGAGGATATATACCGTTATTTATCGGAGTATACATGGCTCTCACCGCTGACACCAGCTGCAGGCAGACAGCCCAGTAGGCCACGTCGGCCCTGCTCATGAACATTCCCACAAGCATGGTATTGAGAGCTCCGAACACTGTGGTCGAAGCCTCAGAAACAAAATATATGGCGGATATCTTAAGGGAGCTCCAGCATCCCCTGAGCTTTCCGGCAAAGGATATCCTTATCCCCAGCCGCCTTACCTCCATAAGCGTCAGCATGACTGCCACCAGCGAGCTTATTATGTCAAGAACCGGTATCCAGAGTATGTCTCCGTCACCTCTCACCAGGACCAGTGTGAGTCCCACCGATATGGTCTTCATTATAACATATCTGACTGTGATCACATGCATCAGCTCCAGCCCTCTGAAAAGGAATTCCATAAGAAGTGTGGAAAGCGCTATGGGAACAAAAGCCAGCACGGTATAGAGCAGGTTGTCCTTTAAAATATCTATGAACATAGCTGCCGTCATTATAACAGCCAGCGCCGCAAGCGACAGCATGCCCTTGGCCATGACAACATTCCCCGTTATGACGCTTACCCTGTCCGTGCTCTCTCTTGCCTCTGTTATGGCTTTTACACCGGACAGCATGAATCCGAAATCAACTATGAGCTGCGCATAGACCATTGTCGCCTTGACATATGAAACCACACCATAACAATCCACTGAGAGAACTCTCGTAAGATACGGCAGAGTTATCAGTGGAAATACAAGCTTGGCTATATTCATGATGTAAAGCATGCTCACATTAAAAGCAATACCTTTGCGCTGATTTTTCAT
>CAWVKQ010000033.1:0-12541 GCA_963929955.1 Bacillota bacterium
CGTCCTGTTTCATGAGTGTATTGTAGCATGAGGGTGACATTTTCCCTCGATAGTCTACAAGGTGACATTATCACTTATTAACCACAGCTGTCGATATATACGGTTGAATAACTATAGCGAGCATGATATAATTAATTAGTTTCCGGGAGGACAAAATCATGAAGACAAAAGCCCTTTACACAGGCTCATTCGACCCGCTGACAAACGGACATCTCAATATAATAAAAAGGGCTGCCAAGCTGTACGATGAGCTTACGGTAGGGATAATAGTCAATCCTTCCAAGAAGTGCGCCTTTACACTTGAAGAGAGGGAGAAAATGATCTCAGAGACTCTTGAGGATCTTAAAAACGTAAAGGTTGAACACTTTTCGGGACTGCTGGCTGATTATGTGAATAAAAACGGCTTCAATGTCGTTGTCCGCGGTCTCAGGGCTGCCATGGATTTTGAATATGAAATACAGATGGCTCAGATGAACGCCAGACTCTTTGATGAGAGGGTTGAGACGGTCTTTCTGATGACAGAGCCAAAGTATTCGTTTATAAGCTCCAGTATGATTAAAGAAGTCCATTCTCTGGGCGGATGCGTCCGGGGACTGGTTCCCGATGAAATTTTAAAAAGCATGGACCAACTGATTAAGGGTAAATAGGAGGATACTTATGAGAGTTTTGGAACTTTTGGAAGAAATCGAAGAAATCGTAGATACGGCTGCGGGATTTCCTCTTACCGGGAAGATCATGGTGGACTCACAGGAGCTTCTCGAGATAGTCAGAGAAATAAGGGCTGAGCTTCCTGACGAGATACAGCAGGCCCAGTGGATAAAGAACGAGAGAGAGAGAATAATAGCGGAGGCCAGGACGCAGTATGAAGCTGTGATAGAGGATGCTCAGAAACAGGCTGACGCGCTTGTTGAGAGCAACGACATAACCGTCAAGGCAAAGCTGAGGGCGGACGAGCTCATGCGCGTGACGGAAAATACCGCCAAGCAGCTCAAGATCGGTACATACGATTACCTTGACAGCATACTGTACAGCTTCCAGGGAAAGATGGAACATCTCAGCTCCATATATTTCGGAGAGATGTTCACCAGCATAGAAAAGGCTTTTGATGATATAAATTCGGCTCTTGCGGCAAACAGGGACGAGCTCAAGGATATGTCCTACAGAACGCAGGTGAACGCTGACGACATGCCTGAAATATCTTCTGCGGATGAGAAGGAAGAGGAACAGCAGTAGACAGGATACACGATGCATATATCCATGGTTTATGAATAGAATAGACCATGGATATTTTTATGGGGAGAAAAAAGAAAACAGCGGCAGCGGGACTTGCGGCTCTGGCCTGCTGCCTGCTGATGGTGGCGTTTCCGTCCGTGGCCGTCTCTTCGGCAAGAAAAGGGATATCTCTCTGGGCATCGAATGTGCTTCCTGCGCTGCTGCCTTTTTTTATATGCGCCAACTTCCTTCAGACCATAGGTATGGCGCGGGCATTGGGACCGGGAGCCTTTCCGTTCATAATGAGCGTTCTTTCCGGATATCCGATGGGCGCCAAGGTGGTGGGCGATCTGAAGCGGAGCGGTGAGATAACCTTGAGGGAGGCAAAGAGGCTCATGAGCTTCTGCAGCACGTCAGGTCCGGCATTTATGGCGGGCGCTGTAGGCGCGGGCATGCTGGGATCCGCAAGTCTGGGAGGTGTAATAGCGGCTGCCCACTACGGCGGCGCACTTGTAAACAGATCGCTTTATACGAGGCTGCTGGGGAAAGAAAACATACGGGCCGCCTGTTACGTACTGCCTCAGGCATCAGGGATGCAGCAGGCTGTAACGGACTCGATAATATCGTCTCTTAAAGCTCTGGGGATCATACTTGCCTACATAGTGCTGTTCATGTGGCTTACGGACATGCTGCATATGTGCGGAGCGCTGTCGATCATCGACAGCCAGGAAATCAGGGCGATGGCAAAGGGAATGCTGGAGATGACCGTAGGCTGCGAGGCCGTATCGGAATGCGCGGGAGCATCGGATATATTAAAGTGCGTTATGTGCTCCGCCCTGGTGTCATGGGGAGGGCTTTCCGTGGCGGGACAGTCGATGAGCATGCTTTCGGGAACAGGAGTGTCGCTAGGATACATACTTGTGACAAAGCTTACTCACGCCCTTTTTTCTGCGGGTGTCGCTTTTACAGTGGGTCTTGTTGTGTTATGATATCCGTATGAGGATAGTAGGTATAACGGCGGAATACAATCCGTTTCACAAAGGACATCTGTATCATCTTGAAAGATCCGTCGAGCTTTCGGGAGCCGATTACTCCGTGGCTGTCATGAGCGGCAACTTCACTCAGAGGGGAGAGCCGGCTCTCATGGATAAATGGACGAGGAGCAGGGCTGCGGTGGAAGCGGGACTTGATCTTGTGGTGGAGCTTCCTTTTGTCAGAGCGTGCAGTATGGGGAGAAGCTTTGCGGCAGGAGCGGTGGATATACTGGCAGGACTCGGAGCGACTCACATATCTTTCGGCAGCGAAAGCGGAGACGTGGAGGAGCTGAAGCATACGGCAGAGGCTCTTATGAAGGGTGAAAAGGAAATAAAAAAAGCTGCCGGAGAGTTCATGAGCAGAGGCGATTCATACGCGAAGAGCTTTTATGAGGCAGCCTGCCTGATAATAGGAAGGGAAGAGGCGGCAGTCATGTCAGAGCCCAACAATATACTGGCGCTGGAATATCTCAGAAGGATAGCGTATATAAACGAAAGAGGAGGAAACATAAAGGCGCTGACCGTAAAGAGAAAGGGATCGGGATATTTCGAGGAAAAAAGCGACACGGGATTTGCGGGCGGAGGAGCGATAAGATCCATGGCGGCCGGTGGCCGGCTGAAAGAAGCCGAAAAATACGTCCCGGAAGGTATGAGACATTATCTTGCGGACAGGCTGTGCGGTGATGCGGATGAAAACATGTTCCGTCTTCTGCGGTATGAGATCGTAAGAAGCAGCGCGGAAGAGCTGTCCGGAATGCGGTTCGTGGGAGAAGGGATGGAGCACAGACTGAAAAGAGAAGCCGTAAGAGCCGGCTCCATGGGAGAGCTGATAAATTCCATGGTCTCCAGAAGATATACTGCCTCGGCGATCAGGAGGGCGCTTGTATCGGTGCTTCTGGGAATAAAAAAAGAGGATGAAGTATTTTCCCCGTACGGAAGGGTTCTGGCGGCCGGTGGCAGAGGAAGAGAGCTGCTCAGGATCATGAAAAAGGATGAGACGGCCTCAATACCTGTCGTAACAAACGTGAATCGCCGGGAGGGTCTCTGCGATGAGGCGAGAGTGTGCCTTGAAGCCGACATACATGCTTCGGATATATACAATCTCATCTCCGGAAGGGATCTTTACAGGTATTCAGACAGAGTGATCACTCCTTACATTGAAAAATAGTGTGAAGAAAAAGCACAAAGTATTGACATGCACTGCATATATGATACAATATGTAGTGCATTTCTGTTTTTTATAAAAAAGAGATCGTAAAGAGGAGGATGAGATGAAAATAACGAAAAACGCGGAAACTGTTTTAAAGCAGAGATACCTGAGAAAGGATGAAAACGGCCGTCTGATCGAAACCGTTGAAGGCATGTTCAGAAGAGTGGCCTCTGCCATAGCTTCGGCAGACAGGCTCCACGACAGCAGCGCTGACGTGAAGGAAACGGAAGAGGTGTTCTTCAATATGATGAATGAGCTGGAATTTCTTCCCAATTCACCTACGCTGATGAACGCGGGAAGAGATCTGGGACAGCTGTCGGCTTGTTTCGTGCTGCCTGTGGAAGACAGCATGGACTCCATATTCGAGGCTATAAAACAGGCTGCGCTCATACATAAGAGCGGCGGCGGCACGGGATTTTCGTTTTCAAGGATAAGACAGGAGGGAAGCACTGTCAATTCCACGGGGGGAGTGGCCAGCGGCCCGATAAGCTTTATGAAGGTATTCAATATGGCTACTGAAGCCATAAAGCAGGGCGGCTCAAGAAGAGGGGCGAACATGGGAATCCTCAGGATCGATCATCCGGATATACTGGCCTTCATAGACTGCAAGGCTGACAACAATGTCATAAACAATTTCAATATATCTGTAGGCCTCACGGAAAAGTTCATGGAAGCCGTGGAAAAAGGGGAAAACTACGATCTCACGGATCCTCATACAAAGAAGGCCGTAAAGCAGCTCAACGCAAGAGTGGTGTTCAACAAGATAGTTGATGCGGCGTGGAGGAACGGAGAGCCGGGCATAATATTCCTGGACAGGCTCAATAAGGACAATATCGTGCCGGGACAGGGAGAGATAGAGGCGACAAATCCGTGCGGAGAGCAGCCGCTGCTTCCGCATGAAAGCTGCAATCTCGGCTCCGTGAACCTTACGAGAATGATAAAAAAACAGGGGGGAAGTGCGGAATTTGACTGGGACAAGCTCGAAAGGACCGTCAAAAATGCAGTCCATTTTCTCGATAACGTCATAGATGTAAACAAGTATCCTCTTGATCAGATAGAAGAGACCACAAAGCAGACGAGAAAAATAGGCCTCGGAGTAATGGGATGGGCAGATGCGCTGCTGATGATGAAGATACCGTACAATACGGACGAAGCTGTCAGACTGGGAGAAAAAGTCATGTCCTTTATAACGGAAAAGGGCAGGGAAGAATCGCAGAGACTGGCGGAGGAAAGAGGGACATTCCCTCTCTTTGAAGAAAGTATCCTGCCTTCCGACAGGCCTCAGAGAAACGGTACCATAACCACCATAGCGCCTACGGGCACGCTTTCCATAATAGCGGGGTGCTCCTCCGGAGTAGAACCTGTTTTCGCCTATGTATTCATAAGAAACATCATGGACGGCACAGAGCTCTTTGAGGTGAACCCGGTGCTTAAGGAGGAGCTGGAGAGCAGGGGACTTTATTCGGAAGCCCTCATGAGAAGAATAGCCGAAGAAGGAGCTGTAAGCCATATAAAGGAGCTGCCTGAGGATATAAGGAGGGTGTTTGTTTCGACTCACGACATAAGCCCGGAATATCATGTACGAATGCAGGCCGCATTCCAGAAAGCCACGGACAATGCTGTGTCAAAAACAGTGAATTTCAGCAACGATGCCACGAGAGAGGATGTTGCCGAGGTTTACACTCTCGCGTTCAGACTGGGCTGCAAGGGCGTTACCATATACAGAGACGGAAGCCGTGACGAGCAGGTGCTCAATATAGGCAGGGTCAACAGGTCAGAGGAAGCGGAAGAGCAGCCGAGGATAGTGCCGAGACCTCGACCGGATGTTGTGACAGGCGTTACGGAGAAGGTAAAGATAGGCTGCGGCAATCTCTACATAACCGTAAATTACGATGAAAAAGGCATATGCGAGATATTCACCAATACAGGAAAGGCCGGGGGATGTCCGAGCCAGAGCGAGGCGACGGCAAGGCTGGCCTCTGTAGCTTTAAGGAGCGGCATGGACGTAAAGACCATAGTGGATCAGCTAAGAGGCATAAGATGCCCGTCCACCATAAGGCAGAAGGGGATGAAATGCACGTCCTGTCCGGACGCGATCGCCAGGGTAATAGAGCAGGAATACGAGAAGCAGGTGGCTCTCGGAAACTGGCTGCCGATGCCGTATGAGATAAAGCCCACGCCTGAGGTGAAGGATGAAGAAGGAGGCTCATACTGCCCTGACTGCGGAGGAAGCCTTGAGCATGAAAGCGGCTGCGTGATATGCAGAAACTGCGGATACAGCAAGTGTGGGTGATAAAAATGACTAAACCTCTTGAAAATAAACGGCTCAGGAGGTATAATATCATCGCTGTATGTTTAAAAATTCAAAGATAATTTCTGAAAACGGAGGAATAGCAAATGAAAGTTTTGGTAATCAACTGCGGAAGCTCTTCGCTTAAATACCAGGTCCTGGATATGACAAATGAAGTGCTGCTCTGCAAGGGACTGGTTGAAAGGATAGGAATGGAAGGATCAGTCATAACTCATGAGAAGGCAGGGGCTGACAAATTCCGTCTCGAGGCTCCTATGGAAAATCACAAGGATGCCATAGGACACGTCCTGGACGCTCTGGTAGATGAGAATCACGGCGTTGTAAGATCCATGAGTGAGATAGGGGCCGTAGGCCACAGAGTCGTTCACGCGGGAGAGAAGTTCGCTCATTCCGTACTCATAGACGACAATGTGATAACAGCTCTTGAAGAGTGCGTTGATCTGGCGCCTCTCCATAATCCGCCAAACCTTCTGGGGATCGCTGCGTGCCAGGAGCTCATGCCGGATACGCCGATGGTGGCTGTTTTCGATACCGCTTTCCATCAGACTATGCCTCCTGAATCATATATCTACGCCATACCTTACGAATATTATGAAAAGTACGGCGTCAGAAGATACGGCTTCCACGGAACGAGCCATAAGTACGTGGCGGAGAGAGCTTCTTACATGCTCAACGTGAACCTGGACGACCTTAAGATAATAACGTGCCATCTTGGCAACGGAGCTTCTGTATCAGCCATAAAGAGAGGGAAGTGTATAGATACATCCATGGGATTCACTCCTCTTGAGGGACTCGTAATGGGTACGAGAAGCGGAGATATAGACCCTGCTATAGTTACATATATCAGAGAGAAGGAGAAGCTGGAGCAGGGCGTGATGAACCAGATACTGAACAAGAAATCTGGCGTTCTTGGAATATCGGGCGTTTCCAGCGACTTCAGAGACATAGAAGCTGCGGCAGAGGAAGGCAATGAAAGAGCTCTCCTGGCACTCAAGGTGTTCGCTCACAGGGTAAGGTTCTATATCGGAGCGTATATCGCCGAGATGAACGGTGTCGACGCAATAGTATTCACAGCAGGCGTAGGAGAAAACGATATATCCATGAGAGACATCATCTGCAACGATCTGGGCAACCTGGGGATCAAGCTGGATCTTGTAAAGAACAAGGTAAGAGGAAAGGAAATGATCATATCCAGAGAAGACTCAAAGGTCAAGATCCTCCTCATACCTACCAATGAAGAGCTGATGATCGCCAGAGACACTTACAGTATAGTACAGGATAAGATGAAGGCAGAATAAAACTCTTGACAAGCCGCGTATATAACAGGTATACTTTAAGAGTTGCAATAGCCAGAGTTTGGATAGAAGTTCCCGCGGCCAGGCTGCGGCAGACATATCCTTTATTATAAAAGGCACAGAAGGAGGTGTGAAAGATGGCAGTACCTAAGAGAAAAACTTCAAAGGCTAGAAGGGATAAGAGAAAGTCCCAGAATATGAAGATGAAGGCGCCGGGACTCTCGATATGCCCGCAGTGCCATGAGCCAAAGCTCCCACACAGAGTCTGCCCTAACTGTAACTACTATGACGGTAAGGAAGTCGTTTCCTCCGACATGTAGCGCAGCAGACAGCGGGAATTGAGATAAGAAAAGCGTGAGCGACGTCCGGCGGGGCGTCGCTTTTTTCCCTGTGAACCATATGGAAACGAAAGGAGATATTTCATGCTGTTCATAGAATACCCAAAGTGCTCCACATGCAAAAAAGCGAGAAAGCATCTCGAAAATGCCGGAGTGGAGTTTGAGGACAGAGACATTACAAAGGACAACCCTACCGCAGATGAGCTTAAAAGCTGGATCAGTAAAAGCGGTTATCCTGTAAAGAGATTCTTCAACACCAGCGGCGTAAAATACAGGGAGCTCGGCCTTAAGGACAGGCTGGGCGATATGAGCGAGCAGGAGCAGATAGACCTGCTGGCAACAGACGGGATGCTGGTAAAAAGACCTATACTCATAGACGGCGACAGGATACTGGTCGGGTTCAGGGAAAAAGAATGGGTATTTTG
Organism: Bacillota bacterium; assembly: GCA_963929955.1. Taxonomy (GTDB): domain Bacteria; phylum Bacillota; class Clostridia; order Peptostreptococcales; family Anaerovoracaceae; genus Lentihominibacter. The sequence goes on from CAWVKQ010000033.1 coordinate 7,826, forward strand.
ATCTTTGTGTTGACAGAGAGTAAAAATAATTATAATATACTACTTGATGAAAGGGAGTAGCAGGCGTGTTACACGTTTACGATATCGTCAGCGCGATGGCTTGCCCATCCGGTACGTAATGAAACAGCGAGACTTTTATCACATTGGATAATGTGATAAAAGCCTTTTTTTATGGGTTGAATGAGGCTTTTATCGACAAATGAAAGGATGGTGAGATATGAAAGAATTTTACCAGATGACGGGAGAGGAAGTAAAGATATCCGTAAACGGAGGGACAGAGCCTCTCACAGACGAGCAGGTGGCTGCCAATCAGAAAAAATACGGCCCCAATGAGCTTGTTGAGGGAAAGAAAAAATCTACTGTGAAGATATTTTTCGAGCAGTTCAAGGATTTTCTCGTAATAATACTCATATTCGCGGCAATAATATCAGGCATACTGGGAGATCTGGAGAGCACGGTGGTAATACTGGTTGTAATAACCATAAACGCCATACTGGGGACATTTCAGACAGTAAAGGCCGAACAGTCCCTTGACAGCCTCAAGAAGATGTCAGCTCCTGAAGCCAAGGTGCTCAGAGGGGGACAGTTCATAAAGATACCGGCCTCTCAGATCACTGTGGGAGATACAGTGAGCCTTGAGGCAGGGGATTTCGTCCCTGCTGACGGAAGGATAACAGATAATGCAGGAATGAAAATAGATGAAAGCGCGCTTACGGGAGAAAGCCTTGGCGTGGAAAAGGATATCTCGCCTATAGACGGGAAGGCGGCTCTGGGAGACAGGATAAACATGGTATATTCCGGAAGCTTCGTTACCTACGGAAGAGGTGAATTCGTGGTAACGGCCACGGGAATGGAAACAGAGGTGGGAAAGATAGCCACACTTCTCAAGACCACTTCTGAGAAAAAAACGCCGCTGCAGGTCAATCTGGATAATTTCGGAAGAAAGCTCTCCATACTGATACTGGTGTTCTGCGGAATACTTTTCGGTATAAGCGTAGTGAGGGGAGAAGCCATAGGAGAGGCCTTCCTTTTCGCGGTGGCTCTGGCTGTGGCAGCCATACCTGAGGCGCTGAGCTCCATCGTTACCATAGTTCTTTCATTCGGTACTCAGAAGATGGCCAGAGAGCACGCCATAATAAGAAAACTGCAGGCCGTAGAGGGCCTCGGCAGCGTGTCCGTCATATGCTCGGACAAGACGGGTACTCTTACGCAGAACAAGATGACGGTCGAGGGCTACTATGTATACGGACGAAAGATCGATGCGAAAGACCTGGATACAGATGATGAAGAAGCGCGTTTCCTCATGACGTCCAGCATACTCTGCAACGATTCGACAATCGCTGACGGGAAGGAGATAGGAGATCCTACGGAGACCGCTCTTATAAACATCGGACTGAAGCTGGGAGTGTCATACGATGAGGAGAGAGCAAAATACCCGAGGACAGGAGAGGTGCCTTTTGACAGCGACAGAAAGCTCATGTCAACGTGCCACGATATGGGCAACGGAGTCTGTATGATGATGACAAAGGGCGCTGTGGACGTTCTTCTCGGAAGAGTGGATACCATAAAGACGCCTGAAGGCATAAGGGATATAACAGAGGAGGATGTAGAGAACATAGAGGAGTGCAACAGAGACTTCTCGAAGAACGGACTGAGGGTGCTGGCATTTGCCTGCAAGGAGTTCGACGGGAACGGGGAGCCGGGAGTTGAGGATGAAAACGGTCTTACGTTCCTTGGACTCATATCCATGATGGACCCTCCAAGAGACGAATCGGCTCCCGCTGTTGCGGAATGCGTGGCCGCAGGCATAAAGCCTGTTATGATAACAGGCGACCATAAGGTGACTGCTGCTGCCATAGCAAAAAAGATCGGGATACTCAAGGACGAGTCCGAGGCATGCGAGGGATCATCCATAGACGACATGTCCGATGAGGAATTAAAGGATTATGTGGAAAACATATCAGTATACGCGAGAGTTTCTCCTGAGCATAAAATAAGAATAGTAAGAGCATGGCAGGACAAGGGCAACATCGTTGCCATGACAGGGGACGGAGTGAACGATGCTCCGGCCCTGAAGCAGGCTGATATAGGCGTGGCGATGGGAATAACGGGAAGCGAGGTATCAAAGGATGCCGCTGCCATGGTGCTGACGGACGATAACTTTGCAACCATAGTAAAGGCCGTTGAGACGGGAAGAAACATATACAAGAACATAAAGTACGCGATACAGTTCCTTCTGTCCGGCAACTTCGGCGCGATACTGACCGTTCTGTACGCATCGGTATTCGCTCTGCCTGTGCCGTTCGCCCCGGTGCATCTGCTGTTCATAAACCTGCTTACGGACAGCCTCCCGGCCATAGCCTTGGGTCTTGAGCCTCATACGAGGGATCTGATGAATGAAAAGCCGCGTCCGGCTAATGAATCCATACTGACGAGGGATTTCCTCTCAAGGATAGGAATAGGCGGCGTATCCATATGCATCATGACGGTGATCGCCTTCCTTATGGGGCTGAACGGGTGGTTCACATGCGAGCCGCTTGGAGGAAGCCCGCTTCTGGCAAGCACCATGGCATTCGGTACGCTGTGCGTCAGCAGGCTCTTCCACGGGTTCAACTGCAAGGCAGACAAGCCGGTAGTGTTTACGAGAAAGCTCTGGAACAACAAATACCTCATAGGAGCGTTTTTCCTTGGAATGATCCTTATAACGGGAGCGATAGCTCTGCCGTTTTTAGATCACGTGTTCCAGGTGCAGACTCTTGGTATACCTCAGCTTCTGACTGTATACGGGCTTGCGTTCCTCAACATACCTGTAATACAGCTCGCAAAGTGGATAATGATAAAGGTGAAGAGGTAAAAGCCATGAGCAGTACATTACATGAGCCTGCTCTTCTTCCATTTCAGCAGTAGGGCGGAGTTGATTATGACGATGACGGATCCCGCGTTGTGGACAAGAGCGCCCCACACCGGCCCTAGGATGCCGAGTATGGCAAGTATTATGGCTGCGAAGTTGAGAGCCATGGAGAATGTAAGGTTGCATTTTATGGTGACCATCATTCGCCTCGCAAGAGCCAGAAGGTGAGGGAATTCCTTTATCTCATCGTCTACAAGCGCGATGTCGGCGGCATCCACGGCTATGTCGCTTCCCACGCCGCCCATGGCTATGCCTACATCCGCTTTTTTCAGGGCGGGGGCGTCGTTTATGCCGTCGCCTATCATACATACTCTGCTTCCCTGATGCTGGAAGCTGTCTATGATATTCAGCTTATCTTCAGGCAGACAGCCGGATCTCACCTCGCTTATGGCAAGCTGAGATGCGATGTTTCCGGCTGCTCTGCTGTTATCGCCTGTAAGAAGGACAGGCTGTACTCCCAGCGCGGTTATGCGTCTGATCATTTCACTGCTCTCATCTCGAAGCGTATCCGACAGGGCTATGTATCCCGCAAGATTTTCATCTGCCGCGATATATATTATACTGCAGCCCTTCGATATGAAGCACTCCGCCTCGGCAGAGGCTACATCCGGTATGCTTACGGCGTTTTCCTTCATCATTTCGGCGCTTCCGGCAAGTACGGGAATGCCGCTCACTTTGACTGAAACGCCGCGTCCGGGCAGCATTTTGAAGTCCGAAGCAGCCGGCATATCAGAGGAGAGCTCTTTTCGGAAGCAGCTTACGACAGCCTTGCCCAGCGGGTGTTCGGAGAACTGCTCTGCTGAAGCTGCGACAGAATACAGTCGTTCCCATGAAAAGGAAGAACTGAAGCTTTTAACAGCGACGACCTGAGGATCGCCGTGTGTCAGAGTGCCTGTTTTGTCAAATGTCACCTTTGATACTGAAGCGAGCCGTTCGAGAGCGTCGCCTTCACGCACGAGAAAGCCGTGCTTTGTGGCGTTCCCTATGGCAGCCATGATGGCTGTGGGAGTTGCAAGGACAAGGGCGCACGGACAGAATACGACAAGTATTGTCACTGCACGTATGATCTCTCCCGTTATTATCCAGGTGAGGATAGCCGAGGCAAGGGCGGTGACGACTATCCATGTGGCCCATCTGTCTGCTGTACCCACTATCCTGGCCTTTCCGGCATCCGCGGACTGCACAAGGCGTATCATCCTCTGTATGGAGCTGTCCTCTCCGACCTTTACGGCGCGCATTTCGAATGTGCCGAACTGATTCACAGTACCGCTTGACACTTCATCTCCGGGACCCTTGTCGACGGGAAGGGACTCCCCTGTCATCACAGCCTGGTCCACAGAGGTCTGTCCTGAGATTATCACACCATCCACAGGGACCGTTTCACCGGGCAGGACACGCAGTATATCTCCTATGGCGACGTTTTCCGCATTGGTGATCTCCTCGGCATCGCCCCTTATGATCCTGGCGGTCTGAGGCGTCAGATTCACCAGCTTCTCGATGCCGGCACGGGCCTTTGCCACTGTAAGGTCCTCCAGCAGCGCTCCCAGCTGCATTATAAAGGCCACTTCTCCGGCGGCAAAGTCTTCTCCGATGAATACAGCGGCGATAAGGGCCATTGAAACGAGTACATCGGCCTTTATGTCAAATGCTGTGACAAGGCCGATGACAGCTTCCAGTATTATAGGTATGCCGCATAGGATTATGGCGATCCACGCGGGATCGAAGGGCATGGGGATAAGATCGAATATGCTGGCAAGAAGAGAAAGCCCTGATATTATGAGAAGGGCTATTTCCTTCTTTGTTCC
>CAWVKQ010000034.1:0-12531 GCA_963929955.1 Bacillota bacterium
GTCATCTTTTTTATCCGCCAGTACCAGATAATGAATCTGCTTTATCACACTCTCTGATAATGGCACCTGCTCCTTTACCAGATCCTGCACAAAATAAAAAGCTTCTTTATGTCCGACCGCCTCCATATGGTCTTTGAGAGGTTTTTGATCAATCGTGAGACCACGCAGCACCATATCTGTTTCCCGCAATGTCAGCGTATTACCTTCGATCGCATTGGAATTATAGGTATACTCCACTGCAAATTCCTCTGTAAAACGCTCCACCTCTCCTTCTGTCAATGGGCGCCTGGTGTCCAATTCCGCTTTCTTCCGGTCAATCATCTCCAACAGACTTTCTGCAGATCTATATCTCCCATCCTCCGGTTTCTTTGCAGCTTCCGGAATCCGGTAGCTGCGTCCCTCACGGATAACTCCCGGGATTTTTCCTTCTGAGCACAAGATTCGTACTCTTCTGTCTGAAATCCCCCACTTTTCTGCGGCCTGTTTTACTGATATATACATAATTTTGCACCTCGCTCCCGGTAATAGCATTATACTCTGTTATCGGAACAATAGCAACGCTATCGGAATAATACTTGGTGTTTATCGGAATAATACACAAGGATCCGCCAGATTCTTCTGCTTCTCCTGCTCCTATTTGCCGCATTTCAGCCGCCAAAGGCCGCCGGTCATCCCACGCAGAGATACTTCCGTAGCAGGTGAATAGTATTTTAATCATTAATACTATAATATCTGATTGCAACACCGGCAGTAAGAATGATCATACAGAGCCCGGAGATGAAAAACCATATATGTACGCCTGTCTTTTCCGCTATCGGGCTGCTGAAAAGTAAGCCGACCGGCATTGTGACAGAAGAAATCAGAGTAAGTACGGAAAATGCCCGTCCCATTTTTTCCGGAGATATGGTTTCCTGCATATAGGCAGTCAACGGGATCGTATGGACATTTCCGAAAGCGCCTAAACAGCTGCAGCCTCCCGCAAAGAAAAACCAACCGGCATAAGTCGGCGGTATGATACCGCAGATTATCGACATGATTCCCATTCCAAACAAGCCGATAAAGGAAACTCTGATTTTCCTGTTGATCTTCAGAACACCGGAAAATAGCAGTGATGATACCATCATGCCGATTGCAAAAGATAATTCCACAACGCTTCCATACATTGCCGACAGCTTAAAATAGTCGCTCGTCATAAGCGGATAAAATGAAGATAACGGCGCATAAAAGAACATACAGAGAGCCTCTGCGATCACGATATAAAACAGTTTTTTATCTTCTTTGAATACCTGCAGTCCCTCTTTTATTTCTGCGATGAAATGCTGTTCTTCATGTTCTGTTTTTTCAAGCTTCGGGATTTTAACAACAGCCAGCGCCATACTTGCTAAAACTGCTCCAGCCACATCACTCATTAAAACGAGCGACATGGGGAAAAGCGCATATAAAAATGCACCGATCACCGGCCCCAGTAAAAATGAGCCGGCGCTTAGAAGCTGCATCCACCCATTTGTTTTTATTAACTGGTCTTTTGGCACAAGCTGCGGAATGATAGACTGTATTGCCGGCTGCTGGAAAGTGCTTCCGATTCCCCTGGCGCACAGCATAACAAATACTGTCCACACAGGTAGATCAAAAAAGAACAGCAATACTGCATAGATCAACGCAACCACGCCCATCGACATATCCGAAAAAATGGAAATGAATTTTCGGTTATAACGGTCAGCCGCAATTCCGGCCAGCGGACTGAACAGGGTCATTGGGAGATAGGCAACAAGTCCTGATATTCCCAACATTAACGGCGATGATGTTTTTTCAGCAAGCCACCAGATAAGGGCGAACTGAACGCCATGGCTTCCTAACATTGACACAGCCTGCCCCAATGCGACAATCATAAACTGCGTTTTCCATTTTTGTTTTTGTGTTTTTTCCATATCAAATTGTCCTCTCATTTTCAAATTTGCTTTTCAAACAGGGGACAATATCAAATATGATCATCCCCTTTATTATGCTGTTGCCGACATCAAGCCACCTCCCTTCAAAAGACTTTGATTTCTGTTTTTACAACATGGCTTCCAGATATTTTTTTAACCCGTCACGATATTTTTTCGTAAGCGTTAAATATTGCTGCCGCTCTTCCTCTGTCCAATCATTCCAGATTTTATTTTCAATCTCGTGGAGCGGCGTTATTTTTTTCGATGAAAAAATTTTCCCCTTTTCAGTCAGGCGGAGAATCGTATTTCTGCCTTTTCCTTGTTCCAAATATACGATTTCCTCTTTTTCCAGTTTACGAATGGCTGAATTAATGGTCTGGCGGCTGATACCTGTAAGTTTGCTGATTTCACTTTGCAGGCATTGTCCGTCTTTCTCGCAAAGGACATATAAGATATTTTGAACGCTGTCCGAAATCCCCATCTTCACAGCCGCTTCATGGTATAAAGAATTGATTTCTCCTGCCAAATAAGTATATTGCCCCGCTTCTAAATAGTGCAAAATATTCCCTCCTTTTCAAATGTCCGATTTCATACATTCTTTATTATATCCGATTTCGTACATAAGTCAATCCCATTTTCCTCATAAAAAAAGCAGGAGACCTTTTCCGATTTCCTGCTTTCTATGCCGTTCACCCATTCCTTTTAACGGGCACGTTTTGATTCCTCGGTCACATCCCCGGCAGCTTTTATCCGTTTCACCTAAAACAGTTTTATAGCAGCGGCTCCTGCGATCATTATCACAACTCCTGCGACCTTCATAATATTGATAGGATTCTTTGCTGAGCCGAGCAGGCCGAAATGATCTATCAAAAGTCCGCCGGTCGTTGATCCGATCAGAAGTATTATTACAGTAAGACCTGTGCCCAGCATTCCCGAAATATAAACGTTTGCCAGCACGTACAAAGCGCCCAGGATACCCCCAAGCCACATCCACCACTGATTTTTCTCTCCTTTTTCCCTTGGAACTATCTGCGGCCTGTTCTTTATATTTGTAATAAGACATACGATGCACAAAAATACAATACCTACGATAAATGAAATGAGCGTTGCCTTCAGAGGTGAATCTAGAACTGTTCCGAGATATCCGTTCACTGCAGTCTGTGTGGCGCTCAGCATTCCGGCTATAACCCCGAATATCCTCCATATCCACAAGCCGCTCTTCTTGGGTTCATCGCAGCGCTTCTTCGTGTTTCTGCGCTTTGTGTCCCTTGCCATCGAAACCATTATTACACCTGCAGCCACGAGCACTGCGCCGATTATCCTCAGTACCGTAAGCTGAGACTGCTGCCCGTAAAACAGTCCGAGGCTGTCGACCGCCAGCCCCATGAGTATCTGTCCCAGAACAGGGAGCACGACTGTCTGTACGCTTCCCAGCTTTGAGATGATGATTATATTGCTTGTAAGGAATATAACGCCGCATACTCCTCCGGCCCATATCCATACAGGCTCTCCCGACAGCTTTCCAAACGGAATCGTCAGGCTCTGCCCTGTAATAAGTATGAGGATCACAAGAAAAGCCAATGAAACAAAAAAAGAAACAAGAGAAGAGTTGTACGGCGAGCCCAGTCTTACTTTGAGCTTTGCATTGATGCTGGTCTGTATCGGCATTCCTATGCCTGCCAGTATCCCAAATATCACTGACATATGCGTTCTGTCCTTTCTTACTGCGTCTTATCACATTTTATAACTCGTGCTCACATCTGTCAAAGAAATTAAAAACCACGGAGCTGTTTTATCAGCAGTTCCCTGTATATACATAAGGCAGGTACTTTTCCGCCACAGCCTTCAGCCTGTAGACCTGCTTCACGTCTGTAGGACCCCTGTCCTTCATTCTGTACTGAGGGAAAAACCGCGTCACATGAAGAGGTATTGAAGCATCCACGGATGCGATCCACTCTGCTTCCCTTTCCATATCCTCCTCATTATCGTTTTCGCCGGTAACTATGAGGCTCGTCAGCTCAACATGACATTCTGACACAGCCCTCATTATGAATGCTTTAACCGTTTCCAGGTCTCCGCCGAGTTTTCTGTAATATTCTTCCGTAAACCCCTTGAGATCTATATTCATGGCATCAATATAGGGCAGCAATTCCTCAAGTATGGTAATACCAGCAAACCCGTTCGTTACCATGACGTTTTTCATACCCATGTCATGCGAGATCGCTGCCGTATCCCGCACAAACTCCCAGCCTATGAGAGGCTCGTTATATGTAAAGGCAATACCGATATTGCCGCTGCTTTTGCATTGAAGCGCCGCAGACGCAAGCTCCTGCGGCGAGACTTCTCTTGACCGCAGGACTTCTCTGTGAGAAATATCCTGCGCTATCTCATGGTTCTGGCAGAATGGGCATGACATGTTGCAGCCGAAACTTCCCACGGAAAGTATCAGGCTCCCCGGGAAAAAACGCGCCAGCGGCTTTTTTTCCACGGGATCCAGAGCAAGGGCCGTGACCCTGCCGTAGCTTGCGCAGACTATGCGTCCATTCTCGTTTTTTCTCGCCCGGCATCTTCCGTACTGACCGTCTGTCAGAGTGCATCTGTGGCCGCATACCTTACATACCGCGGAACTGCTGCTTTTATCTCTAACTATGTTCAAAAGTGTCTCACCACCTCAAAGCGTTCAAGCTTCAGATCGCCGCCGTCATCAGGAATCCCCGCCTTGCTTCTTGCTATGGCTATCTGCGTCTCGACCGTGTCCACGCCTTCAAGGTTCGGAAGCAGCAGACCCCTCTGATATCCTCTGCTTACTATGACTCCGTATCTCTTCACATCAAGCTCGTCTGCGGATCCTATCTCCTCCGGTTCTCCCAGAACGTCAACACTGTAGATCAGCTTTTGAAGCTCATCGGGCTGTACCGCATGGAATCTCGGGTCTCTTGAAGCGGCGCTCACGGCGTTTTCTATGATCTCTTCGGCCACATTGCTCATAACAGGTGATATCGTTCCTATGCAGCCTCTTAGGCTTCCTTCCTCTTTAAGCGATACGAATACGCCTGCTCTGTTTTCGTACATCTCGTCCGGAAGCCCTGCCGGCACCGGTATCTTCTTTCCTGTTTTTACGTAATGCTCTACGGTCCGGCGCGCGAGAGCCGCGTAAGGATCCTCTTTCTCAGCGCTGTATTTCGCAGCCTCTCTTACCTTTTTATCATGGATCCGCAGGAATTCTCTTTCCGGTGAGCTTCCTGAAGCCTCATAAACGCATACCCCGTATCCGACGCCGAATGTTCCTTCATAGGAAAGCCTCTCAGCCTTTACATCAAGGCCGTCGAGCGCCCCTGCCATTATTACAAATGAACGGTGGCCGCATTCAGCGGCTTTTTCACAGAATCCCTCCGAAAAGTCAAAAAGCTCTCCAAAGTCTCCTCTCCCCATGACATCCATTATCCTGTCATCATACTGAGGCCCCTCCTTCTGAAAACCGTACGGTCCGTCCTCCTTTAATTTATGGGAAAGATCTCCGCTGCCGATGACGGCTATGTTCCTGCCGCACATTTCGGCCGCTCTCCGGATGCACTGGCCGAGTCTGTAATGCATGGAAAGCGGTAGTCCCGAAAGACCGATCCTGACTGTCATATATCTGTTACAGTATCGATTCAGAAACCACAGAGGTATCATTGTCCCGTGATCGAGCCTGCTTCTCCTCTCTCCCATAATGCCTGCGGGGATGCCTTCTCTTCCCGCCGCCTCGCTTATGGCCTCTGTCAGCTCCATATCATACCTTGTCCGTATCCTTACTTCAGGCGCTCCGAACTGACCAAAGTCGCCTTCAGCCCCGGCTCCGGGTGAAATATGAAAATAATCGGCATACATCACGGTATGAGGCGATATCACAACTACTGTATCCGGCTCCCATGAAGCCACAATTTTTGCCGCTTTGCAATAAGCCTCTGTTGTTGCCTTTATGATCTTTTCCTGTCCTCTACCCACTTCCGGTATTATAAGAGGCGGATGAGGAACCATTACCGCGCCCTTTACTGTCATATGGATCCCTCCCTCATGTATTATAGAATTATCCGATAATTATATCATACATCAATATAAAGACATGTAAAATACGTTTTTCCCGTTAAACCGGCTTTCTTTGTAAATTGTTCATGCAAAAAAACATCCTTTATCGCAAAAATGGTACCTGAGTCCCATAGATTACATAAGGCACGGATAGTATAATAATTAACGAAGTCGTTGACAAAATAGTCGCAAAATACTGAAAGGACTGATTATGAGCCAGAAGCTTTGGTCAAAGGACTGGGAAAAGATAAATGAAATAATACTGCGAATGAACAGCGAAAGCGACGTCTTAAAAGCGCTGAACACATTTCTTACAGACGTGGAAAAACTTGTCCCCTACGAAAAGGCCTGCATATATTTTTACGACCTTTCCGAGCCTGATATTGTAAAGGAGTATATGGGCAAGGGATTCAGCGAAAAAGAGCTGGTCGACTATGAGCGATACTACTGCGACATAGACGATGTTGTGGAAAAAATGATGCCTGACAAGGACGTTGTGATCAGGAGTACGGACGCCTTTGACATAGACAGGCGAAAAGAGACCGAATACTTCATAGATTACGTGACTCCCGCAAAAACAAAGGTTTCTCTGGATACCAATTTCAGATGGAATCTGGAAAACAGAGGATTTTGCATCGGTTCTCTCGATCTTTTCCGCAACGAAAGAGATACGGATTTTACAGAGCGTGAAATGGAGATATGCAGAGTTTTCCAGCCTCATATAGAGCTGAAAGCATCCAATTACGCCTTCCTGTTCGATAATATGGTCCACAAATTCGACCTGACAAACGCCGAACAGGATATAGCCACCATGATCCTCAAAGGATACTCCAATGAGCAGATCGCAATGGAAAAGTGCATAACCATCTCAACAGTCAAAAAGCATGTGTCAAGGATCCTTGAAAAGTCAGACACAAAATCACGGATCGAATTCATATGCAAGGCATCATCGAAGTAAATATACGACAAATATTTAACAAGCATTTAATAAAAGTGTAATAAAAAGGAGGATCATTATGAAAGACATCATCACTGTAGCCACAGTCAATTTTCGTGTTGACGCGGCTGACAAAGGCAGCAATCTTTCAAGGATCTGCGGCTTCACAGAGGCTGCGGCAAAGCGCGGCGCGGATCTGATCCTTTTCCCTGAAATGTGCCTCTTTGGATACGACTACTATGTGGATGAAAACATCTCTCAGGAGGAAAAGATCCAGACTGCCGAGACTATCAGCGGGCCGTCATGTCAGGCTATCGCTGAGATCACAAAGAAATACGGGATATATGCTGTTTTCGGCATGGCAGAAAAGCCGGAAGACACACCTGACGCTACCCTCTATAACTCAGCAGTGGCCTCGGGTCCGGAAGGTATAATAGGAGCCTACAGAAAGATGCACCCGTTTGAGACTGAGAGTATCTGGTGTGCCAAAGGCGACAAGCCTTTCATGTTCGATACACCGTGGGGACCTGTCTCGGTAGGTATTTGCTTTGACACCTATCAGTTCCCTGAATTGCAGAGGTATTACTGCGGACAGGGCAGCAGACTCTATCTGAACCCTACCGCCGTAGTTGAAGAGATCCCGAAGGAAGGAAGCCGCCAGGCATTCATAGACTACTACGCTCCTACTCTGGAATACGGCGTGCTGTGCAATACCATATACGTTGCCAGCGCCAATCTCTGCGGAACGGATATGGTCAATTACTTCGGCGGAGGAAGCTGCATCATAGGTCCGAAGATCACACCGTTTTATGAAACGAACCTCCACTACTACGCCGGGAACAAGGATAACGTCCAGGAAGGCATAGCCATGGAAACCATAGACCTTTCACTGGCCGAAAGACGCCTGTTCGTTGACAAGGACATAACCGGAGAGCCGGATTACAGACCCGAGATCTATAAGAAGTTCCTGTAATCACGCTGTCATCACATGATCATTAAGAGAGGAAGGATTTGAAATGCAAAACGAAACTTTGAAACGTACCATGAAGCTGCACCACCTTGTCATCTTCGGTGTGGCTTTCCTGACGCCTATGATCGCCTATACCATCTACGGCGTCATCGCGACATCATCTCACGGTGTTGAATCAGGCTCTATCTGCCTCACCATAGTCGCCATGCTTTTTACGGCTCTCAGCTACGGACACATGGCAAAGGCATATCCTGCCGCAGGTTCAGCCTATACATATACGAGAAAAGGCATCAACTCAAAGCTTGGCGTCATAGCCGGCTGGATAGTACTTCTTGGATATGTTTTCTTCCCAATGGCAATATGGCTGATAGGAGCCTCCTATTTCAGCGCCGCCGTTCCCGCTGTTCCCGAATGGGTATGGCTAGTGGGCTTCATCGTTATAACGTCTCTCATAAATATTGTAGGCGTTGAGGTGGGCAGCAAGATCAATTTCGTAATGGTTTCCATCCAGGTTATCATAATAATAGCCTTCCTGATATTCACCATAAAAGCTATCACCGAAGGCATGGGAGAAGGCACGCTGGCCTCGTTCTCGCCGTTTTATAACCCTGATGTTGATTTCAGCTACATGGTAGCCGGAGCAGCCGCAGCCTGCTACTGCTTCCTGGGATTTGACGCTCTCACCACATTTACGGAGGATACCATAGATCCGGAAAAGAACATACCGAGATCCATAATACTCACGCTCCTCGTGTGCGGCGCCATCTTCCTCATAGTTACATACTTCACACACCTCGTACATCCGTCCTTTGATTATCCTAATCCTGACAACGCCGCATATGACATAGCCCGTCAGGTAGCTCCGTCCGTATTCGGAGGAATATTCCTCATAGGCACCATAGCCGGTCAGTTCGCTGCAGGCCTGTCAGCCCAGGCCAGCGGAGCGCGTCTTCTTTACGCCATGGGAAGAGACGGTGTGCTGCCAAGGAAGCTCTTCGGCCATCTCGGCAAGACGAAGACTCCTGTAAACGCCATAATACTTACAGGTGTCATCGCCCTGTTCGCCATCTTCCTGGACGTTACGTCAGCTACAGCATATATCAACTTCGGAGGTCTCATCGGCTTCTGCTTCGTAAACATCGCTGTCATTGCACACTACTTTATAAAGCTTAAGCAGCGTTCCGTAAAAGGCACCTTCATGTACCTTATATTCCCTGTTATAGGCACACTGTTCTGCCTGTACCTGCTTGTGCACCTTGACAGAATAGCAATTATACTCGGATGCGCCTGGGTAGTGATCGGTATAATCTACATGCTGGTTCTCACAAAAGGACTCAAAGAAGAACCTCCTGAACTGGCTATAGACGAATAATATCAAAAAAATCAGTTGGGGCTACTTGTAGCCCCTCTCACTTTACTGACGCTTTCTTTTAAAAAACCGGCCTCACAACTGTTAGATTTCAGTTCTGACTTTTGGGGGCCGGTTCTTTTTTCCGAAGCGTATCGATGGATTTCTTTATGGTCATGTTTTTCTTATATTATGTCTTCTTCCTGCCTTCTCTTGAAACGGCAGAACATCCCGCTGACTTCATACAGTTAGTCTTTTCATTACATCACTTTACGGCAGGCACTTCGAATTCGAATGTCAGTTCATTATAGTTTTCATCATAACCTGTAAAGGTATAAGTGAATCCGTCAGGTTCGATTCTGTCATATGCTATGACTCCGCTTGCTGATACTCCCGGCTTTATTTCAGTACTGAAATCACCATACACATAATTATAATTGTTTTCATACTGTTTGCCGTTCTGCACAAGTACGCCCTGGTCAGGATACACGCTGAAAGTTGTACCTGAACTATTGGTTATCGTCAGATATACTCTTGTCTCATTTGCTGTAAAATCCACTTTTTCGAGAGTTGCGGAATAATTTCCTTTTGTAACTGTTTCATCGATTTTTATCGTTTCTTCTGCAGGGAAAGCTTCTACAGCACTGATTTTTTCGACAGCTTCAGCTTCTACCTGTACGGCTGACACTTCACCGCCAAATGCATTTTCTCCTTTGAATTCGCCCGTGACCGTTCCTCTGACTTTGATATAGTCATCAACATTGAACTGCGTTTTAGTATCATTATAGACGATGACAGTATTTCTTTCGTAATTACTTATATCCTGGAATGCCTGGATATAATAGGTGCCTGAATCGCTTTCCACTGTGAGGATCTGTGCTGTGAATTCATACTGTCTCCCCGAGAAATCATCCGGAGAAGCATAGAGTGCGCCGATCTCATCATCCTTGATCGGTGATGTGTCCTTTTCACCGCATGATGCAAGTCCAAATGTCAAAATACATGCGGATATCAGGATAATTAATTTCTTCATTTTTTTCATGATTACATTTCCTTTCTGATGAACAGAATTATCGTATATCTGTATTATCACAGATAGACTGACCTAAAATCTCCACAGTGCATTAGTTGGAGCAATTCGAGTGAATGATAATACTCTTTGATTTTCTTTGCCGCCAATACCCTTCTTTTTCCCAAAAAAGATTCATAGTCGTTACGAACAACATATGCTTTACAATTCTCTCCCCGCAACACTGTGCTCCCTTCCGTATGCAAAGTAGATTATCATGCCGCAGCATGTCCAGATGACGAACACGACCCATGTTATATGATCGAGCTGCGATGCGAGGAACGCGCATAATGCCATGGAAAGTATCGGTATAAATGGAACGAGAGGCACGCGGAAACCCCTTTCGAGCTCAGGCTTCGTCCTTCTCAGTACTATCACGGTGAGCGATACCATAAAGAACGCCCACAGCGTACCTATGTTGCAGAGCTCTGCTATCCTGTCTATAGGAACGAATCCCGCGAGGAGAAGTCCTGCGATCCACACGCATATGATTGCTCTTTTCGGCACTCCGTTTTCACTTACATGTGAAAAACCTGCGGGCATAAGTCCGTCTCTCGACATCGAATAAATGAGCCTGGATTCGCTTCCGAGAAGCACGAGCACACCTGTTGTGAGGCCTGCGATCGCGCCGACAGAGACGAGCGCCGATCCCCATTTGATACCGACGTTGTTCAATGCGTATGCGACAGGCGCGGCAACGCCTTCATATTCGAAATACTTCACAGTGCCTGTGAGCATCAGCGTGACTATTATATAAAGCCCCGTGGCGATTACGAGCGAGCCTATTATTCCGATCGGCATATCTCTCTGTGGGTTTTTCACCTCTTCCGCGGAGTTCGCTATCGCATCGAATCCGAGAAATGCGAAAAAGACGACTGCTGCGCCGGAGAACACGCCGCTCCATCCGAACGGCATGAAAGGATCATAGTTTGCGGGATCTATATGCTTTGCTATCAATATTATGAACACGAGTATGACGGCGAGTTTAACGAAAACAAGCACATTGTTTAGCCTGGCGCTTGTCTTGGTTCCTCTGAGCTGCAGACATGCCATCATCGATACTATGAACATAGCTGGAATATTTGTGATCCCTCCGCTGAAAGGATCTGTCACGAGATCCTTAGGCAGATCGAGACCCAAAAGAGAAAATATGTTCGACATATACGCTGACCATCCCACAGCTATCGCAGACATGGCTACTACATATTCCAGCGTTATACACCAGCCTATGAACCAGCCGAACACCTCGCCGAGCCCCACATAAGCGAAAGTATATGAGCTTCCGGATGCAGGTATAGCCGATGCGAGCTCGCCGTAACAGAGCGCAGCACAGGCGCATGCAAGCCCCGCGAGCACGAATGAAAGCACGAGCGCAGGCCCTGCCTGCTCCGCCGCAGCGACACCCGTTATAACGAAAAGCCCGGAGCCTATTATGACGCCTACTCCCAGCATCATGAGTTCAAAGGCTCCGAGGCTTCTTTTCAGTCTGTTACCGTCTTTATTATCTGTTATGCTGTCTAATGACAGCTTTCTGAAAATGCCGTCGTTTTTCATTTTATCCTTGCTTCTCTCTGATTATCTGCGCACAGCGCAATACTACCCCTGCTAATGATACTATATAATCACCTTCTTTTCAAACCCGGCAGTATGAGAGCAGCGCCAGGATCATTACCACAGCGCATGAATGGTATCCGTCGAGATACCATATCAGAAAATCGGGCGCATCCGACAGGATGCTGTAAGCTCCGGAGAATTGAAGGATGAGTATTTTGAAGGATTTTTTTCGAGCAGTTCAAGATATAATACGTCGTCCTCAAGCATCTTTTCGAACGATTCAAGTCTTTTTTCGTTCATGATCTTTCACCTG
Source organism: Bacillota bacterium (assembly GCA_963929955.1). Classification (GTDB taxonomy): domain Bacteria; phylum Bacillota; class Clostridia; order Peptostreptococcales; family Anaerovoracaceae; genus Lentihominibacter. Next base: position 12,188 of record CAWVKQ010000034.1, read on the forward strand.
ATTAAGCTATTGCGTTTGCATTAATAATATCTATTGTTTTCCTTATATCATTCCAGACATTCATATCCGGAAACAATTCAACAACACTTCCTCGATCTGTAAAAGGAGACTCCTGCAATACGGATAGATCTTTCATTAAACCGTTATGTACGACATATTCTACGATTTGATTGACAAAATATATCTGCCGGCTGTCTAATGAAGAATTGTTGAGAAATTCAGCAAATGCTTCTTTTGCAGCTCCCATGTCAAGACCGACGATCTCTCTTACAAATTCGCCTAAAGGTTTTTCGCCAAACTCAGCTATATATTCTTTCTTTGTTCCCACTTTGCTCCATAAAATC
>CAWVKQ010000035.1:0-11315 GCA_963929955.1 Bacillota bacterium
CCCGATACGGGGCGACATAGCCAAGTGGTAAGGCAGAGGTCTGCAAAACCTTTATTCCCCGGTTCAAATCCGGGTGTCGCCTCCAAATTATGTGGTGGGTATAGTCAAGTGGTTAAGACAGCGGGTTGTGGCTCCGTTATGCGTGGGTTCGAATCCCACTATCCACCCCATTAATACAGAAAAATAAATATCGTTGGGGTATCGCCAAGCGGTAAGGCAACGGATTCTGATTCCGTCATGCGCAGGTTCGAATCCTGCTACCCTAGCCAGACAAGGAACGTCCGAAGGGCGTTCTTTTTATTTTTTCGGAGAAGCCTGATCATACGGGTAAAACAAACTTTGACAGTAAACCGCTGACAGAGGGTATTTCTTTTAAAGAAAAATATGATATAATCTGAAAGGAAAAAGATGTGTTTAAATAAGGTAATACGCAAAGAAGGGGGCGTATATGATGAAAAAGACGAAGATTATCTGCACTCTAGGACCTTCGAGCAGAGACGAGAAGGTTATGGAGGAAATGCTGAAAGCGGGGATGAATGCCGCTAGGCTGAATTTTTCGCACGGGACTCATGAAGAGCATCGAAAGACAATAGAGACATTCAGGAGAGTCAGGGACAGGCTTGGCGTGGCAGCGGCCGTTGTGCTGGATACGAAGGGCCCGGAGATAAGGCTGGGTGATTTTAAAAACGGAGAAGAGATGCTTGAGGAAGGCAGTATGTTTACGTTGACGTCAGAAAAATGCGAAGGGACCTCATCGAGAGTATCGGTCAGCTACAGACAGCTCCCGTCGCAGGTGAGCGAGGGCACGAGGATACTCATAGACGACGGACGGCTGAGCATGAAGGTGGTTTCAGCCTCTGAAACCGATATAAGCTGTGTGGTTGAGGCCGGAGGGTCAGTAAGCAGCAGAAAGGGAGTGAACATACCGGGACAGTCTCTGGATCTGGAGTACATAAGCGAGGCTGACGTGCAGGATATCCTTTTCGGTATAGAAATGGATGTGGACTATATAGCGGCTTCATTCGTGAGGAACGCAAACGATGTGAGAAAGCTGAGAAGCCTTCTTGAAGAAAACGGCGGCAGTAATATAAAAATAATCTCAAAGATAGAAAACACGGAGGGGATAGATAATTTCAGGGAGATCCTGGAGCTTTCAGACGGCATAATGATAGCGAGGGGAGACATGGGAGTCGAAGTGGACTTTGAAAAGCTCCCCGGCATACAGAAGAAATTCATAAAGGAATGCTGCAAGGCGGGGAAAACAGTGATAACAGCCACTCAGATGCTGGAATCGATGACCTCGAACCCGGCGCCGACAAGGGCAGAGATAACAGATGTAGCCAATGCGGTGTTCGACGGCACGTCAGCGGTCATGCTTTCGGGAGAAAGCGCGGCAGGAGAGTATCCTGTTGAGACGGTGAAGACCATGAGCAGGATAGTGTGTCAGGCTGAGCTCGATGCCGAAGAAATAAGCAGGAACGGGATGCTTGAGGTAAAGGCAGACGAAGGAGACGTCTCAAACGCCATGGGACACGCGGCGTGTACGACCGCGACAGACATAAACGCAGGGGCCATAATAGCTGTCACCACATCCGGATACACAGCGGAAATGACTGCCAAGTACAAGCCAAAGAAGCCGGTCATAGCGGCAACGCCGAGGGAAAAGACGTATCATCAGCAGGCGCTTACGAGAGGAGTTTACCCTCTGCTCACAGAGGTGCGGGACAACTGGAACGACCTCATGGATGAGGCGCTGAAGAGCGCGGAAAAAATGGGATTTGTGAAGAAAGGCGATCTTGTGGTATTCAGCGCGGGGATGCCTCTTCAGGTATCCGGAACAACGAACCTGGTCAGGGTGACCGCTGTCAGATAGACTGCTGTCGGAAAGATACCGGCGAGATTAGCAAAGCAGACGGATATGAAAGATATGAAAAAAGAGCGTCGCGTCAGAAGCTGTCTGATGCGGCGCCCTTTTCAGGTCTGATGATTTTTGATCTTGATAGATGATTGCGTTTGATTTTAATCAATCTTCGGCAGAAACGGAGTCTGTCTCACTGTTTCTCTCTGCCAGGACCTTTTCGTATTCTGCGAAGATCGCGTCTCTTATCTTGTTCCTGGTCTCGGAAACCAGCGGATGAGCGATATCTCTGAAGTCGCCTTCTCCCATTTTTCTGCTAGGCATAGCGATGAAAAGGCCGTTCTGACCTTCGATGATCTTTATGTCGTGGACAACAAACTCATCATCAAAAGTGATGGAAACAACTGCTTTCATCTTTCCTTCATCGTTGACCTTGCGAATCCTTACGTCAGTAATATTCATGTGTAGTACCGCCTTTCGTGCCACGTTCTTTTGTATCGTAGGTCTATTATACAATAGAATATATGAGTAAACAAGTAAATTTTAAAAAAATCTGACAATTCTATAAAGTGGATATAAAGGCGTCTGCAGCCCCTGTGAAGAGTAATTTACTTTTATGTTTTTTTTATATGCAATGCATTTTTAACGGGAAATATGGTATAATCCATATATCTGAAACAGGGAGGCATGTAAATGGTAAATTTACAGGACTATAAGAAGATACATTGTATTGGGATCGGAGGGATCGGGCTTTCTGCCATAGCGGAGATCCTGATCTCTCAGGGATATGAAGTTTCCGGATCAGACATGAGAGAAAGCGAGATCACGGAAAAGCTGATAAAAGACGGAGCCAACATATATCTGGGCCATAGAGCGAAGAACGTAGAAGACAAGGACCTGGTAATATATTCATCGGCAATAGGTACGGACAATCCTGAGCTGGCAAGAGCGGAAGAGCTGGGAATACCGGCCGTGACAAGAGCTCAGGCGCTGGGAGCGCTGATGGATAAATACGATAACAGCATAGCCATATCAGGTACTCACGGAAAGACTACGACGACCTCTATGGTTTCTTTAATATTGAAGAACGCCAGGAGGGATCCTACAATACTGGTGGGAGGGAACCTGTCGGAGATAAACGGGAACGTATGCGTGGGAGGCAAGGAGTATTTTGTCACAGAAGCATGCGAGTACATGGACAGCTTCCTGAATCTGAAGCCTAAAATAGAGATCATACTCAACATAGACTCGGATCATCTCGATTATTTCAAAGACGTAGACCATATAGCGAGCTCGTTCAGGAAGTTCGCAAGGCTTGTGCCGGGAAACGGAGCGGTAATAGCATACGATGCCAATCCTTTTGTAAAAAGCGTTATAGAGGACATACCGGGAGCCATAACGTTCGGGCTCAGCGAAAGCTGTGATTATTACGCGGCAGACATAGAATTCAACAGCGACGGCATGCCGGGATTCACCGTGAATCATGGAGGCAGGAAGCTCTGCCGGATAGAGCTTTCGGTACCCGGCGAGCATAACATACTCAATGCTCTCGCTTCCTTTGCGTGCTGCCATATACTGGGACTTGAGCCTGAGGAAATAGTGAAGACACTGGAGGATTACAAAGGGACACAGAGAAGATTCGATATCCAGGGGGTAACCTCCACGGGAATAAAGATAATAGACGATTATGCGCACCATCCGACAGAGATAAAGGCTACGCTGGCAGCGGTGAGGAACATGAAGCATAATCGGCTCTGGTGCCTTTTTCAGCCGCATACCTATACGAGGACCATGGCGCTTCTCGATGACTTTGCCGTGTCCTTCAAGGAGGCTGACAAGGTGGTGCTGGCTGAGATATACGCCGCAAGAGAGAAAAACATATACAAGATAAGCTCCAAGACCCTGATGAACAGGATCAGAGAAGAGGATCCTTCAAAGGATGTGTATTTTTTCAAGGATTTTGAGGAGATAGCCAATTTCGTATACAATAATGCGGAAGAAGGAGATCTCGTCATAACCATGGGAGCGGGAGATATATATAAGGCAGGGGAAATGATACTGGAAAAGGATAAAAAGTTTTAGGAGGAACATTTATGGATTTTCAGGAATACGAAGCAGCCAGGAGACAGAGGATAGAGAGGAACCTGGCATATACCGAAGAGGGAGTACGCTTCATAGACCCGGAAACGGCATATATAGACGAAGGAGTCAGGATCGGAAAGGGTACGGTCATATATCCCTGCGTTGTTCTTGAGGGAGAAGTCGTAATAGGAGAAAACTGCGTCATAGGGCAGAACACCAAGATACGCGATTCATCGATGGGCGACGGCACGTCCGTGGAAAGCTCCGTTATATTGGAAAGTTCTGTAGGCAGGGATACGAAAATAGGACCTTTCGCGTATCTCAGACCGGGCAGCGATATAGGAAGCGGCTGCAAGGTGGGAGATTTCGTTGAAATAAAAAACTCCAGGATGGGAGACGGCGCCAAAGCGTCCCATCTTACGTACGTTGGGGATTCGGATGTGGGAGAAAAGGTAAACCTGGGATGCGGCGTGATATTCGTAAATTACGACGGAAGCAAAAAGTATCGTTCCGTAGTGGAGGACGGTGCGTTCATAGGGTGCAACACAAACCTGGTATCGCCGGTCAGAGTAGGTAAAGGCGCTTATGTGGCTGCCGGAAGCACTGTGACCACCGATGTCGAGGAGGGAGCGCTTTATGTTTCCCGGGCAAAGGGGAAGACCCTGGAAGGCTGGGTCGAAAAGAGAGGCATTTTAAAGAAGTGAAAGCCGACGTGAAAAAGAAAGTCGAGGTATGAGAAACAGATGAAAAACAGCGCATTTTCAAACTATAAGGTATTTGCCGGCAACTCCCATCTGGAGCTTGCTGAGGAGATCGCGTCCATAATGGGCAAGCCTCTTGGAAGGGCTACGGTAAACAAGTTCAGCGACGGTGAGGTATCTGTGAATCTCTGGGAGTCAGTCAGAGGTATAGACTGCTACATAATACAGTCCACCTGCAGTCCGGTAAATGACAACCTCATGGAGCTTCTCATAATGATAGATGCCATGAAGAGGGCGTCTGCGGGAAGAATAAACGCGGTCATCCCTTATTACGGATACGCAAGACAGGACAGAAAAGCCAAGGCAAGAGATCCGATAACGGCAAAGCTTGTAGCTGATATACTTGTTGCGGCCGGAGCCGACAGAGTTCTTACCATGGATCTTCATGCCGCCCAGATACAGGGATATTTTGACATACCTGTGGATCACCTTATAGGTATGCCGATACTTACGGAACACTTCATAAAGGAAGATATGGAAAATGTAGTGATAGTATCTCCTGACCACGGCAGCGTTACGAGAGCCAGAAACATGGCCCAGCCTCTCAACGCACCTATAGCCATTGTGGACAAGAGGAGACCCGAGCCGAACAAGAGCGAGATAATGAATATAATAGGAGATATAGAGGGCAAGAACTGCATACTGGTCGACGATATGATAGATACGGCCGGAACAATAACGAATGCGGCGAACGCTCTCAGGGACATGGGAGCGGCAAGCGTAAGGGCCTGCGCCACCCATGCTGTTTTATCGGGACCGGCTATAGAGAGGATAGAAAAGTCAGCCATAGAAGAGCTGATACTCCTGAACACGTTGCCTATACCTGAGGAAAAGATGATAGACAAGATGAAGATCCTGTCAGTGGCTCCTCTGTTCGCGGAGGCTATGACAAGGGTATTCACCAATGACTCCATAAGCAAGCTTTTTGACTGACGGATCCAAGAGAGGAGAATATGTTTATAATAGCAGGACTGGGAAATCCGGGAAGAAGATTCGAAAAGACAAGACACAACATGGGATTTGCCGCTGTTGACATCATAGGTGAAAAGACAGGGATAAAAATAAACAAGCTCAAACACAAAGCACTGGTCGGGGACGGTATCATCTCCGGCCATAAAGTGCTTCTCGTAAAGCCTCAGACATATATGAACCTCAGCGGAGAGTCTCTTTCGGAGGTGGTGAGGTATTATGGCGTTCCCATGGAAAACGTCATAGTAATATACGATGACATGGATCTGCCGGCCGGGGATCTGCGAGTGAGAAAAAAGGGCAGCGCGGGGAGCCATAACGGGATGAAATCAGTTATACATCTGCTCGGCTCTGAGGAATTCCCAAGGATAAGGATAGGTATCGGGAAAACGGATGGATCCCACTGGAAGGATTTCGTCACAGGCAGGCCCGACAGCGATGATGAAAGGCTTCTGTCAGAGGCAGCCGCAAAAGCGGCAGAGGCGGCTGTATGCATCGTGGACATAGGTATAGACAGAGCCATGAATGAATATAATGTAAGGCATAGATCGTCAGGAAAGGAAGAAAGTGACTGAAAAGGGAATGATAAACATAACAGGCGCGGCAGAGGGAAGGATAGCGCCTATAGCTGCGAAGATAATAAAAGAAAGAAAAGGCCAAAGCTTGATTGTAGTCTCAACGTATAACAGGGCAAGACGACTGGCAGCGGACCTTTATTTTTTTACGGGAAGAAACGCTTACATTCTTCCTCCTGACGACGAAACATTCGTACAGTACGAGGCCAGGAACAATGACGAACTTATGGAAAGGCTTCGCATCCTCTGCGCTGTCAGCGGAGAGGATGAGTGCACAGTCATAGCGCCCGTAACGGGGGCGATAAAGAAGCTCCCTCCGAAGGAGAGCTTTACGGAAAACAGGCTCACCATAAAGACAGGCGACGATCTGTCCCTCGAGGATACGGCCAGAAGACTTTCCTTCATGGGATACGAACGTGTCAATATGACGGAAGCCAGGGGAGAGTACAGCATAAGAGGAGAGATAATAGATGTGTTCCCGCCCGACAGCGACCTGCCCTGCAGGATAGAGCTGTTTGATACGGAGGTGGACTCCATACGGGCATTTGATCCGGATTCTCAGCGATCTGCCGGAGCTCTTTCACAGGCGTCCATATATCAGTGCACACAGATAGTGAAGGATGAGGAGCTGTTCAGGAGAGCGCGGAAGAAGATAGACAGCGCATACGAAGCGCAGATCAGGAAGCTGGAAAAGAAAGAAGGAAACAGCGAGAGAGTCCACAATCTCAGACAGAGAAGAGATCAGCTCCTTGAATACACGGAAAGCATGATAAATATACAGTATCTTGAGAAGTTCATAAACTACTTTTATGAAGATACCATGTATATATGGGATTATATGAACGACCCTCTTGTGTTTGTGGATGATCCGGCGAGGATACTTGAGACTCTTGATCTGTATGAAAAGGAAAGAGCCGATGATATGGAAATGCTCCTGGGAGACGGAAGAGCCATAGGAGATGATTTCAGAGCGCTTTCCGGGAAGACGGATTTTTTCGGGATCTATCAGAAAGAGGGATATATATTCACACCTTTTGCGGGAACCATAAAAAACGCTCCGCCGCTTAAGAAGCTCATAAACGTGAACAGCAGAACGACGCCTGTGTTTAACGGGAGGATGGACATACTGAGCGATGAGCTCAAAAGCTACGTCAGAAGAGGGTACGATGTGACCGTTGTGTGCGGCAGCAGCGAGCGGGAAGAGAGCATGAAGGACTTTCTTGCCAGAGAGGAGCTTCTGGGGAAGGTATCCGTCAAGGAAGGCGTTATAACGGGAGGTATGGAATTCCCCGATGAGAAAATATGCTATATATGGGAAGGAGACATATTCGGAGGAAGGCGAAGATCCAAGAGGCGCAGGAAAAAATCAAAGGGACAGCAGATAAAAAGCTTCGCGGATGTGCAGACAGGGGACTATGTGGTACATGAAAGCCACGGCATAGGAAAATTCATGGGCATAGAGCAGCTGACAGTCCAGGGAGTGAAAAAGGATTATCTCAAGGTAAAATACGCGGGAGAGGATTCGCTGTACATACCTGTTGATCAGCTGGGGATGCTCCAGAAATACGTTGGCGGAGAAGGCGTGGTGCCAAAGCTCAACAAGCTTTCGGGAAACGAATGGAAAAGCGCCAAAGCCAAGGCCAGAGCCGCTGTTGACGATATGGCGGAGGAGCTCATAAAAGTGTCGGCGGCAAGGATGAGCGAGAAGGGATATGCCTTTTCAAAGGATACGGTGTGGCAGGCGGAATTTGAAAGCAGCTTCCCGTATACGGAGACCGAGGATCAGCTTCGATGCACGGAAGAGATAAAAAAAGACATGGAAAGCGATGTGCCGATGGACAGACTTCTGTGCGGAGACGTGGGCTTCGGCAAAACAGAGGTCGCTGCCAGGGCGCTTTTCAAATGCGTTTCAGACGGCAAACAGGCCGCGGTGCTGGTGCCTACTACTCTTCTGGCAAACCAGCATTACTATACCATGAAGGACAGATTCGAAAGATTCCCTTTTAAAGTCGAGATGCTTTCCAGGTTCAGGACAGCTTCTCAGCAGAAGAAGATAACGGAAGGGATAGAAAACGGTACGGTAGATCTCGTCATAGGTACTCACAGGATCCTTTCCAAAGATGTGAAGTTCAAGGATCTGGGGCTGCTGGTAATAGATGAGGAGCAGCGCTTCGGAGTAAAGCACAAGGAAAAGATAAAGCAGCTGAAGCAGAACGTGGACGTACTGACGCTTTCTGCGACACCCATCCCGAGGACCCTTCACATGTCACTTTCCGGCATAAAGGAAATGAGCCTTATAGAAGAACCGCCGGAGGACAGATATCCTGTGCAGACATATGTTATGGAACAGGAAGATTTTGTCATAAGGGAAGCTATAGAAAAGGAGCTGGCAAGAGGCGGCCAGGTCTATGTGCTCAATAACAGGATAGACAATATCTCCGAGACGGTGAGAAGGATCGAGACGCTCGTGCCTGAGGCGGATATAGCTGTGGGACACGGAAGGATGAAGGAAAACGAGCTTGAAGACATAATAATGGATTTTACGGAGGGAAGGTATAATGTACTGGTAGCCACCACGATAATAGAGGCGGGAACAGATATCCCAAACGTGAATACGATGATAATACTCGACGCGGACAGATTCGGACTGTCGCAGCTGTATCAGCTCAGAGGAAGGGTCGGCAGGTCGGGCAGGATGGCTTACGCTTACCTTATGTATAAAAAGGATAAGAGTCTGAGCGAGATAGCTGAAAAGCGCCTCAGAGCCATAAAGGATTTCACGGAATTCGGATCAGGCTTCAGGATAGCCATGAAGGATCTGGAATTCAGAGGAGCGGGAAACATACTGGGAACCGAGCAGTCGGGCCATATGCTGAACGTGGGATATGAGCTCTACTGCAAGATGCTGGAGGAGGCAGTGGAAAGGGCGAAGGGAAAGGAACCTCTGCCTCAGGCGGAGGAGACGGCATTCAGTCTTCCTATATCCGCCATAATACCTGAAAGGTATATAGAAAACGAGGTGCTCAGGCTTCAGATGTACAAGAAGATCGCCGTCATAGAAAGCGACGAGGACGAGATGGAGATAACGGATGAGCTTCTTGACAGGTTCGGAGATATCCCAAAGGAGACCGTGAACCTTATAAAGATATCAAAGATAAGGTCAATGGCGGGAAAGCTCGGCATAAAGGAGATCATGCAGCAGGGATACAAGATCATCTTCAAGCTCTGGGACAATATAAAGCTGTCTGAGAGTATGATGGCAGGACTGATAGAAGCCTATGGAGAAAGGCTCATGATAAACGGAGGAAAGGATCCGTACATAAGGCTTACCATTGGAAGGGAAGAGCCGGTAAAGGCCATGGAGGCGTTCCTGCGTACAGCCGTTTCTGAGAAAAAACCGAACTGAGGAAGAGAGGTAGGGATGATAACCATAGAGAAGGCTCACGAGATGCTCGATCGGATAGCGTGCCGGCTCCCGGCGGAATTTTACAGAGAACTCAACGGAGGGATACTCCTGCTTCCGGATACGGTTGAAAGTCCTGAATCAGAGGACGGCGACCTTTTCATCATGGGAGAGTATGTGGAAGATCCGTATATGGGACGGATGATATACATATATTACGGCTCTTTTCTCGAAGTATACGGAGAGCTTGGAGAAAAGGAGCTTGAAGAAGAGCTGAGGGAGACCCTGCTTCACGAATTCACCCATCACATGGAGTCCCTCGCGGGAGAGAGGGGCCTTGAGATAAAGGACGAAAAAGAGCTTTGGGAATACAGAAGACTAACTATATGAAGTCAAGCGATTTTTCAATAAAGATTGCATAGAACCTTGAGAATTGAATAACGACATGACAAAACAGACAAGTGAAGCTTGCCTTAAAAAGACAGAGGATCAGAATTAACTCTGCGAAACGAATGCCTCGTTATGTTTCAGCATATAAAAAATCGTTCGCAGGAGTTTCTTGCTGACATGGCTGATAGCAACATTGAAGTGTTTTCCTTCGGAACGCTTCTTCGCCAGGTAATCCGCGAAGGTTTTGTCTCTCATAGCTACGAGGCGGGCAGCCTGAAACATAGCCCATCTAAGGTATGTGGAGCCGCGTTTTACCATTGTAGCGTATGATGCGGTATATTTGCCCGATTGGTATGTTGATGGATCAAGCCCTGCAAATGCCTGCAACTTTGAAGGATTGGAGAAGTTATTGATATCTCCGATCTCCGCTAAGATAATGGCAGCAAGCGTGTAGCTGATACCGGGTATGGTAAGCAGAGGAGTATCAAGCTCTTGGACAATAGATTTGATTTTCCTGTCGAGAGCATCGATTTCTACCTGCACATTCTGTATCATGCGGATAGTCTGCTGCAGCTCAAATGCAAGAGCTTCATCAGAAAGACCAATGGACGAAGCAGCAAGATTACGCAAAGCTACAGCCTTCTCACGACCATACCTGCCATGTGAACTTTTACGGATCAGGTTGGTAAGTCGTGTCAGGTGGCACCCGGCAATGGCATCCGGGGTAGGGAGCTCCAAAAGCAGCAGCTGAGATGATTTTTGATTGACAGACCAAACAAAGCCTGGAAACTCCGGGAAAACAACATCAATGATTCGTGCAAAAGAAACCTTTAACTTTCCGCGATAACCTATGAGTCTAAAACGATGTCTTGTGAGTGACTTCAGCTCCTGAATCTGATAAGATGGAGGTGAAGTAGGAATCGATCCATCGGAGAAGAGCATTGTAGCGATGGTCTTCGCATCACATTTATCGGTCTTCGTTTTACGAAGAGTGGATGCTTTGCGGAAGGCATTCGTTTCCAAGGGGTTGAAGCTGGTAACGACAAAGCCTTGGGATTCAAGAAAGCGCTTGATGTTGATGCTGTAATGGCCGGTGTGTTCGAGTCCTACTTTTGCATTTGCGACAGGCTCACCGTCAAGGGCATTAAGGATAGTTTCGAGAAGTTTGTTAAAACCGACCCGATCATTGTTGATCCTGAGATTGTCCGTATAGACAACACCATCAGAATCAATGATGAAGCAATCGTGTTTGGATTTGGCAACGTCGATACCGATAT
>CAWVKQ010000036.1:0-13281 GCA_963929955.1 Bacillota bacterium
AATGATATCCTCGTAAAAATAATATTGGATTAGGAATTGCCGTATTGACGCATGGCACTGCCATAATCAACACTCCACCTATAACAACACATATTATCAAATTAAAATCCTTAATTACCAAACTTGCAAATGGAAACATGTATGTGATTATATACATGATAACCCAACTATCATAAGGGGCTATATCACTTGTTCTTATTTTTATGGGCGCAAGATGCTCTTTTGCATACGCAAAGGATATCATAAACAATATAATAAGACCAATTCCTATACCTATAGCAATGCATGGAATAGCCATTGTCTTTTTTTGCCAATACCAGACCAAAGCAAAAATAAAACATAGAGGAGCCATAGCAGACAGATTATATATAAGCCGTTGTAATATGTTTCCCATATATTTACCCCACTCTATAGTAATTTATTATATTACCTCAAAATGCTTTAAAGCATCTTTAATTGCCTCCACTTTCTCTGCTGTCGGATGCTTCCTAGGATATTTCAATTCTTCTACTGCATTAGGAGCGTCATACATTGGCAAGCCCAAACTTCTCTTTACCTCTGCTATATAAGCAGTATGTACCTTGAAGCCGTATTTCACTTCTATGTACTCCTTAATCATCTTGTAGGTAACTCGCTCTTTCGGCTTATACGCCTCGGCTCTTTTAGCGATATTACCAAACGACGCTTTGCCCTCTCCCTCGCCAAACTCAACTTTTACGCTGATCGTCCTGTCATTTTTTACGGGAAAGCAGCGCTACCGTCTCCACACTGCCTGTGTTCGGGAACATATCGACAGGTGTCGCTTCTTTGAACTCATATCCCAGCTCTCCGAGTATCCTGATGTCCCTTGCCATTGTGGCTGGATCACAGGAAACGTATACGATCCTTTTTACCGACGCTTTTGCCACAGCCTCAAGAAGCTCAGGTCTGCAGCCCGACCTGGGAGGATCCAGTACGGCAGCATCGGCTTTTTTTATAAGCCCTGTCAGCTCGTCGTCTCCGGATGATCCCATATAACGCGGCAGGACCTCCTCTGCCTTCCCCTCTATGTACCGGGCGTTCACCACGCCGTTTATCACAGCGTTCCTGTTGGCGTCAAGGACAGCCTCCTTTACGCTTTCTATGCCTATGACAAATCCCGCATCCTTCGCACAGAAAAGCCCTATGGTTCCGATGCCGCAGTAAATATCCAGTACTGTTTCCTGTCCCGTAAGTCTGCAGTAATCCCGCACCTTTGAATAGAGCCGCATGGCCTGCACCGGATTTACCTGATAGAAGCTTTCAGGCGATATCTCGAATTTCAGATCTCCCATCATATCCGTTATAGTTGGCTTTCCCGCAGCAATAACGGTCTTGCCTCCCATTATTTCTCCCTCAGGGCCGCTGTTCATATTTATTGCAAAGCTCTCAAGATAGCTTCCCGCCTCATATACAGCTTCATCCATCGCCCTTATCAGCTCTTCGGCATGAGGTATGCTTTTCCCGTTTATAACCGTCACAGCCATTACCTCTTTTGTATTTGCGGCTGACTTTACTATTAGATTGCGTATGAGCCCCCTGCCGGTTGACGGATCCCATGCCGGTACGGCAAACCTCTCCATAAAATCCCTCAGAGCATTTGCCGCTGCCACGGCCGCATCGTTTTGGAGCAGGCAGTCCGCGCAGTCTATGACGGCGCGGCTCTTTCTTCTGTAGAAGCCTACTGCAGCAGGCGGATTTGCCCCGTCGTCTTCTCCCGCTTCCCCTTCTTCACCTGATCGCATCGGCCTTACCTGAAACTGCGCTTTGTTCCTGTATCGCAGAAATCCGCCTCCGTCGTTATCTCCATCCTCCATTCCGATTATGGATCTTACGGTCGGGTCGCTTACCTTACCTATACGCCTGATCTTTTCCCTTACCTGAGCCTCCTTTATCCCGAGCTGGGCCTCATACCCCAGAGCCCCGAACCCGCATCCGCCGCATCCTCTTTCAAAGTACGCACATGAAAAAGCCCCCCTTCTTAAAGGGGAAGCCTCCTTTATCTCTATGACCTGTGACAGAGCGTAGCTTTTCTTCACCTTTGTGATCCTGACTGTAGCCGTATCTCCCTTGACAGCGCCCGGCATGAACACCGCCATGCCTTCCCATCTGCCTATGCCCTCGCCTTCGGATCCCATATCCACTGCCTGTATATCCAGTATCTGTCCCTTCTCCATCATATCCCGCCTCTCATCAGAACCATTTTTTTATCTTGAATATTATAAATTCCGCCGCTATGACAGCTATGGATACCAGCGTGACAATAAGATACCCGTATCTTGAGCCCAGCTCCGGCATGTTGTGAAAATTCATCCCATACCACCCGGTGATCAGCGTAAGGGGCATGAATACGGTAGTCACTATGGTGAGTATCTGCATCACCTTGTTCTGCCTTATGCTTATCTTTGACTGATATATATCCCTTATCTGCATGGCGTACTCCGCAATATCGGCTGCATCACCGTAAAGCCTCCCGGCCTTGTCGCTAAGTGAAGCGAAAAGCTGTCTGCTCCTGTTGTCCTCCATCTGCGTAAAGGCTTCTTCAAGCACATCCGCCACTTCCCGCAGGAGCTTGTAATATCCTGTAAGGCTCCTGAGCTCCTTCCTCGTCTCCGAAACAAATCCGTCAAAATCCTTAGGCACGTCAAGAGCATCGTCTGTCATATTATCCTCAAGTATATCGAGTCTCTTCTCATATTCCGCCAGATACATAAAGTCATCCTCTACAATATACTCGAGAAACTCAAACAGCACCTGTCCGGGAGTCTCCTTTTCAAGAGGCATCACGCTGTTCAGCTCCGCGAGTATGGAAGATGACATACCGCTGTAGTCTGCAAATATCAGGACATCCCTGTCCATATAAAACCCGCAGCTGAGGCCTTTGTTTCTTATCCCTCTTACGGGAGGCGAGGTCAGGGTTCCCGCAACGCTCTCTCCCAGTATGCCGGCGCTGCAGTGCTTTACCGATCTCAGATCATCCCCGTTGAGCCTTCTTCCCGTCAGCCTTCTGTACTCGCGCAAAAATCGCTCAGGCTCCATGACCTCCACCCTGGCGAAGCATCCCTCCTCTCTGCCGGAGCTGCTTATGACATAGCTGCTTTCTACAGGTCCCGGGTCTGTTCTTTCTTCCCATTTTCCCGTACCCTCCGGAATGCTCTCCATTTCAGCGGCCTTTATCCCATCCCAGAAACGGCTGCTCATCAGCTTCTTTGACATCCGGTAATACAAAACGGCCTCTGTCAGAGTTACCGCCGTACCTGCCGCAATAAACGCAGCTGCCTGTCCGGTGAATATATCACAGGCCGCCGTTATGAAAGCAACGGCAAGCATAAGGATACCCGCTATCTGACACGTCCCTGCCCGGCCTGTTTCTTTCAGGGCAACAAGACCTGCCGCAGCTGCCAGTATCTGCAAAACACCCTCCGCTGCCCGCGGCGCATGGAAGACTGCCGTTTCCGGCGTTCCCGCAATTGTATAAAGAGCCGTCGAAACAAGCCCTGTCCCTGTTATGATGAGGATCACGCATATTATTCGAAATCCTCCTGCATCCACCCTCTTCATTCCGCAGCCGCCTTCAGAACACCGTATATCTCGGGAGCCGCTTTTTTCAGTCTCACCGGTTTAAGATCAGGAGTAGTGAACCCGTGACTGCTCGACCCCTTTGCGTGCAGTTCTCCCGTATCGGAATTTCTCACCTCGTATCCTATCGATATGGACGCTCCTTTCAGCTTCTCTATCCAGCAGGTCACCGATATCTCTTCATCGTAGAGAGTCGCAGTCCTGTAGTCCACCGATACCGAAAGCACCGGCATATATATACCCGACTTTTCCATTCTGTCGTATGAATATCCCCTGCTTCTGAAAAACTCTGTCCTCGCTGTCTCAAAATATCTTACGTAATTGGAATGATGCACTATGCCCATGGCATCCGTCTCATAATACTGCACTCTTATCCTGGTCTCATGCTTTACCATTTCCTGTCGCCTCTTTTCCTGCATTAACGCTTCTCATATGTTTTTCGCAATTTCCTCTATCTTTCTCAGCCTGTTGTTTATACCGGATTTTGACAGAGGAGGAGACATCATCCTTCCCAGCTCCTCTATGCCCAGCTCGGGGTTATCGAGCCTGGCCTCAGCCGCCTCCCTCAGCTTTGGCGAAAGGATCTGCAGCCCCTTTGTTTTTTTGATCTTCAATATGCTCTCTATCTGCCTTTCCGCCGCGTCAAGGCTCTTGTCTATATTGGCGTTGTCCAGATTGTTTATCCTGTATGTCTGCGATCTCAGCTCCTTCATCATCATGGTGTTGTCGAATTTGAAAAACTGGTTTGTGGCTCCCATTATGGCCAGTATGTCCTTTATCTGTTCTCCGGACTTGACATAAACCCCGAAGCCCTTTTTTCGCGCCACGACTCTTGCCGTTATATCAACAAAACCGTTCATGAGCTTTCTCAGCTCCCTTGCAAGCGCTTCAGTTGCTGCGGATATTTCCAGGTGGTAGCTCTTTTCCGGATTGTTCACGGTCCCGGCCGCAAGGAACGCGCCTCTCAGGTACGCCTTTCTGCAGCACTTCGTTTTTATGAGTCCGTCATATATCCCGTCGCTTATACAGTTCATGCCCTCTCTTACCATGAGTATCCCCGTTTCTCTCAGTATCTGTTCGCTGAGATTTTCCGGCCCTATGGAAAGCACGAACTCGCGTCTTCTTCCCAGCCTGCTCCCTTCCTCCATCTCTATCTCCGTATCCACGGAAAAATAGTTCTTTATTATGGTCTTATAGTGCCTTGCCACCGCAGGGCTCGGCGTTGTCATGACGATCTGGAACTTTCCTCCGCCCGCCAGCTTTATGCTTCCCGCCAGCCTCATGAAGCCTGCTGTTTCGGCCAGCATACAGCACTTTTTTTCCGGAACGATCCTGGCCAGCTCGTTCTTTGTCTCCGATGCAAACGACATTATTTCACCCTCTTTCCGGAGGCTCTCTCTAAAGATCCCTGTGTTCGAGAGTAGTTCTCTTTCCCTGCTCCTGGAGCCTCTTGTGCAGCTCGTTGGCCACCGCCACCGATCTGTGATGTCCTCCCGTGCAGCCTATGCAGATATTCAGGCTGTATTTTCCCTCTTTGATATAAAAAGGTACCAGCATGTCTATCATTTCCATGGCCTTGTCCAGAAAATCCTGAGTTATCTGCTGTCTCAGCACGTATCGGCTCACCTTGGCGTTATTTCCCGTAAGAGATCTGAGAGATTTGACGTAATACGGATTCGGGATGAACCTCATATCAAATACCATGTCGGCAGCCAGCGGCGTCCCCCTTTTGTATCCGAATGAAGTTATGTTTATCATGAACGTCTTCTGATTCTCGCCGAGAGTAAGCACATGTTTTATTTCGTCCCACAGCTGCACTGTCTTCATGTTGGACGTGTCTATTATATAATCCGCTTCATTCCTTATGGTCTCCAGCATCTCTCTTTCTTTTCCGAGGCCCGCGGATACTGTGCCGCCCTCTGAAAGCGGGTGGCTCCTTCTCGTTTCATTATACCTTCTCAGAAGCACCCTGTCCGAAGCCTCAAGATAGAGTATCCTGTAGTCAATGCCTTCTCTGCTCAGTTCGTCAAGCGACTCCTTGAGATCTTCAAAGAGCTTTCCGCCCCGCACATCTATAACAAAGGCGGCTTTATCTATGCCCTTCCCGTTTGAGGAAAGATCCATGAAGCTCTTTATGAGCGCCGGCGGCATATTGTCTATACAGTAATAACCCATGTCCTCAAGACAGTCGAGAGCCTGCGTCTTCCCCGCTCCCGAAAGGCCTGTAACTATAACTGCTTTCATCTCTTCTCCTTTATGTTCACTATCCTGGAAAGGTCAAGCCCCGCTTCCAGAGCTCTGATCACTCCCTCTTTAAAGTCCCCCACCCTGTCGGGTGTATGGGCATCGCTGCTTATTATGAACCTGACGTCCTTTTCCTCAGCGGCGATCTTGATCTCCTCTGCCGTCAAATGTCCGTGCCATGTGTTTATTTCCATAAGAGTATCTGTCTGCGCGCACACCCTGGCTATCTCCCTTATATCGAAGGGGCCCTTGTCGCCCGGATGTGTCAGTATCGCTATATCGTTGCTTCTCAGCGCCTTTACAACCATCTGTGTATTTGATCTTCTGAGCGACTCCTCGCCGATCCTGATGCCCTTGTTCCACAGCCAGTTCCTGATGCAGCTGCATCCGAAAAGCCCGTAATGGTACCCGGCTATGACAAAATCAAATTCCTCAAATTCCTCTTCCCTTACATCAAGGCCGTTCCTGTCCTTTATTATATTAGCCTCAACGCTGAGCCTTATATTCATGTTCTGGTATTTGACGTTCATCCTCTCCACGTCGCTTCTCATATTGACTATATCGTTTCTGTTTATCCCGTAGAAAAGATGTCCCGGTCCGTGATCGGATATGGCTATGAACTCCAGTGATTTGTTCATAGCCTGTCTGACATTGTCCTCCACTGATCCCTTCCCGTGGGAATAGGTGGTGTGAGTGTGAAGGTCATACACCATTACATATCTGTCAGCTGTTTCGCTGAAATTATTCTCCAATTATCCTTACCTCCGGTTCCAGCATTACTCCAAACTTATCCATGACCGCCGCCTGCACTATCTCCATAAGCTGCAGTATATCGGAAGCCGTTGCTTCTCCCGTATTTATTATAAATCCGCTGTGAAGCTGCGAAACCTGCGCTCCGCCCACCGAAAGCCCCTTAAGCCCGGCGTCCTGTATCAGCTTCCCTGCGAAATGTCCCTCAGGTCTTTTAAAAAAGCTGCCCGCGCTGGGATAAGAGACCGGCTGCTTTTCATTGCGCCTTGACGTAAGCTCGGCCATCCTGCTCTTTATGTCCTCTTTTTTTCCCTCGCAAAGCTCCAGGACAGCCTCCACGGCTATGTCTCCCGTCTCGTGAAGCAACGTATGTCTGTATCCCATATGAAGCTCAGCTGCCGTCATATAAAAATCCCTGCTCCCGTCACGTGAAACTACGCGCGCTTTTTCCAGCACTCCGGCCATCTCCCCTCCGTAGGCTCCGGCATTCATGAATACCGCGCCGCCCATGCTCCCCGGTATTCCTGAAGCGAACTCAAAGCCCGCAAGTCCCCTTTCGGCCGCTTCTCTGGAAACAGACGACACAGAAGTCCCGCAGCCGCATATGAGCCTTGTGCCTTCGCATCTCACGTATGAAAAACCGTCTCCGATCTTCACTATCACGCCCCTGTATCCTCCGTCTCTTACAAGCACATTGGTGCCGTTTCCCAGAACAAAGTGCGGACAGTCCTCGCCGTCGAGTATTGCCAGTACCGCCCTGAGGTCTTCGGGCCTTTCCGGCTCCACTAAGACATCCGCCCTTCCTCCTGCTCTGAAGGACGTATATCTGCTCATGGGAACAGACGTTTCCATCTTCTTTTTTTCCACTTCTTTTTCAAGCCTGTCTCTTACAGATTTTATGTCCATTTTCTTACCGTCTCTTTCGTCCTTTGAACATGCCCTTTAAGGCTGTCCTTTCTTTCTTTTCTCTCCTGACTCTGTAGCTGTCTATCCTGTAATCCGCTATGTCGGTCGAAAAACCTCTCTTCTCCAGCTTTTTGTTTATGAGTCTGGATACATACGCGTATATGACAGCGAATATAGGTATGCCTATTATCATGCCTATGGATCCGAAGAGTCCTCCTCCCACCAGCACTGCGAAAAGCACCCAGAAGCTGGCGAGCCCCGTGCTGTCTCCCAGTATCTTCGGCTCCAGTATATTGCCGTCAAACTGCTGAAGTATCAGTATGAATATGAGGAACGGTATACAGTGATTCGGTTCCACCATCAGTATCAGCAGCGCCGACGGTATGGCGCCTATGAACGGGCCGAAAAACGGGATGATGTTGGTTATACCTATTATACAGCTTATGAGCAGGGAATATTCCCACCCGAATATGCTCATGGCTATAAAGCATATGACTCCCACTATGAGGGAATCTATTATCTTTCCGTTTATGAATCCCCCGAATGTCTTATTCGTAAAGGCCGCTCCCTCCATTATTTCCTTTGCGGTGCTTTCCCTGAATAGGGCTATTATTATCTTTTTGCTCTGCGCCGCGAACGTATCCTTGATATTGAGGAAATATGCACATATTATTATGGCCACGAATATGTTTTTCAGTATGTTGAACACACCTATAACGCCTTCGGAAACATGGGTGGCTATGGAGCTATACTCCGGCAGCATCGTTTCGGTAACAAAAGCCACGGCGTTTTCGGTGAAATGATCTATCCACCCGTCCAGCATGATCTGCGCCTCAGGAAAATGAACGAGCTTTTCGTCTATCCACACCTGGAGTTCTTCCATGCTTCCCGGCAGTATTTTTATAACCTTCATTATGCTCTCTACCAGACCAGGTAATATCATCCAGAGCACGCCCGTCACCACAACGAACATGGTTATGAGCGCTGCTGTCGTCCCAACGGCCTTTGATACTGTCAGCGCCTTTGGAAAGCTGCGCTTTTCTCCGCTCAGGAGCCTGTAAGTGCTCCTGACTGTAAAATTATACACAGGGCACAGCAGGTATGCCATTACGAGCCCGTATATGAAAGGCGTCAGTATGTAGGCGCATACCCCCAGCAGCTTCTGCACGGCATCGAACCTGTATACAGCGAAGAAAAATACAGTGCTGCATACTATGACCAGGAAAGCCGTGAGCCCCCATTTCAGATGTTTCTCTTCCAGTCGTATTTTCATCATCCATACCTCTTCATCTATATTCTACAATAATTTATATTTAAAGTCTTCTTAATTTTCGCCTGCCCGCAACAAAATTTATTTTTTTATTCTTTTAGGGTTGAAATTGCATATCGGTTGTGTATAATAATAACATATTGTAAATTTTTATTCATAGTTATGCATACAAAGCAGCTGTGAAATATGTTATAAAAATATTCAGGAGGATATAAAATGGCTAAAGAAAAAGTTGTACTCGCCTATTCCGGCGGACTGGACACGTCCATCATAATGACGTGGTTAAAGGAAAACTATGATTACGATGTGATCGCCGTATGCTGCAACGCAGGTCAGAAGGAAGACTTCGACGCCATAGAGAAAAAGGCAATGGCGACAGGAGCCGTAAAGGCTTACACTCTCGATATAAGAGAGGAATTCATAACAGGCTACATATGGCCGACGCTGAAGGCCGGCGCGATATACGAAGGCGAATACATGCTTGGCACCTCCATGGCAAGACCTCTCATGGCAAAGAAGCTTGTGGAAATAGCAGAAAAAGAAGGCGCCTTCTACATAGCCCACGGATGTACGGGAAAGGGCAATGACCAGGTTCGTTTCGAGACGACCATAAAGGCCCTGAACCCTGCCATAAAGATAATAGCACCGTGGAGATTCTGGGATCTGCAGTCCAGAGAGGAGCTCATAGAATACGCGAAGTCTCACAACATTCCAATCAACCAGACAGAAGAAAAAATATACAGCCGCGATGAGAACATATGGCACATAAGCCACGAAGGAGGCGAGCTTGAGAATCCTTGGAACGAACACCTTGATACGATCCATGTTCTCAGCGTTCCTCCGGAAAAAGCTCCCGATGAAGACACCTATGTTGACATAGATTTTGAAAAGGGCGTTCCCGTTGCGCTGGACGGCGAAAAAATGGATCCTGTCTCTCTCCTCACAAAGCTCAATGAGCTGGGAAGCAAGAACGGCATAGGGACCATAGACATCATAGAAAACCGTCTTGTGGGAATGAAATCAAGAGGCGTTTACGAGACTCCGGGAGGCACGATCCTCTTTGCGGCGCATGCAGGGCTTGAGCAGCTCATCCTTGACAGGGACACCACCCAGTACAAGAACATCGTTGCTCAGAAGTTCTCCCAGCTTGTTTACGACGGCCTCTGGTTCACTCCTCTCCGTGAAGCCATCAGCGCTTTCGTGGATGTTACCCAGGAGCAGATCACCGGAACGGTAAAGATGAAGCTCTATAAGGGAAGAGCCACAGTTGCCGCCAGAAAGTCGCCTTACTCTCTCTACAACGAGGAGTTTGCCACATTCAGCAAGGACGACGTATACAATCAGAGCGACGCAGAAGGCTTCATAAACCTCTTCTCGCTGCCGCTTAAGATAAGGGCCATACAGAAACAGACTATTGAAGGAGGAGCAAAGAGCCATGAAACTTTGGAAAGGAAGGTTCTCAAAGGAGGCGAGTTCATCCGCTGATGAATTCAACGCTTCCATAGACTTTGACCAGAGGCTTTACAAAGAGGACATACAGGGCAGCATAGCTCACGCCAGGATGCTTGGAAAGCAGGGAATAATATCAGAGGAGGAGTCTGATCTCATCGTGAAAACGCTGGGCGATATCCTCCGCGATATAGAGGACGGCAAGGTGGAATTTACCGTAGAGGCCGAAGACATACATATGAATATAGAAACGATCCTCACCGAAAGGATCGGCGACACCGGCAAAAAGCTCCACACTGCACGAAGCAGGAACGATCAGATCGCCGTTGACATCAGACTCTATCTGAAGAAGGAGACTGCCGCTGTCGACAGCCTTCTCGAAGATCTTCTCGCTGCTCTCGAAAAGCTGGCAAAAGAGCATACCGATACGGTGATGCCCGGATACACTCACCTGCAGCGCGCCCAGCCTGTGACACTGGCCTACCACCTCCTGGCCTATTACCAGATGTTTTCAAGAGACAGAGAAAGGCTGGCTGACTGCCTCTGCCGCATCGACAGGCTGCCTCTCGGCAGCGGCGCTCTGGCAGGGACCACATATGATACTGACAGGGATTTCCTCGCTGAGGAGCTGGGCTTTGCAAGCGTACTCCCAAACGCCATGGACGCCGTGGCTGACAGGGATTTTGCCATAGAGTTCATAAGCTGCTGCTCCATAATAATGATGCACCTGTCAAGGTTCTGCGAGGAGCTCATACTGTGGAGTTCCGTGGAATTCAGCTTTGTAGAAATCGACGATGCCTTCTCCACAGGCAGCAGCATAATGCCTCAGAAGAAGAATCCCGATATGGCTGAGCTCATAAGAGGCAAAAGCGGCCGCGTATACGGCGACCTTATGAGCCTCCTCACCATATGCAAGGGGCTTCCTCTCGCATACAACAAGGATCTTCAGGAGGACAAAATACCTGTGTTCGATGCCGCAGATACGGTCAAGGCTTCGGTAAGCATCTTCACAGAGATGATACTTACAATGAAGGTAAAGGCCGAAAACATGGAAAAGGCTGCAAAGTACGGTTACATGAACGCTACCGATGCCGCCGACTATCTTGTTTCCAAAGGCATACCGTTCAGAGACTGCCATGAGATAATAGGCAGGATGGTTCTCTACTGCATCAACAAAGGCATAGCCCTCGACGAGCTTACCATGGATGAGTTCAAGTCCTTCTCCCCTGAATTTTCAGAGGATATATATGATAAGATCTCCGTAAGGAGCTGTATAAAGGCCAAGAAGTCAAAAGGCTCCACCTCATTTGAGAGCGTGAAAGCCCAGCTCTCGGAAATAGAAAACAGATAGATCATGCAGCAAAGGCCGTGAATGAGGCTGAGATCATCTCGTATCTCACACCTCCTCCATGGCCTCTCGCATTTTTTGAAGCACCTTTTTTTCTATCCTTGAGACCTGTACCTGAGATATGCCTACTATACCGGCTGTCTCCTGCTGCGTCATATCCCTGAAGTATCTCAGCAGTATTATCTGCCTCTCCCTTTCTCCGAGATGGCTTATGGCTGCTTTGAGATCCATTATATCCACATTCTGATCCTCTTCGTCTACATAATCGCCTCCCCTGGTCCCCTCCGGCATCTGATCGTTATCGAAGCTTTCAACATTTGCCAGAGATTCCGCGGCTTCAAGGACCTCCAGCACCCGTTCGGGCGAAAGCCCTGAGGCTGACGCAAGGTAACTTATCCTTGGACTTTTCCCGTATCTGTTATAATACTCCTGCTGTATATTCTTTAAATTTTTTATTTCCGTCTTCATCTGACGGCTCATTTTTATTTTTCCGTCATCTCTGAGATAACGTTTTATCTCACCTAATATCATCGGGACCGCATAGGTGGAAAACATAACGTTAAAGCCGGTATCGAATCTGTCTATGGCCTTTACAAGGCCTACAAATCCCACCTGCATCAGATCATCAGGCTCATAATATCCCGAAGCGTACTTCATGGCCAGATTTTTTACAAGCCCTATATTCTGACTCACGATCTCCTCTCTCGCTTCCGCATCACCGCTTTGCGCCCTCTCTATAAGCCTGTATGTATCTTCTTTTGCCCTTGGTACGTATCTATATTCCACTTGCGGTATCCAGATACTTTGTCATTATGACAGTGGTCCCCCTGCCTTTTTCCGATATGACATTAAGCTTGTCCGTAAAGCTTTCCATTACGGTAAAACCCATTCCGGACCGTTCCTCTCCGTCCCCTGTGGTAAAAAGAGGCTCCATTGCTTTTTTCACATCTTCTATCCCCGATCCCTGATCCTCTACTTTTATCACTACCTTTCCACCGGTAAACGTTCTGCATTCCACGGTGACCGCGGCTTTGCTCCTGTCCGTTATGTTTCCGTAGCCGTGGATTATGCTGTTGCTCACAGCCTCCGAGACTGCTGTCTTTATCTCTGTCAGTTCCTCCACCGTGGGATCGAGAGACATTATAAAGGCAGCTACCGCGCCTCTGGCAAAGGCTTCGTTCTCCGCCAGGGCGCTGAACTCCATCTTCATCTCATTGTCCATATACATCAAACCTCCATGCGTATCTGTTCCTGTCCGTCCATAAGGCTCAGAGCTTCTTCGCTGTCCGCGGCTTTTCCCGCCACTGAAAACACTCCCGCCATATCGAGGATCTTCTCCATATGATTCGAACACCCCGCCACATAAACTCTTCCGCCTTTTTTTACCAGCTTCTTATATCTTCCAAGCACTACCCCTATTCCCGAGCTGTCCATGAAATCCACATCCGAAAAATCCAGCACAATATCCCTGCAGCCGTGCTCCTTCATGGTGCCGTCCACCTGATTTCTCAGCCGCGCGGCAGTATGATGGTCAACATCGCCTTTTACGCAGGCAATGAGCACATGTCCGGAAACCTTAAAATTCACTTCCACAAAAAAACCCCTTTCCGAAAATACTATATTAAGATTATAGCTCTTCGAAAGGGGGCTTGTCCTTAGGAGAATAGGACGAGATTCTTCTATTTTTGTATGTTAGGCAGGATATATGTCGATGACC
>CAWVKQ010000037.1:0-4463 GCA_963929955.1 Bacillota bacterium
CCCAAACTGCATCCTGCAGTCAATGTCTCTTGCCATTACCATGAAGTCGTAGCTCTGCATGAGCATGTAGTTGAACTCCAGGAACGAAAGGCCTTTTTCCATTCTCTGCTTGAAGCACTCGGCTCTCAGCATGTTATTTACGCTGAAATGCCTTCCGACTTCCCTTATGAACTCAACGTAGTTGAGAGATCTTATCCAGTGGGCGTTATTGACCGCCACAGCCTTTCCCGGTTCGGGAGTCTTGTTTTCCCTGCCGGGTCTGTATACTCCGTCATTGCCCTCGTACTTCCATTCGTCGTCAAAATCTATGAACCTGTCAAAGAGGCTTTTGAATCTGTTGCAGTTGTGCTCTATGGTGTCTATGGTCATCATCTGACGCATATCGGTCCTGCCGGAAGGATCCCCCACCATGCCGGTACCGCCGCCTACGAGAACCACAGGGGTATGGCCGTACTTCTGCATATACATCATTATTATGACCTGCATGAAGTGGCCAACATGAAGGCAGTCTGCCGTAGGATCGAATCCGATGTAAAACCTTATCTTTTCTTTTTCCAGCAGCTCTCTTATGGCCTCGTCATCCGTGGTCTGCTCTATAAAGCCTCTTTCCTTAAGGACATCGTAAACATTGGTATGGCTGCTTACGCTGTCAGGTATAAAATCGTATTTCATTTCTGTTTTCCTCCAATTCCTCGTTTCGTAACAGCTTTCAGATATATGAGCAGGCAGCTTTCCGGGCTCCTGTCCTCTGTCCTCCCGGAAAAGCTGTGCGGCATGTTCCGCATCCCTACATTTCCCCGCTTACGTCACGAGGTCGGTTCACAAACAGAGCAGGATCTCTGAAGGCGGCCATTACTTTGTACCGTAAAGCCTGTCGCCGGCATCTCCAAGTCCCGGAACGATATAAGCGTTCTCGTTCAGCTTCTCGTCCTTGGCAGCTATGAAAATATCAACGTCAGGATGAGCCTTCTGAAGCACCTCTATACCTTCAGGAGCCGCTATGAGACACATGAATATTATCTTCTTGCCGCCTCTTGCCTTTATAAAATCTATGGCAGCGGAAGCGCTTCCTCCTGTAGCCAGCATAGGATCCACAACAAAGATCTCTCTCTTATCTATGTCATTAGGCAGCTTGCAATAGTATTCGACAGGCTCATGGGTATCGGGATCTCTGTAAAGCCCTATATGGCCTACCTTTGCATTGGGAACAAGAGCCAGCATACCATCAACCATACCGAGCCCTGCCCTCAGGATAGGAACTATGGCTATATCCTCGCCCTTGAGCATATTGACCTTTGTATCGCAGATAGGCGTAGTGATCTCCACCTCCTTGAGAGGAAGCTTCCTTGTGGCTTCGTATCCCATAAGCATGGCGATCTCCTTGACGAGCTCTCTGAAATCCTTTACGCTCGTCTCCTTCTTTCTTATCATCGCAGTCTTGTGCTGGATCAGCGGATGATCAAATACGTATACATTGCTCATTTTGTACCTGCCTTTCTCTTACCTTTGATTATATATTGATTTTGTAGTAACATTTTAAGCCCCTTAAACAGCTGATTACATGTCGTTGAGCATATCTACCCTTCTCTGGTGCCTTCCGCCCTCAAACTCCGTATCGAGCCATGCCGCCGTTATCTTAAGAGCCGTATCGTCGTCAGTGATACGGCCGCCCATGGCCAGCATGTTGGCATCATTGTGCCTCCTTGTCATCTCCGCCATGTTGACATCAGTACAGAGAGCGCACCTTATACCCTTCACCTTGTTGGCGGCTATGGAAATCCCTATTCCCGTGCCGCAGCATACTATGCCTCTGTCCGCCTTTCCTGAAGCCACCGCCTCAGCGCAGGCTTTCCCGTACAGAGGATAATCCACCGATTCTTCGGAATCCGTACCAAGATCGATGGTATCTATTCCCCTGCTTTTAAGATATTCCTTTATTTTTTCCTTCAGGCGGTATCCGCCGTGATCACTGGCAACTGCTATCTTCATGTGCTGTCTCCTTATCTATACTTTAGCTATATTATATCCCGCGGATTTGAGCATCCTGTTCATTACGGCGAATCCGACTCCGTCAGAATCGCTCAGGGCTCCCGCCAGTATCAGATCGACATCCTCATTATCAAGATCTCTCAGCCGCGCGAAAAAATCATGAGCCGCTTCGATGAAGGCTTTTTCCTCAAACAGGATGACGCCCACCTTGAGCCCCAGCCTCTCGTTGAGTCCTTTGAGCCTTTCTATTTCGGCTTTTACCCTGTCACGCCGGCCTTCTATGACCATCATCTCGGCCTTTGGAGCGTAATGTCTGTATTTCATCCCGGGCGATCTCGGCTTGAAATCATCGCTGCCCTCTATCGGCCCTTTTTCGAGAAGCGCCCCGTCGTATACTACTTCTCTTCCGAGAGCTGCCTGTATACTCTCCGCTGTTATTATACCCGGTCTCAGTATTGTGGGAACACCCCCCGTCATATCCACCACCGTGGACTCTATTCCAACGCGGCAATCCTCCCCGTCTATTATCGCGTCCACCTTACCGTCAAGATCAGCTATGACGTCTCTTGCTCTCGTAGGACTCGGTCTTCCTGAAATGTTGGCGCTTGGAGCCGCCACAGGGCAGGCCGCCTTTGATATGAGGCTGAGCGCCGCTTTGCTGTCAGGCATCCTGACAGCGACCGTATCAAGCCCTCCTGTGGTCCTGTCCGGGACTCCCGGCTTTTTTTTCAGTACCATGGTGAGCGGTCCCGGCCAGAAATTCTCCACAAGCGTCACTATATCAGGGCTGAGGGCCGGCGTCAGCTGTCCCATGTCGCTGGCTCTGGATATATGGACTATCATCGGGTTGTCGCTCGGCCTTCCCTTGGCCTCATATATCTTTGAAACAGCCTCCGCATCCATTGCATCCGCTCCAAGGCCGTAGACTGTTTCAGTGGGGAATGCTACGAGGCCTCCCCTTCTTATTATATGAGCCGCCTGCTCCAGATCTTTTTCACTTGTTGAAAGTATCAAGGTTTTCATATCATCATCCTGCGCATCTGCGCGCTTTTAGGTTAAAAGGCTTTCATTTTTTCCGCCTGATCGTTTGTGATGAGGCCGTCTATTATCTCGTCCAGATCTCCGTCCAGGAAGTTTTCAAGCTTATAGAGGGTCAGTCCTATACGGTGATCTGACACTCTTCCCTGAGGGAAATTATACGTCCTGATCCTCTCGCTCCTGTCTCCGCTTCCTACCTGGCTCTTTCTCTGATCAGCGATCTCCTTGTTCTGTTCCTGCATCTTCAGATCGTAGAGCCTTGATTTAAGCACCTTGAAGGCCTTCTCTTTGTTCTTTATCTGGGATTTTTCGTCCTGGCACGTGACCACCAGTCCCGTAGGCTCATGGGTCAGTCTTACGGCCGAGTCAGTGGTGTTTACGCACTGGCCGCCGTTTCCGGACGCCCTGTAAACGTCTACTCTGACGTCATTGGGGTTGAGATCGACTTCCACATCATCCACCTCAGGAAGTACGGCCACCGTGGCTGCAGATGTGTGTATCCTTCCGCTGGATTCCGTCTCAGGCACTCTCTGCACTCTGTGCGCGCCGCTTTCGTATTTGAGCCTTGAATAGGCGCCCTTCCCCTTTATGAGTATCACCGCTTCCTTGATGCCGCCGAGTCCCGTGTCGTTTATCTCCATCATCTCCGTTTTCCAGTGCCTTCTCTCGGCGTATCTGGTGTACATCCTGAGAAGGTCAGCTCCGAAGAGGGCTGCTTCTTCCCCTCCCGTGCCTGCTCTGATCTCCAGGATAACATTCTTATCATCATTCGGGTCCTTTGGTATGAGAAGGATCTTGAGCTCCTCCTCCAGATCTGTTATCTTATCCTCCAGATCTCCTATCTCCATCTTGGCCAGTTCCTTCATCTCATCGTCGCCCTCTTCAAGCATCTCCTTTGCCTCTGCAAGATCCGACTTGGCCTTCTTGTATTCCTTGTATTTGTTGACGATAGGCTCCATCTCGCCCATTTCCTTTACGTGCTTCTGCCATACAGGCTGATTGTTTATAACCTCCGGGTCAGATACCTTCTTTGCCAGCTCGTCGTATTTCTCCGTTATAAAATCAAGTTTATCAAACATTTTGTACTCCTGTTTTATATTTTTTCGTACTTTCCTAACTTTATATTATAGCAGAAAGTTTTCGTAAAAAAAACATGGAAACGCAAAGAAAGTCATACTTCCTTAAAGCAAAGCCCCGTCCTCACGTTTGAGGCGGGGCTTTTCCCTTAAGTATCCTATATGTTTCCCCAGACGACGCGCCTGTAGTTTTCTCTGTCCGTATCCCCTTCCGTGGATATGCAGAGGATGCGCGAGTTTCTGTCAAGTCCGATCCTTTCTCTCAGATCTTTTACATCGTCATCCATGAGAATGGCAGCGGCAAATCCAAGTCCGGCGGCGCCGCTTTCTCCGGATATGACCCGCGTATCGCTCCCTGCG
>CAWVKQ010000038.1:0-6120 GCA_963929955.1 Bacillota bacterium
TTTATGTAGGATTTTGAACATTGAAATAAGACCACCGATATTCGCTGGTCTAAAATAAAGGTAAGTATGAGATGGTTATTTCGGAAGCGATGAAAGATATTCTTTTACCCGTCCATAGTAGATGCGAAGAAACTTATTCGCACCGGCAGTCATGTAGACATAGTAAGGTTTCCCTTGTGATCGTTTCTTATCCATAAACAGATATACGGGGTCATCCTGCGGTTTGGTTTTGATAAGAGCATCCATTACCTGAAATAAGGTTTTACGAAGAGTGCCAGAACCTCTTTTGGAAGCAGGAACACTTTTCTGTTCGTAAGAACCGGATTCATTTACGCCGGGGTCGACACCAGCGAAGGCGGTGATAGCCCCTTTGTGAGTGAAGCGGGAAACATCACCAATCTCAGCCATAAGCTGGGGACCAAGTGATTTACCGACACCTTTCATAGCCATTACAACAGGGTATTCAGGCAGTTTGGAAGCAGCGTCATTCATCATGGTACGAAGCTGTTCCACGGTCTGAGAAGCCATATTTAATTGCTCTACAGCCTGTTTGATAATTAGTTTTGTCAAATCGTCTTTTGGAAGTACAGAAACGATCTCCTTAGATGCTTCATAGATTTCAACAGCTTTTGACTGGCTGAAGTTGTACTTTCTACGTTTGCACCACTTTTGATAGTGGTTGATAAATGCGTTAAGAGACAGTTTGCGAACACAATCCACATGCCAATAGGTGGTTGCAAAATCAACCCACTTCTGGCTTCCGTCCTCACGGGCGGGACTGTCAAAATAGGTATTTGCACCGGGATAAGTCTGGTCAAGAACGCCGATAAGGTTGTTCTTCATGGCGGTTTTGTGTTTCATGTAAAAATCAAACTGGCGGTTCATGGTTTTAAGCTGATTACGAATTTCGTCCATGAGACTATACTGTCTGAGTTCTGTCCAACTGTCAAGAGTATAGCGAGCAATTTTTACAGCATCTGCTTTGTCAGACTTCACTTTGCGGAGGGAATTATCTCCAAAGTCTTTGATAAGTTTGGGATTTACGGCAGATACAAAAAGGTCAGCCTGTGAGAGTTCACGGACAAGGGGTTCGTAATAACGCCCCGTATGTTCCATTACAATGCGTGACTCACCATCAATGGCTTTGATATGCTCGATAAGAGAGCGAATACCGCTGACTGTATGCTTGACTTCAAATGGTGTGGAAACAATTTCACCAAAAGGACGAAGGATGGCAACCATACTTTTACCTTTAGAAACATCAATACCAACTGCGTTCATGTTCATAAATTTGTCACTCCTTAAGATTTATAGTGCAAAAGATAAATACCAACTTTACTCATTGCCTATTCAATCTACTGTGGTGTGACACGAACGCACTGAAAGTGGTTCAACCTGCATAAAACGAACGCTGCGAATGAGGAGCTGGTTATCAGTCTTAAAAACGGACGTGTAAGTCCAAGAAAGGAAGCCGATATACCGATTGCCCCATCATTATACAGCTTAAGCAATAAGATGGCTAACAACCTAACTGGTTGTTAAGTATATTAACCAATTTATATTGTAGTAGACAGGAGAAATTAAATAAATAAAATTAGCACTCACCTCTTGACAGTGCTAACAAAAAGAGTTATCATAGAATCACCGAAAGGGGAAAAGATAAAAAAAGAGTAAAAAAGAGAATATATGAGGAGGGATGATATATGATGTTAGTTCCAAGAAATAATTTCGGTTTGGATCTGTTTGACGATATGTTTAAGGATCCGTTCTTTGAAAGAAGATCAACCAAGCCCGTTATGAAGACAGACATCAAAGAAAAGGACGGCAACTACGTAATGGACATAGATCTTCCGGGCTTTGCCAAAGAGGATATCAATGCGGAGCTGAAGGACGGATATATGACAGTTACCGCCACAAAAAACGAATCCAACGACAAAAAGGATGAAGACGGCAATTACATCCACAGAGAGCGTTACACAGGCTCCTGCTCCAGGACATTCTATGTGGGAGACAGCGTAACAGAGGATGACATAAAGGCCAGCTTCAAAGACGGCACTCTTCACCTGGTAATTCCAAAGGAGGAGCCCGGAAAGCAGGAGGAGCAGAAAAAGCTGATCTCCATCGACTAAAACACCGCCCGCAGCTTTGCGGCTACGGCATAAAGCTCATAAGGACGCCGATCAGGCGTCCTTTTTATTGTTACTTTTAAACCTCAAAAAAGAGAAAGGCTTGGTGTTATGAGAACGCCAAGTCTTTCGCGGTGTATAAAAATGATTTTAGAGATTTTTACTATGTAACGTATCAGTATCCGCCAAACATCGAAAGCATTACGCAGGCTGCTACGGCCGATCCGATTACTCCCGCTACGTTAGGTCCCATAGCGTGCATGAGGAGATAGTTTGAAGGGTTTGCCTTCTGACCTTCTATCTGGGATACTCTGGCTGCCATAGGTACCGCCGAAACTCCGGCTGATCCGATAAGAGGATTTATAGGAGTCTTGGAGAATACGTTCATTATCTTTCCGATAAGAACTCCGCCTGCCGTACCTACTGCGAACGCTATAACTCCCAGTATAACGATCTTGATGGTTCCCCATGTGATAAAGGTGTTTCCTGTAGCTGAAGCCCCTACTGCCAGTCCGAGAAGTATTACAACTATGTTCATCATGGCGTTTCCTGCTGTATCCGTAAGTCTTGAAACCTTTCCGCACTCCTTGAAGAGGTTACCCAGCATGAGCATACCTATAAGCGATGCAGCCGATGGCAGGAACAGTATTACTACTACCGAAACAGCTATAGGGAAGAGGATCTTCTCTCTCTGTGAAACCGTTCTGAGCTGTTCCATCTTCAGCTCTCTCTCGTGCTTTGTCGTGAGGAGCTTCATGATAGGCGGCTGTATTATCGGCACCAGAGCCATGTAGGAGTATGCCGCCACAGCTATAGGTCCCAGCAGATGATCCGCCAGTTTGCTTGTAAGGTATATGGCCGTAGGTCCGTCAGCACCTCCTATTATACCTATGGAAGCGGCTTCCTGAGCGTTGAATCCCATGAGAATAGCAAGAAGGAATGCCATGAATATTCCCAGCTGTGCCGCTGCTCCCATGAGAAGCGATTTAGGGTTGGCGATAAGCGGACCGAAGTCGGTCATCGCTCCTACTCCCAGGAATATGAGAGAAGGAAGTATAGGCTTCAGTGAGTAGAATATCGTAAGAAGTCCCACATCACTGAGTTCGTCTGAATTCGTTATATTGTAATGCTCTGTGAACATTCCTCCCAAACCGTTCGCGTCCAACGCCGCCGGCAGGTTGGAAAGCAGCATGCCGAATGCGATAGGCACCAGCAGCAAAGGCTCAAAGCCTCTTCTGATGGCAAGATATAAGAATACAAATGATACTATGATCATTATTCCGTTTTGGTAAGTGAAGTTCGCAAATCCCGTATCACCCCAGAATTTCACTAAAGTATCAACTATAGTTCCCATTTCTTAGTCTCTCCTTTTTTTAAATGACATAGAGATGCCTATGCATCACTGTTAGAATAATAACATATATATATATATAAACACAAGTCCAATGTTTATAAATACTGTATACAAAAACCGTATATGTCCTGCTGCACCCTTCTGTCCCGGCTCTTCGTCACACCTTCATGGAAAGGCCTGTCTTCTGCCTCTCTTTATCAAGCTTTATTATCCTTACCTTCACGGTATCTCCTACCGATACAACCTCGGACGGATGCTTTATATATCTGCTGCTCATCTCCGAAATATGAACAAGCCCGTCGTTCTTCACCCCTATATCCACAAACGCTCCGAAATCCACAACATTCCTCACCGTACCTTCAAGCTCCATGCCCACCTGCAGATCATCGAATGATCTTACATCCTTTCTGAATATCACCGGCGGAGCGGAATCCCTCGGATCTCTCCCCGGCTTTTTCATCTCCTGCACTATATCCTTAAGCGTAGGAAGACCGATGCAAAGCTCGCTGCTCAGCCTTTTTTCGGCAGCCTCCATACGGCTCCTGTCATTTTTCTTTTTTCCGGAAATACCGGCCAGCTCGGAAAGATTCTTTATCCTTTTCCCGCTTTCTCTTTTCTCTTCTCCGTACAGCTCCAATATCCTGTCCTCTATGTCTGATGCCCCGCCGCTTTTTATATCGCCTTTTTCTATACCCAGCTTCTCCAGCATCGCTTCAGCGGCTTTGTATGACTCAGGATGCACGGCTGTGCTGTCAAGAGGCTCTGTTCCGTCTGCTATGCGCATGAACCCGGCGCACTGTGCAAATGTCTTTTCTCCCAGCTTCGCGACCTTTTTCAGTTCCTTCCTCTCTCTGAACGGGCCGTTTTCCTCTCTGTATGAGACTATGTTCCTTGCTGTGGACATATTTATGCCCGCAACATGCGAAAGCAGAGACGGAGAAGCCGTGTTCACATCGACTCCCACTCTGTTGACACAGTCTTCAACGACATTGTCGAGCGTCTTTTCCAGGAGCGACTGGTTTATATCGTGCTGGTACTGGCCTACTCCTATGCTCTTTGTCGGTATTTTTACCAGCTCGGCGAGAGGATCCTGAAGCCGCCTCCCAAGGGACAGCGCGCCCCTTACAGTCACGTCGAGATCGGGATATTCCTCAGCAGCCAGCTTTGAGGCCGAATATACAGAAGCGCCCGCTTCGTTCACTATGGTATATTTTATGTCCTTACCGCTCTTTTCTATAAAATCCGCTACGACTTCCTCTGTTTCTCTGGAGGCTGTGCCGTTTCCTATCACTATGGTATTTACGCGGAATTTTTCCGCCAGCTTTGCCAGGACCCGTTCAGTTCCTTCCACGTCTTCACGCGGCTTTGTAGGATATACTGTCGTGTATGCCAGCAGCTTTCCGGTCTCGTTTATGACAGCAACTTTACAGCCTGTCCTGTAACCGGGATCCATGCTTATTATCCTGGCTCCTCTTACCGGAGGCGCCATGAGCAGCTTTTCCGTGTTTCCTGCGAAGACCTTCACAGCCTCTGCTTCCGCTCTTTCTGTCAGAGCGTTCCTTATTTCCCTTTCAACGGAGGGCGCCATGAGCCTTCTGTACGCATCGGAGACTGTCTCTCTCAGCAGTTCCGCAAAGGCGGAGCTCTCATTGGTGATTACGGCGCTTTCAACTATCTCCTCTATGGCTTTCGTGTCAGCTTCGATCCTGACCTTCAGCTTCTTTTCCTTCTCACCCCTGTTTACGGCCAGTATCCTGTGGTTCGGGATCTTTGAGACCGGTTCCCTGTAATCGTAGTACATCTCATAAACCGTTTTTTCTTCCGGATCTGCCGCCTCCGATACCACAAACCCGGATGCAGCAGTCTTATCTCTCACAGCGGCCGTTATGTCGGCATCATCGGATATGATCTCAGCTATTATATCACAGGCTCCCTTTACCGCCTCTTCTGCCGAGGCCACTCCCTTTTCAGCATCCACAAAAGCCGCAGCTTCATCCCGCGGGCTCACTTCTGTCTTTTCCTGAGCGAGAAAAACAAGGGCCAGAGGCTCCAGCCCCATGTCCCTTGCCTTGGATGCTCTTGTCGCTTTTTTCTTCCTGTATGGTTTGTAAAGGTCTTCCACCCTCTGGAGCACCTGAGCCTGTCTGATCTCAGTCTCCAGGCTTTCAGTGAGCTTTCCCTGCTCCTCTATTAGCCTTATGACCTCATCCTTACGCTCTTCAAGTCCCCTGAGATACGATATCCTTTCGTCCATTGCCCTCAGCGTGACATCATCCAGCCCGCCGGTGGCTTCCTTCCTGTATCTGGCTATAAAGGGAATTGTATTCCCCTCGTCGATGAGCTTTACTGTCTGCTGAGCCTGTGACGGCCTCAGTCCGAACTCCTCCGCCAGTTTTGCGGTCAAATCCATTGCTCTACTCCTTCTGCTTAAGCTTTTCGTTTATGAAATAGTCTATGTCTCCGTCCATTACGGCGTTGACATTGCCTACCTCCGCGCCTGTCCTGTGATCCTTTACCATTGTATACGGATGGAAGACGTATGATCTTATCTGGCTTCCCCAGGTTATCTGGCTGTAGTCTCCCTTCAGCTCGTCAAGGCTTTCCTTCTGCTCCTGCTCCTTGAGTTCCACCAGCTTTGAC
>CAWVKQ010000039.1:0-56835 GCA_963929955.1 Bacillota bacterium
TCCTGTTCGTCAGGCTACGATTTCGCTATCCCTTCTTCTCGCCCATACCTCACGATATGAACCTTGGGAGTCGCTTTCAGGTTCGTCTGCAACTACGCCCTTTGTGGACTTCCACCACAGACTGACGGCATGCCCGTCATACTATCAGGGACCTTATGACCTTTTTCATAAGGTCCTTTTCTGTTATTTCATTTACCCTTCTTCTCAGGGCCGCAGCGCCCTTTATTCCCTTTACATACCAGCCCACATGCTTTCTTATCTCTCTTACAGCTATATCTTCGCCCTTATTTTCACATATGAGATCAAGGTGGGCAAGGAGCATATCTATCCGTTCCCTGTCCGAAGGCGGTTCAGGAGGCTCTTCACCCTTCCAGAGAGCTTTCGCCTGAGCGAATATCCATGGATTGCCAAGCGCGCCCCTGGCTATCATAACTCCGTCGCAGCCCGTCTCATCCATCATTCGTAAAGCGTCACTGCCGCTTTTAACATCTCCGTTACCTATTACCGGTACGCGAACGGCTTTTTTTACATCAGCTATCGTCTGCCAGTCAGCCTCGCCTTCGTAATACTGCTCTCTTGTCCTGCCGTGAACGGTTACAGCGGCGGCTCCTGCCGCTTCCGCGGCTTTTGCGATCTCCGCGGCAATGTTTTCGTTCCTGTAAAATCCCTTCCTTATCTTTACGGTAACAGGCTTGCCCGCGTTTTTTACCATAGCCTCCACAACGTCGTAAAAAATATCCGGACTTTTCAAGAGCGCGGAGCCTTCTCCGTTTTTCACTATCTTCGGCACCGGACATCCGGCATTGAGATCGAGTACGGGGTTTTCTCTGTCTCTCAGAGCCCTTGCCGCAAATGCCATTATCTCTGGGTCGCTCCCGAATATCTGAAATCCCACAGAGCCTTCCTCCTCCCCTGTCCTGAGGAGTATCTCCGTCTTCCTGTCTCCGTACCACAGCCCCTTTGCGCTTACCATTTCCGTGAACGCCAAAGAGGCTCCCTGCTTCATGCACAGGAGCCTCATGGATATATCCGTTATACCTGCCAGCGGCGCCAGCAGAAAAGGTGTGTCCAGTATGATATCACCTATTTTCAATGGAGCCTTCCTCATATTCCGCCTCTCCGTTTTTCACAGTGCGATCCTGTCTTTCATCGCACTTCTTTGACCTCTTGTTCTTTCTGTATATGAGCTCAAGCCCTTCAAGGGTCAGCATCTTGTCAACATGATCTATACAGTCTATTCCGGAATCTATGAGGGTAGCGAGTCCTCCCGTGGCTATTACCTTCACTTCGCTTTCAGCGGAGGAGTACTCCTGAAGCTCTTTTTTCATTTTCTTTACTATATAGTCGACCATGCCCATATGGCCGTATACAAGACCGGACTGCATGCTGTTTATGGTGTTCCTGCATATCACGGAGCCCGGTTCCTCGAGCTCTACCTTTGGAAGCTTGGCCGTCTTTTCAAAAAGAGCTTCCGATGAGATCTTCAATCCCGGAGCTATCGTTCCTCCGATGTATTCGGCTTTTTCGGAAACAGCGCAGAACGTGGTGGCTGTACCGAAATCTATTATTATGAGAGGACCCCCGTATTTCGCATAGGCTGCCACAGCGTTTACGATCCTGTCAGAGCCCACCTGCTTGGGGTTATCGTATTTTACAACAAGTCCTGTCTTTATCCCCGGCCCTATCACTATTGCCTTGCGGTGAAAGTATTTCATCGAAAGATGCTGAAGCGTATACAGTACGGAAGGCACGACCGTTGATATGATAACATCCTTGACTTCCTTTTCCTTCAGTCCCTCGTATTTAAAAAGCTGACTTATTATCATGCCGTACTCATCGGCGCTTTTGTTGTTGTCTGTCTTGAGTCTCCAGCTTGTGACCATTTGTCCCTCTCTGAAGACTCCCAGCAC
Source organism: Bacillota bacterium (assembly GCA_963929955.1). GTDB lineage: Bacteria > Bacillota > Clostridia > Peptostreptococcales > Anaerovoracaceae > Lentihominibacter. Next base: position 1,911 of record CAWVKQ010000039.1, read on the forward strand.
GATATTGCTGTTGCCTACGTCAAATGCCAGCAGCATAGTTTTCTCCTTTTTTATGATACTTACTTCTCTTTAACAGAAAAGGCGGTCAGTAAGACCGCCCTCATTATACCATGATATGTTTTTCTTTACAAAACAAAATCAACGGCAATTTTCCTGTATTGGAATTCCCTATTTGAATGTAACGAGAAGATCTCCGGAGTTTACGGAGGCTCCCTTTGTTACGGCTACCGTATCAACTGTAGCGTCGTTAGGGGCAGCGATCTCGTTCTCCATCTTCATTGCTTCCAGTATGAGCAGAGTGTCGCCTGCCTTAACAGCCTGTCCCGGGCTTACCTTTACGTCCAGGATGGTTCCCGGCATAGGAGCAGTGAGATCTCCGGCTCCGCCTGCCGCAGGAGCTGCCGCTGCAGGTGCTGCAGGGGCAGGGGCAGGAGCAGGTGCTGCTGCCGGAGCTGCCGCAGGAGCAGGAGCTGCCGCTGCAGGTGCTGCAGGGGCAGGGGCAGGGGCAGGAGCAGGAGCGCTTCCCGCTTCTTCTACTTCAACCGCGTATGTTGTACCGTTAACGGTGATATTATACTTTTTCATTTTATCAAGTTCCTTTCGATAATATATTAGGATTGTCCCTTTGTCTTAAATTGTCTTAAAACTTTCTGCTTTCTATGCAGTCTTCTCTGGCTGCGTTGGACCAGGGGGTTATCTCTCCCGATACCCTGCTGATCTTTCTCACTATGAGATTACCGGATCCTCCGCTTCCTTCGTAAGCTGCTATAGCTGCCGCAATAACCGCGATCAAATCATCCTTTGAATCTGAATCTGTTGTCACTGCGGCTACCGAGGGCGTGGCGGCGGCTCTTGTCTCTTCCGACGCCTTATCTCCTTTCTCTACAGAACTTACTACTCTGCCCATTATGGCTATGAATATCCAGAGTATTATGAGTACAAGGAACGTAACTCCCATACCCATCATAGCTGTTATTCCCGAACCCGCCAGTTTGTCTCCCAGAGAGAGCTCAGTAAATGTTTCGGGGTTTGCGAACATGTCCATTAAACCCATTATGCCACCTCCTACAGCGGAATATTACCGTGCTTCTTGGCAGGTAATGATTCTCTCTTTGTGCTCAGCATATCGAGAGCGCTTATTATTCTCTGTCTCGATTCAGCTGGCTCTATAACGTCCTCTACATATCCAAGTTCCGCGGCCCTGTAAGGATTGTTGAACTTTTCTTCGTATTCGTCTATTCTTTCCTGCCTTACCTTGTCAGGATCTTCAGCAGCCTTTATCTCCTTCTTTACTGACGAGATGATGTTTACGGCTCCCGAAGCGCCCATTACTGCTATCTGGGCCGTAGGCCATGCCATTACTATGTCGGCTCCCAGCTCCTTGTTGCACATGCCTATGTAAGCTCCGCCGTAAGCCTTTCTCAGGATAACGGTCACCTTAGGCACAGTGGCTTCGCAGTAAGCGTAGAGCATCTTTGCTCCGTGACGTATTATGCCGCCGTACTCCTGATCTGTTCCAGGAAGGAATCCGGGAACATCTTCCAGAGTAAGAAGAGGAATATTGAAGGCATCGCATCTTCTTATGAAGCGAGCCGCCTTATCCGAAGCGTTTATATCAAGACATCCCGCGCCAAACTTAGGCTGATTGGCTATAACGCCTACAGTGGCTCCGTCCAGCCTTATGTAGCATGTTATTATGTTCTTGGCATAGTGAGGCATTATATCGAATATCTTGCCGTTATCGGCTATCTTCGTTATAACGTCATACATATCGTACGCCTTGTTAGGATTGTCAGGTATGATATCGTTCAGTTCAGGTATCATCCTGTTTATATCGTCGTCGCAGGCGTATACAGGCGCTGTCTCCATGTTGTTTGAAGGCATGTAGCTGAGAAGCTCTCTCACCATAAGAAGAGTTTCTTCGTCATTCTTGCCTACAAAGTGGGCTACGCCGCTTATGGTGTTGTGCGTCATGGCTCCGCCAAGCTGTTCGGAGGTCACCTCTTCGCCTGTAACGGTCTTTATTACCTCAGGCCCGGTTATGAACATCTGGCTGGTCTTGTCTACCATGAACACAAAGTCGGTTATGGCCGGAGAATATACGGCTCCTCCCGCGCAAGGTCCCATGATGACCGATATCTGCGGGATCACTCCCGAAGAGATTGTATTGTTGTGGAATATTTTGCCGAATCCCGAAAGGGCGGCAACTCCTTCTTCCACTCTCGCGCCGCCTGAATCCTGCAGGCCGACTACAGGCGCTCCCATCTTGAGAGCCATGTTCTGAACCTTCACGATCTTCTCAGCATGATATTCACCGAGGGATCCGCCGCTCACGGTGAAATCCTGAGCGAACGCGAATACCAGTCTTCCGTCCACCTGGCCGTAGCCTGTTACAACGCCGTCTCCCGGCATATCCTTCTCATCCATGCCGAAATTGGTGCATCTGTGCTTTACGAAAGTGTCTGTTTCCACAAAGCTGTTTTCGTCAAAAAGGATAGCCAGTCTTTCTCTTGCCGTCAGCTTGCCTCTGCCATGCTGAGCTTCTATCCTCTTTTCGCCTCCGCCCTGCAGTAACTTTTCCTTCATGTTGCGGAGTTCTTCAAGCTTGTTCATTATGCTTCCTCCTTATAGTATTTGGGATGTTTATTAATCTCAATCAGTATAGAAAATACCACTCTTAATATACAGTATGAAATTATCCTTTGCAACTTGCTTTTTGTTTGTATACATTATTCATTAGGAGCTCTGCCCCTTGTAAGAGCCTGCTCCCGGGGATCCCCGCCCATATGTCCCGGGATCTATCCTCTGAAGTTCTTGTGAAGAGGATACTTGTCCGTAAGCTCCTTCACTATGCCCCTTGCTTTTTCCATTGCCGCAGGATCATCAGGATTGTCTATCACGAGAGCTATGGCCTCTACCGTCTTCACAACGTCTTCCTCCTTGAAGCCTCTGCTTGTCATGGCAGGTGTTCCGAGACGAAGTCCGCTTGTTATGAAAGGACTCTCCGGATCGTTAGGTATGGCGTTCTTGTTGGTGGTTATGTTGGCCTCGTCAAGAAGGTTCTCTGCTCTCTTGCCTGTGATATTCTTGTTTACCAGCTTCACCAGTACGAGATGATTGTCCGTTCCTCCGGAAACCAGCTCAAAGCCCTTGTCTGTAAGAGCCTTTGCCAGCGCCTGTGCGTTATCGATTACCTGCTGCTGATATACCTTGAATTCAGGATCGAGAGCTTCCTTGAAGCATACCGCCTTTGCGGCTATTATGTGCATGAGAGGTCCGCCCTGCGTTCCCGGGAATATTGCCTTGTCTATGGCCTTGGCATACTTCTCTTTGCAGAGGATGAGACCGCCTCTCGGTCCTCTGAGCGTCTTGTGGGTAGTACTTGTAACTATGTCCGCGTATTCCATTGGGTTTGGATGGAGTCCCGCAGCTACAAGTCCCGCTATGTGCGCCATGTCCACCATGAGGATGGCTCCCACTTCATCGGCTATCTCTCTGAATTTATCTGTCTCTATGGTTCTCGGATATGCTGAAGCTCCTGCGACTATAAGCTTAGGCTTATGCTTAAGAGCCAGCTCTCTCACATTGTCAAAATCTATTTTTTCCGTTTCGGGATCAAGGCCGTATGAAACGAAATTATACGATTTTCCCGAGATGTTCACAGGGGATCCGTGAGAGAGATGTCCTCCGTTTGAAAGATCCATGCCCAGAACGTGATCTCCGTATTCAAGCACAGCCTGGTATACCGCCGTATTGGCGTTTGCTCCGCAGTGCGGCTGCACATTGGCGTGATCGGCTCCGAATATCTTCTTTGCTCTTTCTATTGCCAGAGCTTCGACTTCATCTACAAACTCACAGCCTCCGTAATATCTTTTTCCCGGATACCCTTCAGCGTATTTGTTGGTAAGAGCGCTGCCGGCCGCTTCCATTATCTCATAGTTCACAAAGTTTTCGGAAGCTATCATCTCGATCTTCGTTTCCTGTCGATCGATCTCGCGCTTTATGGCTGCAGTTATTTCCGGATCGGCTTTTTCAAGATAATTAAAGTACATTTCTCTCTCCTTTTTATAAACAGTTTTAATTTATATCAGTCAGCTCACGACTCTTTCAAGCCGCTTCAGGGCCAGAGCCATGGTCAGCCCCGGTATGACTCTGTTGCCTGTTATCTCCACGCCCAGCATCTCGTTTATTTTCTTGAGCCTGTACTGGACCGTATTGGCGTGTATCCCCATGAACTCCGCAGTCTTGCCGCTGTTCATGCCTGCATCCAGAACAAAGGTTTCAAGAGTCTCCAGGAGCTGCCTGCCCTTGCTTTCTCCGGCTTCCTTGAACGGATCCAGAAGCTCCATGTAGTTTTTCTTTACAAACCCTCCCTGTATTTGGATGTTTATGCAGTTGCTCACAAGCGTCAGCTCGTACTTTGTGAAGACCCTCTTGTACGGGAACACATTCTGCACAAATGACCAGCTCTCGCTTATGAGCCTGTATGCGTCTCCCGCGCCTTCGATACCGTTCAGGCCCGTGACATGGAATACCCGCGCCTTCTTGTTTCCCTTCAGTTTGTTGAAAAGTCTTACGCAGCTGTTCTTAAGATCCTTTCCCGGCTCCTCGTCTCCGTATGTGAGTATCATGCCGTACGTCTCGTCGCCTTCTGTGATCTTCATTATGTTGAGATCTTCCTCTTTCTCGAATTCGGAAAATATCTGGCTCTCCGTCTCAAGCCCTATGCCCTTTGAAAAGAAGACGCTCAGTATATCATCGCCGCTTATCCTGGCCTCATCCTTGAGAGTGTATGCCAGGCTCTTGTTGCCCCTTATGAGGGCCTTTATGAACTCCGCCTTGGCATCCCTTTCCGGAGTATACTTCCACATACCCATGGCCAGCTCTATTATCTCGGCCAGCTTGGTTATCTCGCCTGCTGTATATGAATCCTCGTTATCAACTATGAACATGTAATATTTTTCGTTGTTTATGGTGACAGGGCCCCAGTATGTAAGCACTCCGTTCACGTCTATCATGGTATAGACCTTGGAATTGCTCTCCACATTCCGCTCTTTGCCCAGCTTTATGGCATCTGCTATGGTGGCCTTGTGTCTTGTCTCCACAGTGAGTATGGGGTTGAAATCCTCGCTGAGTATTATAAGCTGAAAATCATTGTTTATTGCCGCTTCCCTGACTGCTGACTGAAAATTGCTGTGCTTCTCAAAATTCAGAAGATGGAACACAGTGTTGCTTATCAGGCTGTTTCTGAAATTGTCTCCGTACAGCACCTTGTCCATGATCTCGGTTATGGCACGGGAATATCCCATCGACTCCGGCAACAACACAAGGGGCAGCATCGTTTCCTCTGCCGCCTCTATAACATCTCCATCGATAAATTTTATCCCTCTGCCCACATAGCAGACCACCAGAGCCGCGCATCCCTTCTCCGCTATCTTCCTTACCATGGCGCACTGCTTTTTTACGTCGTCCTTGAATCCCAGGAAGCCTGTAAGGAGTATCTCTCCGGGATCTCCCGCGTAAAGCCCGATATCCTTTTCATCGCGAATATCCAGGACGGATACAGATCTCACTTCGTTTATTAAGTTGACCTTTCCGGCCAGAACCTCCGCCTCTTTAAAAACGTCCAGTTCCAGACAGTCCGCGACTGTAACCTTCATTACCTGTCATTCTCCTCTTTGTCTTTGTCATTTTCGCCGGCTTCATCTTCATCCTCATCGCAAGTCTCTTCACCGGCTTCATCTTCATCGTCGTTGAGATAGTCCGTATCGTAAACGGCAAGCTCCTCCTCCGTAGGCATGTCGTCGTCATCGTCAAAGTACGGATCCCTCACCTCGTCGTCATCGGCAGGGTCCACCGCTTCGTCCTCATGTCTGCCTGAGAGGCTTTCAGGATCAACGGGCCTTGCCGTCTTTGTCACATCATCGTATGTCATGACAGTGGTCCTGAGCTTTCGCTTCTTTCCCTTCCTGTTCTCTTCATCGGCAACGGCCATTGCCTCCTCCAGCATCCTCTCTCTTTCCAGCTCAGCTTCACGCTTTCTCATTTTCCTGGATTCGGCCGCTTCTTTTTTATCCTTTTCCTTCTTTCTTTCCAGCTCCTCTTTAAGATCTTCCGCCAGCTGCTCCGGAGTCTTCTCCCTGTTGTAAAGCTGCTCGAACTGCCTGTTGTCGAGTGTCTCTACCTCAAGCAGCCCTTCAGCCACCAGCTTCAGCTCCTCAAGATGCTCTGTCAGTATCGTCCTGGCAGCCTGGAACGCCTCTTCTATTATGGCCTTTACCTCTTCGTCTATTTCCGATGCCGTTTCTTCCGAGTAATTCTTTCTCGTCGAGAAATCCTTGCCTAGGAACACCTCGTCTGATGAGCTGTAGTTCACAGGTCCCAGCTTTTCGCTGAAGCCGTACTTTGTCACCATGTCCTTGGCGATCTCCGTTGCCCTCATTATATCGTTGCTGGCTCCGGTGCTTATATCGTCAAGGGTCAGCATCTCAGCCACACGTCCCCCCAGCAGATGTATTATCTGCTCGCGCATGGTCTCTTTTGTGCCGTAATACTTATCCTCCTTCGGAAGGATCATCGTGAATCCTCCGGCCCTTCCTCTAGGGATTATTGTCACCTGATGGACAGGATCCGTCTTAGGCAGTACGTGGGCAACCACCGCGTGTCCCGCTTCATGATAGGCGGTGAGCTTCCGCTCTTCCTCGCTTATGACCCTGCTCTTCTTTTCAGGTCCCGCTATTACCTTTGTTATGGCTTCCTCTATCTCTTCCATCCTTATCTTGATGCCGTTTCTCCTGGCTGCCAGAAGAGCCGCCTCGTTGAGCATGTTCTCAATGTCGGCAGGCGTGAATCCCGGCGTTCTTCTCGCCAGCACCTTTGGATCGACGCTCTTGTCAAGAGGCTTGTTTCTCGAATGTATCCTGAATATCTCTTCTCTTCCCACTATGTCAGGGATGCCTATGACTATCTGTCTGTCGAACCTGCCCGGTCTCAGCAGGGCGGGGTCCAGGACGTCCGGCCTGTTTGTGGCGGCCAGTATGATTATGCCTGTGTTCTCCGCGAATCCGTCCATCTCCACCAATAGCTGGTTGAGAGTCTGCTCTCTTTCGTCGTGACCGCCTCCGAGGCCTGCGCCTCTCTTTCTTCCCACAGCATCTATCTCGTCTATGAACACTATGCACGGAGCGTTTTTCTTCGCCTGCTCAAAGAGATCTCTGACTCTTGAGGCTCCGACGCCTACGAACATCTCCACGAAATCCGATCCGCTTATGGTAAAGAAAGGTACGCCCGCTTCTCCGGCAGTTGCCCTGGATATATACGTCTTACCTGTTCCCGGAGGGCCTACAAGGAGTATGCCCTTTGGTATCCTTGCCCCCAGGTTGTTATATTTTGCAGGATGCTTGAGAAAATCCACGATCTCCTCCAGCTCTTCCTTCTCCTCTTTGAGTCCGGCTACGTCCTTGAATGTGATCTTCTTGAGCTCGCTGTCCTTTTGCAGACGGGCTCTGCTCTTGCCGAAGGACATGGCCTTGCCTCCGCCTCCGCTCTGATTCATTATCATTATGAAGAACACCACCATGATGCCTATCATGAGAAGAGTAGGCAGCAGGCTGAGCCATATGGACTGGGTCTCAGGCTCGTCGCTTTCCAGAGCCAGATTCCCTTCGTTTACCTGAGGTATTATATACTGATCGTATATATATGTCAGATCAACGGTGCTGTTCACATAGGAATACACCGTTTCTCCCGATCTGAGCTTTGCCGTGAGCTTTGTTTCCGTTACGTTTATATCTTCTACTTCGTTCTCCTGCAGATGCTTTATCATGGTGGAGGTCTTTATCTCCCTTTCATCTGTAGGGGCATCGCTGTTATAAAACCACACCATGGCAATTACAAGGCCGAATATTATCACGTATATCCAAATGTTTCTCGTAACTCTTTTCAAGCTATTTCCTCCCGCGCCTTTCGGCGCAATTAATTTTTGTTAAATTCAAACAAATTAACTAAGTAATTTTAGCATTAAAGCCAATGTTTTTCAATAGCGGCAAATATTTTTTCAAAGGCATTTCACATAACCTTCACCGTCAACACCCTTTCGGTGTTTTCATCCGTTCCGTAGACTTCGGCAAACCTTTCCTTCCCACTCCACATGAGCCACAGAACCTCTCTTCCCAGAGCTGCGAGAGGTATTCTGTCTCTCTCGAATGACGGTATTTTCATATCGGTCATAAGCTTTTTTACCTTCTTTTTACCGCCTGACAGCATCATGTAATCGCCCTCGCTTCTGTACCTCAGCTCAATGGCTCCCGCCAGTTCTTCGGGATCACGGCAGAACGCCCTGCCCTCCGCCCCTTCAAGGAGCTTGTCAAGATCAAAGGCCGCCTGTCCTTTTTCTCTTCTGTAGTCCTCTGCCGCCACTACGCGCGTCACGAGCCTGCCGGCAGGACCTCTTTCCCCGGCTTCTTCCGGATGTTCGCGAAAAATCCTGACCGATCCCGGCGTGACTGTCAGCCTGTACCCTTTCGTGAACTCCACTGTTTTCGTCCCGCTGCCTTTTCTTATGACCGTGTCCGCCGCCGTAAGGCGTTCCCACGTAATATCCTCTCTCAGACCGGTTTCTTCAAGGGCTCTTATTATCACCCTGTGTCTAAGAGCTTCCGGAAGCTCCGCAAGACCGCGCCTTTCCAGGATAACGGAGCTGTTTCCGGATATTGTGCTCCTCAGAGCGCGAAAGACCTTCTCCGCTTCGTTCCATATATATTCTCTGTCACATGCAGCTATTTTACCCAGACGCACGAGGCTTTGCTTTACAGCCGCGTTGTGCTCCCTTTCAAGATACGGTATGAGATTGAGACGTATCTTGTTCCTGGCGTATACGGCCTCGCTGTTTGTATGATCCACCACAGGATCCAGTCCGTTATCGGCGCAGTACGCTTCTATCTCGCTTCTAGTCACGTCCAGCAGCGGCCTTATGACGTCAAATCCTCTCTCGCTTCTCCTGTATGCCATGCCGCTCAGCCCGTCTGTGCCTGTGCCCCGCAGTATCCTGAAAAGTATGGTCTCCGCCTGGTCGTCAGCGTTGTGAGCCACTGCGATCTTTACCATACCTTCCGGATCCGTTCCTTCATTCCTTATTCTTTCTCCTATGGCTGACGCTGTCTCAAAAAACGCGTCATACCTGGCCTTTCTCCCTGCTTCCTCGCTTGTCATGGAAAGCTCCTCTGCCATCGCAGCGCAGTCCTTTATATATACGAAGCATTCCGTACCGCTTTCGGCGCAGAGCCTTTCCACATATTCCTGATCTCTCTCAGCAGCCAGAGGCCTCAGCTTGTGGTTTATATGGACGGCATGAACGGTAAAGCCTGTTTCCGCGCCGAGTTTTCGAAGCACGTGAAAAAGGCATACCGAATCAGGGCCTCCCGAAAGCCCCAATATGATATGCTGGCCTTTTCCTGTGAGATCGTGTTCCTTTAAAGTTTTGCGTACTTTTTCAATGACCATGGAATCATTATACCATAGCCTTCGGTCCTTAAAAAGCCTTGTATTTGCCTTTATTTATCACCTTCTGAGGATCCTGGCCGCCATGACCGTAAGATCATCTCTCTCCTTTCCTATATATGAATCAGAGGCTCTGTTCAGTATAAGGTCGCACATGGTCTTTGGATTTTCGGATCTGACGCCGCCAACAGTATCCTTTATGGCGGCCAGACCCATGCCGTCCCCTCCGTCGCTCACTCCGTCTGACATCATTATTATCCAGTCGCCCTTTTTCAGCGACACCTCAACGTACTTTATCTTAAGTCCGTTGACTATACCAAGAGGCACAGCGGACAGCCGCACCTCCTCCACCCTTCCCTTCCTCCTTATAAGTGTAGGCGCGGCGCCTGTCTTGTAAAACCTCGCGCTTCCGGTCCTTGTATCTGCTATCATCAGGTCCACTGTGGCAAAGGAATCGTCGTCATCCTTCATGAGCATCACTTCGTTTATCATTCTGAGGATCAGATCGACCCCTGCCCCGGATCTCAGAAGAGCCATAACGGTCTTCGTGACCAGGAGGCTCTCGGCAGCCGCCTTTTTTCCCTTTCCCATGCCGTCGCTTATCACCATGGCTGTCCGTCCGTCCCCTATATCTTCCCATCCGCAGCAGTCTCCGTTTATGGTCCCTGCCGCAGCGCACTGAGACGACGCAATATCCAGAATGAATCTCCCGCTGCTTTCCTCTTCCCTGTAAGCCCCGGATACGCGGTTTTTCATACTGCAGGCCGTGTTTTCGATTATCTGCTCCGTTATTGCGAGCTGAGTGGCTATGGCTGATCTGCTGTCCATATATGTGCCGTAAAGCTCCGCCAGCTCTCCGGCTGCCCTGCCGCTCCGCCTCAGAGCCTTCTCCGCTGCTTTTATCTCCGTGAAGGCTCTTTCCCCCGGGTCTTTGGAAAATCTGCCCATTACCCTCTCAAGAAAGCCCCCGGCCTTCCAGTTCAGGATCATGAATCCGGCTGTCCCAAGAAAAAGACAGTATCCGTCCGCCCCAAGCACCGCTCCGCTTCCGGCGCCTTTTATCACAGCGCAGGCAGCGGCAAATGCAAGAGCCGTTACGGCAGGGCCGCATCTTTTCATAAAAGAAGCGCATATGATCCCCATCATCACCGTTGCGAGGAGACCCCACTGCTGCTGCCCGAGAAGCGCCGCGGCAGCTCCCGACGAAGCCGTAATGACAAGGCTTCTTCCGGTATCTCCCGATGTCAGGGCCCACAGCGCCAGGATCATCACAAAAGGCCATATGATGAAATCGATCCCCAGGCCCTTTATCATCATAAGGCATACTGCTCCCAGCGACATGAGAGGCAGATATTCATCCGATCCTGTTCCTGCCCTGCTCTTTCCCCTGCTTTGCAGAGTCTCGCGCAGGCTGCTGAAAACAAATACAGCTCCAAATACCACGGCTCCCTCCGTCAGCAGATCTGTCGCGGATATCCTGTAGGCTGTTGCGCTCATTAGTCTGTACATACTGACGCATATGATATTTATCGCCGCAGCGCACACAGCTCTCTGCCACAGCTCGATCCTGACGCCTCTCATGGCTGAAAACACCAGGCCGCACAGGCATACCGCCGCCAGATCTCCCCATATATCATACCCTCTCGCCGCGAACGGCAGCATACCGGCTGCTGCCGGCAGGACCAGATATATATTGAATGAGTTCCACGATACCATGCATGATATGAGCGCCGCGGCCGCGGGAAAGCTTTCTCCCATGAGCGGCGCGCGGCTTATAAGGAAGGTCATTATCACCAGGATCACAGCCTTTGATATCCTGGCCTTTGTTACATTGAAAACCCCCGTTTTCCGGGTCCTGTCCGTATGTTCCATAAAAAATCTCCAATCCTCCCGCACAGTGATTATACAGCCTGTCCTTATCGTATTTTGTCATAATTCCTGAGGAAGGGAAATTTTTGATTTTTGTTTGAATATCGATAAATTATGCTTTCCTGACAACAGTTAATATATAAAAATAACCCCTGTTCAGACCTTTATGGCCAAAACAGGGGCTATCGGATTTTCAAATAACGTTTTCTAAATACCGTAGAATCTTCTGGCGTTTGCCTTTGTGGCGGCGGCTGTCTCTTCAAGAGATATTCCCTTTATCTCCGCCACCTTGCCCGCAGTATATTCCACCATGAGAGGAGTGTTCCTCTTTCCTCTGAAAGGCTCCGGAGCAAGGAAGGGTGAATCCGTCTCAACGAGAAGGAAGTCAAGAGGTATCTCCTCCACAACTCCCACTGTTTTCCTGTTGTTCCTGTATGTCACAGGTCCGGCTATGGAGAGGGTGGCACCCAGCTTCACGTACTGTTTCCCAAGCTCCCGGCTTCCGGAAAAGCAGTGGAGCAGCACTCTCGCATCATCCGATTCTCCGTCTTTCCCGCCGGCAAAGCCTTGCGGATCGGGTCTTGACGGGAACCAGCTCTTTCTTTCTTCGGAAAACGCTCCCTCCTCTTTCAGGATATCCATAACCTCCTGATCAGCTTCACGGGAATGTATTACTATTGGCATCCTCAGCTCATTGGCAAGCTGTATCTGCCTTCTGAACCAGTATCTCTGAACGTCTCTGGGAGAATTGTCGTAATGAAAGTCAAGACCTATCTCTCCCACGGCCACGACCTTGTTCTTTTTTGCTATGCCCTTTATGAGAGCCAGCTTCATATCGTCCATGTCCTTTGTGTCGTGAGGATGACATCCCGCCGCTGCATAGCACCACTCATATCTGGCCGCATGCTCAGCTGCGACCTGCGAGCTTGTAAGATCAAAGCCTATGTCCACCACATAATCCACCGAAGAGGCCTCTATGGCCGCTGCCACGGCCTCTCTGGCTTCAGGCGTCATATCTTCGTTATTTATATGGGCGTGTGAATCAAAAAACATATCATTTCCTTTCGCCTCTATGTGACCGGATTGCCGTCCTCGGCTTCGGTGGTCACGAACTCCACGCGCATCTTTCCGTCAGCCTCGTTGTCAGCGAACATTATCATTCCCTTTGACTCAAGTCCCCTGAGCTTTCTCGGTTTCAGGTTGGCTACAACGACTACCTTCCTGCCCACGCATTCCTCCGGGCTGTAATGTTCTGCCACTCCCGATATGATCTGACGTGTCTCTGTGCCCATCTTCACCTGGAACACCAGCAGCTTATCTGCCTTTGGATGCTTTTCAGCGGAAACGATGGTGCCTACTCTGAAATCTATCCTGTCGAAATCATCGAATTCTATGTCAGGCTTCAGCTCAAGGGGAACGTTCTCTTCCTTTCCGCCCTCCTTCATGGCTTCCAGCTCCTCAAGCTCCTTTTCTATGTCAAGTCTAGGGAATATAGGATCGCCCTTTTTCACCTGCTCTCCGCTCATCATATCAAAGGAGAAGGCATCATCCCATGCAACGTCGGCGTACCAGAGTCCCATCTGCTTTCTTATCTCCTTTGACGTTGTATGCATGAAAGGATAGATAAGGATGGATATTATCCTTATTGCCTCGGCGAGATTGTGGAGCACCGTGTCCAGTCTGGGTTTCTTTTCCTCATCCTTTGCCAGCAGCCAAGGCATCGTCTCATCTATATATTTATTGGCTCTTCTGACCACTGTCCAGATGTCCTCAAGAGCCATATTGAAGGCAAACCTGTCCATGTTCTCCTCCACCTTTGAAGCTGCTCCCACAGCAACGGCCCTGAGATCGTCGTCAAAGGAATCCGTCTCCAAAGTGGCGTCAGGCACTGTGCCTCCGTTGTACTTCTCTATCATGGATACGGTCCTTGACACGAGATTTCCCAGATCATTGGCAAGGTCGTAATTCATCCTCTTGAGCATCACCTCATTTGTGAATACTCCGTCCTGTCCGAATGTGTATTCTCTCAGCAGAAAATACTTGAGCGCATCTATGCCGTATCTTTCTATGAGCTTTACAGGATCCACCACGTTGCCCTTGGATTTTGACATCTTGCCTCCCTCAAGCAGGAGCCATCCGTGTCCCAGCACCTGCTTAGGCAGCGGCAGCTCCATGGACATGAGCATGGCAGGCCATATTATGGTGTGGAATCTTACTATCTCCTTACCTACGAGATGAACGTCAACAGGCCAGTACTTTTCGTAAAGCTCCGGATCGTCGGGATACCCCAGCGCTGTTATATAGTTTGTGAGCGCATCGAGCCATACGTATATCACATGCTTTTCATCTATAGGCACAGGGATGCCCCAGTCAAAGGTGGATCTCGATATACAGAGATCCTCCAGCCCCTGCTTGACAAAGGCTATCATCTCGTTTCTCCTGGTATCCGGCTGCAGGAACTCCGGATCGTTCTCAAAGAGCTCCAGCAGTCTGTCCTGATACTTTGAAAGCCTGAAGAAATAAGCTTCCTCCTTGGCCTTCTGCACAGGTCTGCCGCAGTCAGGGCATTTGCCGTCCACGAGCTGGCTCTCTGTCCAGAAGGATTCGCAAGGCGTGCAGTACATGCCTTCGTACGCGCCCTTGTATATATCTCCCTTTTCGTAAAGCTGCATGAATATGCTCTGCACTCTCTTCACATGTCTCGGTTCGGTCGTCCTTATAAAGTCATCATAGGATATCTCCATTGTTTTCCACAGATCCTTTATACCGGCGACCACCTCATCGACGTATTCCTGAGGCGTTACTCCTTTTTCATCGGCCAGCGTCTGTATCTTCTGGCCGTGCTCATCCGTGCCTGTGAGAAATCTCACGTCATATCCGCACAGACGCTTGAACCTGGCCATAGCATCAGCCATGACCGTGCAGTAGGTATGACCTATATGCAGGTTCGAACTCGGATAGTATATCGGTGTGGTTATATAGTATTTTCCTTTGTTTTCCGCCATTTTTAACATCATTCCTTTCATCTCCGCCGCGAATGAGCGGCGGCAGTATATTCACGCTGTCATCCCAGGAAAAGCGCAGGTTCTTTTCTCTCGGTATACTGGGCCTCCAGCTCCTCTTTATGGTAGAGGTACCCCGGATCATCAAAGTAAAGAGCTCCCTTCGGACATTTTTTCACACATCCGCAGCACTTTATGCATATGCCTGACACGATGCCCGGATCCTCTTCCTTTATGGATCCCATCGGACAGACCTGTACGCATATGCCGCATCCGTCGCATTTTTCTCTGTCAAGCTTTGGTTTTACCTTGAGTATGTTTATATGGTTTCCCTTTCTGTCACGAGGCTGATAGTAGCCTCTGAGCGGCTCCTGGCCGTCAACTGCCACAGGTCCGGCCTTTCTTAAGGCTTCGGCGATCGCGGCGGGATCCCCTCCCGCATCCTTTATGATCCCCAGTATTTTCTCCGCAGCGAGGGCTGCGAACCTTTCCGCAGTCTTCATGTCTTCTCCGTCAGGTCTTCCCGAAGCCAGGGTCGTTGAAAATGAATGCTCCCCTATAAAGGCCGCTGCCGCAACCGTATGGAATCCCCTGCTCTCAAGTATGTTCCTCAGCTCTATGAGGGCGTCATCGAAGTTCCTGTTGCCGTACGCAACCACTGGAACAGCCATTGCTCCGCCGCCTTCAATGGTATCGAGAAACTTCAGGAGCACGTTGGGGACTCTCCCCGCTATTACCGGGGTTCCGAATATCACTATGTCGTTTTCGTCAAAGGCATATTTTTTCTCACGGGCCTTTGGCGGAGTAAAGTTGATATTCTCTTCTTTCACATAGTCGATGCTGTCGTCCGTCGCCCCGCTGACGCCTATCTTATGCTCTGTTTTATCCATTTCCTGCCACATCTTATAGGCTATGTCCGTAACCACCTTTGCCGTGGTTCCGGTGCCGCTGAAGTACATGGCTCTTATCTTCTTTTTCATGGCTCTCTCCTACCTGTCGAGCTTGACTTCCGTGTATCTGATTATCAGATCCACTATATCCTCTATTTCAACGTATCCGCTGTCTATGGCAAAATGATAGTTGACTCTGTCTCCCCATTTCTGACCTGTGTGGTACGAATAGTAGTTGGCCCTTGCCTTGTCCGTATCCTTCATCATCTTCTTCACCGCATCCGCAGGCACTCCGTATTCCTCCACAGCACGCTTGATTTTATCCTCTTCCTCGGCGTATATGAACACATTCGTGGCTTCAGGCAGTCCTCTGAGTATATAGTCGGCGCATCTTCCGACTATGACGCATGAGCCTTCGTCAGCTATCTTTCTTATAACGTCAAACTGAGCCAGGAAGAATCTTTCGTTGAGAGAAAGGCTCTCAGGGCCGGCTTCCCCTGTTCCCATGGCTGATGCAAGGCTGTAAAGGAAGCTGTTCTTCGCCTTCATTTCCGCGCCTTCTATCATCTCCTTGCAAAACCCCGACTCCTCGGCTATCCTGTCAAGGAGCTCCTTGTCATAATAAGGCACATCCAGCTTTTCGGCCAGCCTCTTTCCTATGAGTCTCCCGCCGCTTCCGAATTCTCTGCTTATGGTTATTATCTTCTTCTCTTTACTCATCTTTATTCCTCCTTGCTGTTTATGAGACCGATGTCTTTTCTGTACTGCATCCCCTCAAAACGTATGCGCCTTATGTTGTCATACGCCTTTTTCCTTGCTTCTTCATGGGTACTGCCGAGAGCCGTAACTCCAAGGACTCTGCCGCCTGACGTTACCGTCGCCATATGAGGCTTTCCGGCGCAGCCTTCCTTTTTCTGATATACGCATCCCAGCTCTGCCGTATTCTTTCTGGCTGTTCCCGCGTGGAACACGATCACGTCATCGTCCACCTTATCAAGTCCTCCGATGACTTTGTTCTTCTCATAGCCTCCCGGATATCCTCCGGAAGCCGCCACAACGCACACAGCTTTTTCTTTTTTCCATTTTATATCAATGTCTGCCAGCCTGTTTTCCGTAACAGCCATGAATATGTCAAGAAGGTCGCTGTCAAGGCGCGGCAGCACTGACTGGGTCTCCGGATCGCCGAATCTGTTGTTGAACTCTATGACCTTAGGTCCGTCCTTCGTTATCATCAGTCCGATGAATAGCACGCCCTTAAAGTCCAGTCCGTCCTCCTGAAAACCTTTGAGCGTCGGATCCAGTATTCTTTCTCTTATCTTCCTCTCCAGCTCTTCATCAAAGACCAGGCTCGGCGAATACGTCCCCATTCCTCCCGTGTTCGGACCTCTGTCTTTATCATATATCCTCTTGTAGTCCTGAGCAGACTCCATAGGGACTATGGTATTCTCGTCAACAAAGCAGAGCATGGATGCTTCGATCCCCGTGAGGAATTCTTCGACGACCACCTTGTTCGCGGCATCTCCGAATACCCTTTTTCCCATCATTTCTTCTACTGCTTCCGCCGCTTCTTCCTCTGTCTCCGCTATTACGACGCCCTTTCCCGCGGCAAGTCCGTCAGCCTTCAGGACCATAGGATATCCGAATATACCGAGGGACTCTTCAAGCTCTTTTTTATCGGTGAACTCTCTGTATCCCGCAGTCGGTATGCCGTGCCTTTGCAGGAATTCCTTTGTAAAGGACTTGCTGGCCTCAAGCTGTGAGCATTTCATATTCGGCCCGAATGTCCTCACTCCTGCTTCCTCAAGTCTGTCGGTGATCCCCATGGCCAGAGGCACCTCAGGTCCGATCACTGCCAGATCGATGCCTTCCTTTACGGCAAAATCTCTTATCCCGTCTATATCCTCAGCCCCTATGTCGATGCATTTGGCGCCTTTGGCTATGCCTGCGTTTCCCGGCGCGCAGAAAAGCTCTGTGACCTTTGGGCTCTGCGCCAGCTTCCAGCATATTGCATGTTCCCGGCCGCCTCCGCCAACTACAAGTACTTTCATTTTCCTACACCTCCAAACTTTATATCAGTGATGGAACAGTCTCATTCCGGAGAAGTACATGACGATGCCGTACTCATCGCATGCCTCCACCACTATATCGTCTCTAACGGAGCCTCCCGGCTGAGCTATGTATCTTACGCCACTTCTCCAGGCTCTCTGAACATTGTCGCTGAACGGGAAAAACGCATCCGATCCCAGAGCCACTCCGTCCATACTGTCAAGCCACCGGCGTTTTTCCTCTCCTGTGAGAGGTTCCGGCCTCTCGGTGAAAAACTGCTGCCACTGTCCGTCAGCCAGCACATCCATAAAGTCCTCTCCCATGTAAACGTCAATGGCGTTATCTCTGTTGGGCTTTCCTATATCGTCTCTGAAAGGAAGTTCCATAACCTTCGGATGCTGTCTCAGGAACCAGTTGTCCGCCTTCTGTCCCGCAAGTCTCGTGCAGTGTATACGGGACTGCTGACCCGCGCCTATGCCTATGGCCTGCCCGCCCTTGACATAGCATACGGAATTGGACTGGGTATATTTGAGCGTTATAAGGGAGATTATCAGATCTCTTTTAGCCTCATCGGGAACATCCTTATTCTTTGTAACGGTTTTGCCAAGGAATTCCTCGTTTATGGGTATCTCGTTCCTCCCCTGCTCAAACGTTATCCCGAACACCTGCTTCCTCTCAACAGGGTCCGGTACGTATCCGGGATCTATTTTGACGACATTGTAATTTCCTTTTTTCTTTGAGCTGAGTATTTCCAGAGCCTCCGGCTCGTATCCGGGCGCTATTATCCCGTCCGATACCTCGTGCTTTATTATCCTGGCCGTAGCGGCATCGCACACGTCTGAAAGAGATATGAAATCTCCGAAAGAGGACATCCTGTCAGCGCCCCTGGCTCTTGCGTAAGCACACGCCAGAGGCGACATGTCCTCCTGATCCTCCACCCAGTATATCTTCTTTTCCACATCGCTCAGAGGCAGTCCTATGGCTGCTCCCGCAGGCGAAACGTGCTTGAAGGACGTAGCCGCGGGAAGTCCTGTCGCTTCTTTGAGCTCCTTTACCAGCTGCCAGCCGTTAAAGGCATCCAGAAAATTGATATATCCCGGCTTTCCGTTGAGCACCTCTATGGGAAGCTCTCCCTTCTCCATGAATATACGTGAAGGCTTCTGGTTCGGGTTGCATCCGTATTTTAATTCCAGCTCTTTCATTTTTTCTCCTTATCTGTTCTTGTTTATTATGCGGGTGTCGTATTCACCCGTCTCAATATCTATATATCTCACAAACAGAGACACCTTGTTGTCCTCGTTGAGACTGTCCCATATCTCGTCGGCAAGGGTATCTATATCGCCTGCCATATCAACTTTTGCCGGCTCCCCTGCATAGCTTGGGAGAGGATCCCCGTCTCCTGTGTACGTATGTATGAAACGTCCCTCGCCCGGCTTCGCGCCGTCGTATGAAAATGTGTTTCTTATGCAGCGCTTGGGATCTCCGTCGTCGCTTTTGAGGATGGACATGGCAAAATCAAAGCTTCCACCTCCTGTATTTATCACAGCGGATATCCTTGGCGTATAATTAGGCGCATCAGGCTCGAATTCCCTGGTTCTCAGAGCTTCCTCAAATGTCTTCCCTTCGCTCATAAGCCCATATACGGTGTCAGTCTGATCCCCGTTTGTAACTATGGTGCAGTTTCCCATGACTCTCACGGGAGCGTATATGATAAGACTGGGATCGCTGAGCTTCGAAACATCAAATGCTTCCGTTCTTATACCGTCGCCGTCGCGAACAAACACACGATTGCGACTGTTGACGCTGCGTCCCATGATAAAATATACAGCGACGGCATGTTTCCCGTCCTCTGACAGGCCTGCCGCGATGCCACGCCCCGGATATGAATTTTCCTTGAGTATGGACGATAACGCTCTTTTTTTCATGTTCTATTCCTTTCCGTTCCAGCAATATGTACACAGCTTGCATCTATCTATCCCGATGGCTTCGATCGTGTTCTCGAGATCCTGGAATTTCAGACTGTCAAACTTCATTCTTTTTCTTATTTCTTCGACCATTGCAGCGTACTTTTCAGTACTGCTGTCAACGTACTGTTCCATTATTTCCTCAGGTATAACGTCTCCCTCGATTCCTTCCAGATCCTTTATGACCCTCCTGGATATGAGCTCCATATCCGTGACCGATCTTGAGAAGTTGAGGAACTTGCATCCGTACATTATAGGCGGACATGCTGATCTTACGTTTATCTCCTTTGCTCCGTTCTCTATAAGGTACATGACCGTCTCCGAAAGCTGGGTGCCCCTTACAATGGAGTCGTCTATGAGAACGAATTTCTTGTCCTTTATTATCTGAAATACGGGAACCAGCTTCATCTTCGCTATAAGGTTCCTCGCCTTCTGGTTCTGAGGCATAAAGCTCCTCGGCCATGTAGGCGTATACTTTATGAGGG
Organism: Bacillota bacterium; assembly: GCA_963929955.1. Lineage (GTDB taxonomy): Bacteria > Bacillota > Clostridia > Peptostreptococcales > Anaerovoracaceae > Lentihominibacter. Next base: position 21,665 of record CAWVKQ010000039.1, read on the forward strand.
GCCTTGCGTAAGGGACTCTGGACTGGTTGGCGTATCCCAGGGCATGGGCTGTACCGCTGTCAGGGACTCCCGCTACGTAATCCACATCCATGTCTCCGTCCATCTCAGCCAGCAGCTCGCCGTTACGGTTTCTCATAAGCTCTACGTTTCTTCCTTCGTATATGGATGTGGTGTATCCGAAATACGTCCAGAGGAAGGCGCATATCCGCATCCCTTCCTGAGGCTCAGACACCGTTTTTTCTTCATCTGCTGTCAGGAAGGCTATTTCCGCAGGTCCCAGCTCTCTCTCATACTTATATCCTATGTTGATGAAGGCGAAAGATTCGGACGCAGCGCAGTAGGCTCCCTTCTTTTTCCCTATTATGAGCGGCGTCCTGCCGTACTTGTCTCTGGCAGCGTAAAGGCCTTCCTTTGTCAGGACCAGCATTGTGACCGATCCGTCTATTTTGGCCTGGGCTATCCTTATACCGTCCACTATGTCTCTGCCTGTGGACACGAGAGCCGCCACCAGCTCCGTGTTGTTTATACCGCCTCCGCTCATGGACATGAACTGACTCGGTCTGTCCTTGAGAAGCTCTTTTACAAGCTCCTCCTTGTTGTTTATCCTTCCTACCGTGGCTATGGCGTAGTCACCCTGTCTGCTGAACACTGTCAGGGGCTGCGGGTCGCTGTCGCTTATGGCTCCTATGCCCATGTTCCCCTGCATATTTTCTATATCGCTCTCGAATTTGCTCCTGAATGGAGAATTCTCTATATTATGTATGGATCTGTTAAAACCGTCCTTCTGCAGTATGCACATCCCTCCGTTTTTTGTTCCGAGATGGGAATGGTAATCCGTTCCGAAAAACAAATCCATCACACAGTCATGCTCTGAAACAAACCCTATAACTCCGCCCATTATCTGCCTCCTTCATCCTTTCTGACTTTTTTTATAACTTCTCTCAATCCTTCAGCCAGGATCTCATGCTCCGTTTCAAGCACCCTGGCAGCCAGCGTCTCAGGCGTATCGCCTTCCATTACTGGCACCTTTCTCTGGATTATTATCTTTCCCGTATCAACGCCCTCGTCGACATAATGTACGGTGGCGCCGCTTTCCTTTTCTCCTCCCTCAAGGACCGCTCTGTGGACTCTTATGCCGTAAAAGCCTTTTCCGCAGTATTTGGGGATCAGAGACGGATGTATGTTTATTATCCTGTTCCTGTAATTTTCTATTATATCGGGAGACAGCACCTTCATATAGCCCGCAAGCACCACTATGTCCGCACCCGAAAGCCTGAGCTCCCTGAGAACGTCCTTCTGCTCCGCAGCTACCGCTGTCTCTATCCCGGCTTTTTTCGCCCTCTCAAGGGCAAAGGCATCGGGCCGGCTGGAGATGACCTTTACGATCTCCGCTTCCTCCAGCTCGCCCTTTTGGATTTTATCTATAAGGGCCTGCAGATTGGTCCCGCCTCCGGAAACCAGCACAGCCACCCTTGCCCGGTCGTTCATATTTATCACCCTTCCGTTTAAGGCCGCTTCATCAGAGATCGAGGACCACTCTTTCTCCTCTGTCTCTTCCTATGCTTCCTATTATAAATGCCTCGCAGCCTGCACTCTTCACGGCCCGCACCGCTGCATCCGCATCTTTTTCCGCTACAGCAGCCATCATTCCCATACCCATATTGTATGTGGAGAACATCTCTTTCCTGTCCACGTTGCCGCATCGGGCTATGTATCCGAATATGGCCGGTTCTTCCCAGGCTCCGGTATCTATTACGGCAGCCGTGCCTTCGGGAAGGATCCGCGGTATGTTTTCATAGAATCCGCCGCCGGTTATATGTACTATGCCTTTTACGTCAGCGGCCGAAAGAAGGGCTTTGCACTCAGCCGCATATATCTTCGTAGGAGTAAGGAGAGCCTCTCCCAGGCTCTGACCCAGCTCTTCCACATGATCGGATACCTTCATGCCCATCTTTTCAAAGAATATCTTCCTGACGAGAGAATATCCGTTACTGTGTATGCCGCTTGAAGGAAGGCCTATGATAACGTCCCCCTCCTCGATCCCTGCTCCTGTTATTATTTTTTTCCTGTCAGCCACTCCCACGGCAAATCCCGCCATATCGTATTCGCCTTCGCTGTAGAAATCAGGCATTTCAGCCGTTTCACCACCAACGAGGGCGCAGCCCGACTGACGGCACCCGTCTGCGATGCCGCTTACTATGTCGGCTATCTTTTCGGCCTTTACCTTTCCCGTCGCTATATAGTCAAGGAAAAACAGGGGCTTCGCCCCCTGGCACAGGATATCGTTCACACACATGGCAACACAGTCTATTCCCACCGTATCATGCTTGTCCATCAGGAACGCGATCTTCAGCTTTGTTCCCACACCGTCTGTGCCTGAAACCAGAACAGGCTCGTCCGTTCCCTCAAGATCGAGACTGAACAGACTGCCGAAGCTGCCAAGCCCTGTAAGGACGTTTTTGTTGAAGGTACCTTTTACGTGCTCCTTCATGAGGGACACGGCTCTTTCCCCTTCCTTTGTATCCACTCCTGCGTCCTTATATGTAAGCTTTTTATCTTCCATATGTTTTCCTCCCGGTCGCCTCAGTCATTTCTGACCCTTCTGAGAACTTCCGCGTAAGTCTCCTCTATCTTGCCCAGATCTCTTCTGAACCTGTCCTTATCCATCTTTTCGTTTGTCTCTACGTCCCAGAGCCTGCATGTATCAGGAGATATTTCGTCTGCCAGAAGTATCTCTCCGTCATAAAGTCCGAACTCGATCTTGAAATCTATAAGCTTGAGCCCTTTGTCAAGGAAAAATTCCTTGAGGGTGTCGTTTACTATCGCAGCGTACTTCCTGATGGTTTCGATCTGCTCTTCGGTAGCCAGCTTCAGAGCCAGGGCATGCGATTCGCACATTAACGGGTCTCCCAGATCATCGTTCTTATATGAGAATTCAAACGTAGGCTTGTCGAACACTATTCCTTCCTCAACGCCGTATCTCTTGGCAAACGATCCCGCTGACACGTTCCTCATTATCACCTCCAGAGGAAGTATCTTCACAGCCTTTACAACTGTTTCCCTGTCGCTTATCTGTTCCACGAAATGAGTAGGTACGCCCTTCTGCTCCAGAAGCCGGAATATTATATTGCTCATTGTATTGTTTACAACGCCCTTGCCTGCTATCTGGCCCTTCTTCTCTCCGTTGAAGGCAGTCGCGTCGTCCTTATAGTCCACGATGTACTTCTTAGGATCGTCTGTCCTGAATACCTTCTTTGCTTTTCCCTCATAAAGCTGCTCCATTTTTTTCATTTTTCTTACCTCCTGTATGCTTGAATATGTTTTTATTTACTTTCATTGAATTCCCTGTCAAGGGCAACTATATCCTCTTCCTGCTTTTTCTTGAAGTCCTTTACGGCCTGTCTCAGCTTCTCATCTGCCGTGGCCAGGATCTGTACCGCCAGTATTGCCGCGTTTTCCGCTCCGTCTATAGCTACTGTGGCAACGGGAACGCCCTTTGGCATCTGTACGACTGAAAGAAGTGAATCCAGACCGTCCATGGTGCTGGATTTCATCGGCAGTCCTATAACAGGCAGCGGCGTCGTGGCTGCCAGCACTCCCGCCAGATGAGCCGCCTTGCCCGCTGCGGCTATTATTGCTCCAAAGCCTCTGCTCTCGGCGTTGGCTGCGAATTCCTCCGCCTGTCTCGGCGTCCTGTGAGCCGATATTATCCTCGTCTCATACTCAACTCCGAAGCTTTCAAGCATCTTTTCGGCTTTTTCCACTACCGGATAATCTGATTTGCTTCCCATAATTATAGCTACTTTCATTTTCTCCTCCTATGCGCTTATATGTCCGCGCTTTTATATTTTTACGTCTTCCGGATGTTACGCCCGGAAGGCGCCATACGCTACATGGATGTAAAGTAATTTACTCCCGACTCGAATATCTTCTGATCCTTCCTGCCGCTTACGTTCTTGTAAAGGTTTTCTCCTATTCTTTCGGAATGTCCCATTTTTCCCAGCACTCTTCCGTCAGGAGACGTTATTCCCTCTATGGCCATCATCGAGCCGTTAGGGTTGAACCTTATGTCCATGGAAGGCTCTCCTTCAAAGTCAACGTACTGGGTGGCTATCTGGCCGTTTTGCGCCAGTTTTTCAATAAGCTCGCTGCTTCCTGTGAATCTTCCTTCTCCGTGGGATACAGGTATGGTGAACACATCTCCCGGCGAAACTGCGGCCAGCCACGGTGATTTCACGGAAGCGACTCCGGTCCTGACCAGGCATGAAGCATGTCTTCCTATGGTGTTGTACGTAAGGGTAGGACTGTTCTCATCCATCTCCGATATTTTGCCGTAAGGCACGAGCCCCAGCTTTATGAGAGCCTGGAATCCGTTGCATATGCCGAGCATAAGACCGTCTCTCTTTTCAAGAAGCTCGGTCACCGCATCTCCCACGGCCGGATTCCTGAACACGGCTGTTATGAACTTTGCCGAACCGTCAGGCTCGTCTCCCCCGGAAAATCCTCCCGGTATCATTATCATCTGGCTTTCTCTTATCTTTCTCTCAAGCTCTCTTATGGATTCCTCAAGCTGGCCGGCAGTAAGATTCCTTATGATGTGGATATCCGCTTCCGCGCCCGCTCTGACGAAGGCTCTCGCCGAATCCATCTCACAGTTCGTTCCCGGGAATACCGGTATTACCACCTTTGGTTTTGCCGTCTTTATCGCAGGTCCTCTGCTGCTTCTTTCGCTGAACAAAGGTATCTTCACGCTCTTTTCGTCTCCGTCCTTTGCCGGCGCTTTTACAGGGAAAACTCCCTCAAGAGGCTTCTGCCATCTCTCTGTCAAGGAGGACAGCTCTTCTCTTTCTCCGTTTATCGTAACCGCAGCCTCCGGAACCGTATAGCCTATCACAGTATAGGCCGAGCCTTCCAGAAGCTCTTCCGCGTCTTCTCCCGAAGGAAGCTCCAGAAGAAGAGACCCGTACATAGGCGAAAGCATATCGCCCTGTATCTTCACATCCGCTCCTATGAAGTTTCCGGCAGCCATTTTGAGAAGGGTCATATAAAGGCCCCCTCTCCCTATTGTATCAGCTGCGAGTATCTTCCCGTCAGCGGCAAGCTCCCTGACTTTTTTCATATTGTGTCTGTACACTTCGAAATCTATTATCCCGTCTCTGTCAACAGGAGCCGTAACGGCAGCTATGATGCTTCCCGTCTTTTTGAATTCAGGCGATATGACATCCCCTGCCGAGACCGCCGTAACGGCAAATGACGTCAGGGTAGGCGGCACGTCTATATCCATGAATGTTCCCGACATGCTGTCCTTTCCTCCTATGGAAGGTATATCCAGCTCGCTCTGCACTGTAAGCGCTCCCAGAAGCGACGCCACAGGCTTGCCCCATCTTGCGGGGTCTTCGCCCAGTTTTTCGAAGTACTCCTGGAACGTGAGCCTTATATTCCTGTAATCTCCTCCCATGGCCGCGATCTTTGTCACCGAATCCACTACCGCGTAAAGAGCTCCGTGGAAAGGGCTTGCCGACGAAAGCTCAGGATCGAACCCATAGCTCATAAGGGTCGCCGTGTCTGTCTCGCCTTCTGTCACCGGAAGCTTCGCCGCCATTCCCGCTGCCGGCGTAAGCTGATATTTTCCTCCGAGAGGCATGAGGACTGTCGCCGCTCCTATCGTGCTGTCGAATCTCTCTATAAGTCCTTTTTTGCTGCAGCAGTTAAGATCTTCTATAAGCTGATCCTTTGTTCTGCTCTCTTTGAGTATATGGGAAAGCATCTGCTCCTTTGCTCCCGCCTTTTCCTTCTCCGGTTCAGCCACACAGGCTCTCGCGAACTGTCTCGCCCCGTTTGTATCAAGGAATGCTCTGCTTATATCGAGGATGACCTTTCCTCTCCAGCGCATCCTGACTCTTCCCGTATCCGTGACCTGAGCCACCTCTGTGGCTTCCAGGTTTTCTTCTTCCGCGTACTTTATGAATTCATCCTTTTTATCGGCTGCCACAACTACGGCCATACGCTCCTGGGACTCGGAAATGGCAAGCTCCGTACCGTCGAGGCCCTCGTACTTTTTAGGCACGGCATCGAGATCTATCTCAAGGCCGTCGGCAAGCTCGCCTATGGCTACCGACACTCCCCCGGCTCCGAAATCGTTGCACCTCTTTATCAGAACGGCGGCTTCCTTCCTTCTGAACAGCCTCTGTATGTTCCTTTCCACAGGAGGGTTTCCCTTCTGCACCTCGGCTCCGCACTGGAGTATCGATTCCTCTGTATGTTCCTTTGACGAGCCTGTTGCTCCTCCGCAACCGTCTCTTCCCGTTCTTCCTCCCACGAGTATGATGACGTCGCCCTTTTCAGGCTTCTGTCTTTTCACATGGTCGGCAGGCGCAGCTCCTATTACCGCTCCTATCTCCATTCTCTTTGCCACATAGTCCTCATGGTACAGCTCGTCCACCAGTCCTGTTGCAAGTCCTATCTGGTTGCCGTATGAACTGTATCCCGCAGCCGCCTCCTGTGTTATCTTCCTCTGGGGCAGCTTGCCGCCGAGCGTCTCGTTCAGGGGTTTTCTTGGATCCGCGGCTCCTGTGACTCTCATGGCCTGATAAACGTACACCCTGCCTGAAAGCGGGTCTCTTATGGCTCCTCCCAGGCATGTGGCCGCTCCTCCGAAGGGTTCTATCTCCGTCGGATGGTTATGGGTCTCGTTTTTGAACATGACCAGCCAGTCTTCTTCCCTTCCGTCTATCTTCGCCCTGACCTTTATGCTGCAGGCGTTTATCTCATCCGATTCATCGAGATCAGGCACTTTGCCCTGCTGTTTAAGGTATTTGGCTCCTATACAGGCCATATCCATGAGGCATATGCTCTTTTCCCTGTCGCCGTATACCTTTTCTCTCATTTCCATATACCGGTCAAAGGCTTTCTTTACAAGCTCCCCGTACCGGCTGTCTTCAAAGCTGACATCCTCAAGTTCGGTATTGAACGTCGTGTGCCTGCAGTGATCCGACCAGTATGTATCTATGACTTTAAGCTCCGTAAGGCTTGGATCTCTTTTTTCTTCATCCCTGTAGTACTCCTGAACGAACTTTATGTCCTCGGAGCTCATGGCGAATCCCATTTCTCTCCTGTATGCTTCCGCCGCCTCTTCGTCCATTGAGATGAATCCGCTGACCGTCGCCACATCATCAGGTTCGGGGTATTCCACGTCAAGAGTGTCCGGCTTCTCATTGCCGGCTATGCGGGAATCCACCGGATTGACGCAGTATTCCTTTACCGCCTCTGTTTCTTCGGCGCTCAGACTCCCTTCGAGAGCTATGACTCTGGCAAACATTACCTGCGCCTGAGCCTGCGGGTTCATGAGTCTTATGCACTGAGCCGCCGAATCAGCCCTCTGGTCGTACTGTCCCGGAAGATACTCCACTGCGAAAAAAATTGCAGAACTCAGCTCTTCAGGCAGCGTTTCTTCATAAACGATGTCTACTGCAGGTTCTGCAAATACTGTGGCTTTTGCCGCCGCGTATGTTTCGTCATCTATCCCGTCGATGTCGTATCGGTTGAGTATCCTTATCCCCTCAAGTCCTTCAAGGTGCAGATTCCCCTTTACATCGTTAAAGAGCCCCGCGGCTTCAACATCAAAGCCCTTCTTTTTTTCAACATAGATTCTTCTTACCATCGAGTGCCTATCCTTTCTCTTTCCTTACGGCCGGTTGTTTTTCATGGCTTTCCCATGGAATAATATTAGCATTTTTACTCTTTTATATCAATGAATATCCATGAATTTTCGGTAGTTTTCCCCTAAAAACCTCTGCTCGGTCCCGCCTCATGCCCCTTCGTGTATTTTCGCCACAGGCTCCCCATGTCCCTTTCAATATATCTTCACATTAACGCCTTTAAAACAGCATATTGGATTGATATCATACAGTTACAGCAAAGGAAAATGCTGTTAAATGAATAAAGAGGGCTTATGCACATTCATGCTTCTTCTTTTCAAAACCGAAAATAAAATGTACAGCGCAGCCCTCGTAAAATATTCATCAATAACCACCTCTCCTAATTAAAACAGCAACTAATAATGACAACAGGGCAGAAGCGCCGCGGGATCGAAAACGCGATCATCGGCGCTTCTGCCTTTTTCCCGTCAAGCTGCGCTTACCGGTCCGCCTCATGTTATTCGTCAATAATGCTGAGATAACGTTCTCCTGTGTCAGGCAGTATGACTACGATTTTTTTGCCGCGGTTTTCCTCCCGGACCGCAACGACGCCTGCCGCCCAGACCGCTGCTCCCGATGAGATCCCGGCCAGTACTCCTTCCTCAAGAGCCAGCTTTCTCATCGTATCGAATGCCTCGTCGTCGCCTGCTGTTATTATTTCATCTATTATATCCCTGTCAAGGACTTCCGGTATGAAATTGGCGCCTATGCCCTGTATCTTATGGGGCCCGGCTTTACCTGACGTAAGGAGCGGCGAAGCTGCCGGCTCTACGGCTATGATCTTTACATTCGGATTTTTTTCCTTGAGGAACCTGCCTGTTCCCGAAACAGTCCCGCCTGTTCCGAAAGCCGAAACGAAGATATCCACCTGTCCGTCGGTATCTTCCCATATCTCAGGGCCTGTAGTATTGTAGTGGGCCTGAGGGTTATGGGGATTTTCAAACTGTCCGGCTATCATGCCTCCTTCTGTTTCCTCCGCAAGCTCTGCCGCCTTCTCCACGCTGCCCTGCATCCCCTTTTCCTTTGGAGTAAGCACCAGCTCCGCTCCGAGAGCTTTCAGAAGCTTTCGCCTTTCAACGCTCATGCTCTCAGGCATCACCATTATCGCTCTGTAGCCTCTGGCTGCGGCAGTCATGGCTATTCCCACTCCCGTATTGCCGCTGGTCGGTTCTATTATTGTTCCTCCCGGCTTCAACCTGCCGCTTTTCTCCGCTTCGATCACCATGTTGAATCCCACTCTGTCCTTGACGCTGCCGGCGGGATTGAAGCTTTCCAGCTTCCCTATGATCTCTCCTGCTGCTCCAAATGTATTTTCCATCTTTCTGAGTCTCAGAAGAGGCGTCCTCCCTATAAGCTGCGTCACAGAATCATATATCTTCATTTAAAATTCCTCCCTGCCTGTTATGCTGCCGTTCTCCAGCAGAAGTATGTAACCGTGCCCCGGGTCCGGTATCCATTGAAAAAAATTATCCTTTTCCTTTGGGAATACGCTCTCGAGTATTGCTGCGATAGTGCCTCCGTGACATACTGTCACGGAAAGTATGTCCTCTCCCCTGTGCCTCATGGAAAGCTCCTTGAGGGCGTGCCTCTTCCTCAGCTCTTTAAAGCCCTCTCTGATGCGGGAGTGAAACTCCAGTATGCTCTCTCCTCCGGGAGGCGCGACCTCTCCTTTCTCATCCGCGGTCCATATCATGTAATCCTCCGTGTCCCTGAGCTCTCTGTGGCTCTTCATCTCAAACTCGCCGAAGTTCATTTCCCTCAGCTTTTCAAGACGTCCGTGCTCTCTGTCGCCGTATATTATCGAGAATGTCTCCTCTGTCCTGATCAGCCCTGTAGTGTAAAAGTCCGCGTTCTCGCTGAAAGGATATATTTTGTTTTCAGCCAGCCTCTTAAGCTCTGCTTTTCCCTCCTCAGCAAGAGGTATGTCCGCGCGCCCGTAGTACAATCTTCGCAGATTTCCTTCCGTTATGCCATGCCTTATAAGGCCTATCCTGGATCTCATTTACTTTTCCTTCTTTCCGATACCGCAAAAGACTCTTATGACCTGCTCGGCCTCACCTGCCAGGTATGCCATGAGCCTTCCGTTTTCTTCTCTGTATTTTCTGATCAGAGGGTCTGCCGGCACCACGCCTCTGGAAACGTCTCTGCATATGAGCACCCTGTCCGCCCACTGATCCCTTCTCTCTCTGAAAAACATTCCCGCGTCCTCGCCGCGCCTGACCGCTTCAAGAACAAAGCCCTCTATGCCGTATACGGCATCCTTTGTAAAATCAGGGCAGCTCCCGTCCGTACAGTCGCTCACTGTCTTCACTCCGAGGTTTTCAAGAGCGTAAGTCAGCTTCCCCTGGTATGCCCCTCCGAATATGAATATCATCTGTCTTTTCTCCTTTACTGCACAGTAAAAAATATGCTCCATGTAAGAGCCGTCACAGCTAAGGCCGCCGTCTCTCCCCTCACTATCATGTATCCAGAAATATCTCCGCTCATTCCGCCGAGCTGCTTTCTGGCCGTCCTTCCGCTGTACCAGGATACGGCCTTTTCCGTGAAAGCCGCCAGTGCCAGAGCAGCCAGACTCATGAGCGTCTGCTTTTCCGCAGCTCCTACGTCCGCTATGAAAAGCCCCCATATCATCATCACCACAGCATAGGTTATCAGTATTCCTGCAAATCCTCTTATGCCTTTTTTCTTCTTCCCCATGGAGGCAGCATACTGACTTCCCTCCATAGGAGGCTTGTTCATCACGTCGTATGCCGAAAATTCTCTGGACATAATCAAAACAGCCGTCACCATACCGGCCTTCTCAAAAGAGAAGCCGTCTGCCAGAGAGCTTACGGAGGCGACGAGTATCACGACAACAAACACAAGCGAAATTACCGCAAAAGCTCCGACCCTTGAATCCTTCAATATCCGCCTTCTCTCCTCCTGATCGGGCCGTCTTGAAAGAAGGGCATCACTGCAGTCCATGAATCCGTCAAGATGTATATATCCTGTTGTAAGAAAATATATAAATGTAAGTATCGCTCCCGTAAGCAGACTCCCCGCGTGAAGCCAGTCAAGGCAGAACCATGCCCCGCCCAGTATAGCTCCCGCCATGAGGCCTGTAAGGGGGAACATGCTCAGCATGGCTCCTCTGTCCTCTTCTCTCCATTTTTTATACGGGCAGGGTATCCTTGTAAAGCAGCCCCATGCCATCAAAAATCCTCTTATATAACTCATTTCCAAATCTCCGTACAGCCGAAGGCCGCCTCTATCACCCGGTCGCACACCTGAGCCAGTCTCCTGTCTATGTGAGCAAGTCCTTTTCTGTACATTTCCGTAAGCTCATCGTAATATTCCGCATCATCGTATATGAAGTCTGACACGAACACGCAGTTTCCCGTTTTTTCCGCAAAACGCGCAAGATCTTCAGCGCACCTCTCCGCAGCCGACATATCAGGTTCTCCTCCTGCTGAAAACATCTCGTTTCCCAGAAGAGCGGTAACGCTGTCCACCAGGAACACGCCTTCACGATCAACATCGTCTCTGTCAAGAAGGCCTGAAATGTCCGTGCCGCGCTCAAGGGTAGTGAATCCCCAGCCGTCTCTGTCAGCTATGTGACGCTTTATCCTTTCCCTGTCCTCATCATCGGCGGGTATCATGGTGGCAACGTAATAAAGAGGGCGGCCGCAGGCATCGGCCTGCCTTTTGGCCTCTCTCTGAGCAAAATGAGATTTTCCGTTCTTACAGCCTCCGCTTATGAAAACGTTCATCTAAAAACAGTTACCCTTCCTTATTTCCTCGAGATAATCATCGTTTATCTCAGCCTCCGCGAATGTAGCCATGTTTCTCATAACATCGCACGCGCCCTTTATTACGTCAAAGGCTATGGGACATCCGCTCCCCTCGCCGAGCCTCATGTCAAGATCCAGGAACGGCCTGAGACCGAGAGTTCCTATTGCAAGAGAATATCCCTTTTCCCAGGATCCGTGGGATGCAAACATGTATTCCTGCGCCCCGGGAGCCAGCATATAAGCCGAAAGAGCCGCCACCACGGATATGTACCCGTCTATGACAACAGGAAGCCTCTCCGATGCAGCTCCTATAAATACTCCTGTCATGGCGCAGATGTCAAAGCCTCCCACAGTCGAGAGGATATGTATCATGCCCTCGGCTCTCTCGCGGCTTTCAGGCTCTGTCGCCTTTATGAGGCCTCCCTTTTTTCTCCAGCTTTCCGAAACATCGTCTATTATACCACACTTCCTTCTGTAGCTGTCATCGGTTATGCCCCCTCCGCGTCCGCATGTCCTGTCACTGCCTTCTCCTGTTACGGACGAAAGTACAGCAGCGCTTGTTGTGGTGTTTCCTATTCCCATCTCGCCTACGCCCGCTATGTTGTATCCGGCCTTTTTCACTGCCCGGGCCATTTCGATGCCTGTGCCGATGCATGTGAGAGCTTCCTCCCTGCTCATTGCAGGCCCCTTTGCCAGGTTATCCGTGCCGGGGCGAATACGTCTGTCCACTATTTTGTGCGTATCTCTCAGAGGCACCGTATCGTAAAGTTCCGGCGGTATGGGGTGCTTTACTCCCACATCCACTATGAGGAGTTCGCTTCCGAAGCTTTCGGAAAGCGCGCCAACGCCCGTCAGCCGCCTTGTGAAATTAACGGTCTGAGCCATGGTAACTGTCTGAGGCGCTGATGATATGTCTTCGTCAGCAACACCGTTGTCAGCGCACATCACCACAACGCATCCTCTGTCTGCGTTATTTTTTATATTACCCGTTATTCCAGCCATCTTCACAGATATGTCCTCAAGATATCCCAGGCTGCCGGGCGGCTTTGCCAGACTTTCCTGTCTCTCTGCAGCTTCCCTTTCCGCCTCCTTATCTCTGCCCTCTATAGAGCTTATCACTTTCATCAGTTCATTTTCCGTCATTGCTTTCCCCTCTCTGCCGCGTATATCAGCGCAAAACTAAGCGCAAAACTATATATTATTGTAACACTTTACACGCATAAAGGGCAATGATATAATAAAAGCTCGGAGTAACAGACTTTATAACAGAGCCAATCTGTCATATAAATATTGAAAGGAGAAGTGAAAATGAACAAGCCAACACACAGCAGAAGGGGCCTTATCGCTGTGATCGCTCTGGCCGTTCTGCTCTGTCCCGTGATGGTATTCGCGGCGGAAAAGGAATATGTGCCTGACATGTACGCGACATTCTGGTCCCTTGTTCCACCTGTAGTAGCCATAGTCCTGGCTCTGATAACAAAGGAGGTTTACAGCTCCCTCTTTATAGGTATCGTCATAGGAGCTCTGTTCTACTCGGGTTTTTCCTTCGAAGGCACTGTCAATCATGTGCTTTCAGGAGGTGTCATATCCGTTCTTTCGGATACATATAACGTAGGTATCATCGTGTTCCTTGTGATCCTCGGCATAATGGTATGCCTCATGAACCAGACAGGAGGCTCGGCAGCCTTCGGAAGATGGGCCAAGGCCCGCATAAAATCCAGGGTAGGGGCTCAGCTCGCCACGGTCCTTCTGGGAATCATGATATTCGTGGACGATTATTTCAACTGCCTGACAGTGGGAAGCGTTATGCGTCCCGTTACCGATGAAAACAAGGTGTCAAGAGCAAAGCTCTCATACATCATAGACGCCACGGCAGCTCCCGTATGTATAATAGCTCCCATATCCTCATGGGCGGCGGCTGTTACGGGCTTCGTTCCCGGCGAGGACGGATTTTCCATATTCATCAGGGCAATACCGTATAACTTCTACGCCCTGCTGACCATATTCATGATGGTAGCCATAACCCTCATGCGTTTTGACTACGGTCCCATGCGTCTTCACGAGGATAATGCCATAAAGGGCGATATATATACCACTCCGGACAGGCCTTACGCTGATGCCGAGGCAGAGGAAGTAAACGAGAGGGGACGCGTTACAGATCTGGTCCTTCCGGTCATAATCCTCATAGTGTTCTGTGCGGGCGGGATGCTCTATACCGGCGGATTCTTCTCAAGCTATAACGTAGTGGAGGCCTTCTCTCAGAGCGATGCCTCCGTGGGTCTTTCCATAGGCAGCCTTCTGGCTCTCATAATAACCGTGATATTTTACATGTGCAGGAAGCTTCTGGGATTCAGGGAATGTATGGCATGTATTCCGGAAGGCTTCAAAGCCATGGTACCGGCCATACTGATACTTACATTCGCCTGGACGCTCAAGGCCATGACCGACAGCCTGGGCGCTGCGGATTTTGTAGCCGGATTTATGGATTCCAGCGCGTCAAGCATGATGAACTTCCTTCCGGCAATCATATTCATGGTCGGCTGCTTCCTGGCTTTTGCCACAGGCACGTCCTGGGGAACCTTCGGTATACTCATCCCTATCGTTGTATCGGTATTTGCCGGAGCTGACGAGACTATGATGATAATGTCCATCTCAGCCGCAATGGCCGGCGCCGTATGCGGCGACCACTGCTCGCCTATATCAGATACTACCATAATGGCTTCGGCAGGAGCTCAGTGCAACCACATCAACCACGTAAACACTCAGCTTCCTTACGCCATAACCGTTGCCGCCGTATCATTCGTAAGCTATATAATAGCCGGCTTCGTAAAGGTCGTATGGATCGCTCTTCCGATTGCCGTTGTCCTCATGTTCCTGACCCTTGCGGTACTTAGGAAAAAGTACGGCAAAGAAGCGTTGTAAAAATCCTATGTAAAAAACCTATACCATAATAAATACCGGATATCCTGTCATGGATATCCGGTATTTAAATGCCTTAACCGGTATGACATGTTCATAGGTCCGCTCCTTATGTTTAGACTCGATCCTTGTCAGATCGTATTCTTTTTTGAGCGAATCCGCAATTATATCGATATTCAGATTCATTTTTTTCCTCTCAGAAGGTACCAGCATATGCCTGACAGCACTGCCAGGACCATTATCATGATAAATGTGCTGTTGTATGTCCCTCCGGAGCTTTCTATGAGAAAGCTCGACATCATCGGACCTATTATAGCTGCCGGGATGAGGGAAAACGTCCCTATACTGAAGTTGACAGGAAAATATTTAGGCCCGAATTCATCGTGAATAAAAGCTGATGTGAGCGCAGGGCCGCCTCCGTAGCCTATGCCTGTAAGCAGCAGCCCCAAAAGCACCAGTATCATATTACCTGTAAAGGCTCCCGCAGTCAAGCATACGCCCGCTACGAAGACCAGAAGACAGTTTGTAAGTATTGTCTTTTTTCTTCTGTATCTGTCGTACATGGTGCCCATTATGACTCTGCCGAGCCCGTTACATACAGACGTAAGGAGCCCCAGAAGAGCCGGTGCTCCGAAGGCCGCCGCTATGTCTGCGGCGCTTCCTATGACAAGCAGTCCCGTGGAATTTATCAGTATTGCCCACAATATGAATATCCAGAAGCTTTTCTTCGAAAGCATTTCCCTCGCTGTAAGGCTCCCGTTTTCCGGCGATTCGCCGCCCTCTGAGGATACAGCCTCCGGAGCTTTGAGTATGAATGAGCCCGCCAGCAGCACAACGGCTCCTATAACGGCCAGCGCCCTGAATGTGCCGAACAGCCCCGCACTGCCTATAAGGATCTCGACTATCCCGCCGAGCACCAGCCCTCCGGTGCCGAATCCCATCAGCAGCATACCTGACGAAAAGCCCGCCTTATCCGGAAACCATTTGTTCACCGTACTTATCACGCAGTTGTATCCGATACCCACTCCGGTACCGCACAGCACTCCGTAGCACAGATACAGCAGATACAGGCTGAGGCTGCTTCCGCATCCCTTTATCATCGAAACACCGAAGAATCCTGCAAAGAGGAAAGCCGCTGATATCCAGATTATTATCATTGGCTTTATCCTCTTGTTCAGCAGGCCTCCCCAGAATCCTCCCAGGCAAAAAAAAATCATAGATATGGTGAAGGTCATTGTCAGCTGACTGACGCTCCACTCAGGATAAGCTTCGGAGAACGGCGCTTTGAATATGGACCATGCGTAAATAAGCCCTAAGAACAGGAGCAGCACGATCCCTGTTATAAAATATATCCATCGTTTGTTCATCCTAATTTTCTCCTTCTGTAAGGATCCTGGCCTTTTCCTCTCCCCTCAGAACGCGGGCAACACCGCTTGCGAGAGACTGCATTTCGTTTTCTCCTGCAATGATGGTGACAGGCGCCAGAAATTCTATGGCCTTTATTATCTGCCCCGTGAACCGCTTCGAATGGGCCAGACCTCCCGTCAGCACGATGTGATCTATCTTGCCTTGCACGCACGGCGATATCTTGGCTATATTCTTCGCCGTAGCCAGAGCCATGGCATCATAGACTGTCTTGGCGTATTCGTCGCCCTCGTCGATCATTCTTTCCACTTCGCGCAGATCCAGCACTCCGCAGTGAGACAGGAGGCCTCCCTTTCTCTGGAGCTGCTTCATGAGTTCCGCTTCCGTATACTTGCCGCTGAATGCCATTTTCACTATGGCGTACACAGGCATCCCGCCTGCCCTTTCCGGCGAAAACGGACCCTCCTCATCCATGATGATATCGATTATCCTGCCGCCACTGTGCAGATTTATAGTTATCCCTCCGCCCAGGTGCGCCACTATGATATTGGTATCATCGTATTCGATGTTTTTCTGCTCGCACAGCTTCAAAGCCGCTGCTCTTGTATTGAGGTTATGTCCTCTGGCAGGCCTCCTGATTCCTGCCAGTCCGGTTATTTTATTGACGTCAAGCATTTCGTCAACAGTAAGAGCATCATAAATATATGCATCTATCCCCGCTTCATTTGCCAGCTCCAAAGCGATGCCGGCCCCTACATTGGCTGCGTGCTCGTCGATGGGCCTGTATTTCAGACACTCGACCATATATTCGTTCACCTTGTAGGCGCCTGCCTTTACGGCAGGCATATTGCCTCCTCTGGAGGCAATGGCGCTGAATGTCGATATCTCTTCGCCGTGATTTTCAAGGCACTGCTTTATAAGCTGCAGCCTCATTTCAAGCTGATCATATACCTTTTTATATTTTTTCAGCTCCTCTGCCGAATGATCGATGCTCTCTATCCACTTGGCTGATTCGCCTTCAAAAACAGCCACTTTTGTGGATGTGGAGCCCGGATTTATAACCAGAATTTTTTCCTTTATCATCTTTGCCTTCCTTTCAGCTTATCAGACATGCCAGCATCAGTGAATTGAACTTTTCTTCAAAAGAAGAGGCTCTTGAGGTGAGCACGATCGGGCATGCCGCTCCCAATACCAGCCCTGCCATCTTGGCCCCGGCCATTTCAACCAGGCTCTTTCCCAAAATATTTCCGGCATGGACGTTTGGCAGTATCAATATGTCAGCATCACCGGCGCATGGGCTTTCATATCCTTTTTCTTCAGCTCTTTCTTTTACCATGGCCAGGTCAAGCGATATCGGCCCTTCTATGATGCAGTCCTTTATCTCGCCTGAACGGTTCATCTCTTTTAACGCCACTGCATCGGTGGTCTCAGGCATCTTTGGATTGACCTTTTCCGATGAAGCAAGGATGCATACCTTCGGGCATTCATATCCGAGCCTGTTCATCATGGCAACAGCGTTTTCGGTTATTCCTTTTTTCTGCTCCAGGTCGGGATAGGGCAGCATCCCGCCGTCTGTGGTCAGGAGCAGCTTATGATACGCAGGTATCTCGTTCAATGCCACATGGCTCATGACTCTTCCCGCTGCCAGACCCTTTTCCTTATTGACGACGGCCCTTAAAAGCTCCGGTGTTTCCAGGCGTCCCTTCATGAGAAAGTCCACCTGCCCGTTTCTTACGGCAGCCACTGCCTTCTCTGCCGAATCCGCAGCGCCTTCCGCTTCTACGATCTCGGGATCACCTTCAGGCATGTCCCCATGCCATTCCGCGAGAATACTCTTTATCTTCTCCTTGTTGCCAAAAAGAACAGGCGTTATAAGGCCTTCTTTCCACACTTTCATCACGGCTCCGAGCGCCTTTGGATCCTCTGCGCACACAAGCCCCAGTCTTTTGGCGGTTTTATTGTTCTTCAATGTTGACAATATGTCATTAAATTTCGTGTAGATCATATCTGCGCCTTTCTCTGCTGTTATTCTTCCCAGATCTCTTCGGTTGTAGGTATGTCTTCCTCATCTTTCATCCATCCGACCCTTGAAATGTTGATGAGGTGCTCAAATGTGAGGTTCTCCGAGATGGAATTATTTCCCCATGAACCGCATCCCAGTGTGCTTGTCGGTCGGAATCCGTTTGCGAGAGCCGGATTGGCGGCAAATATGCCCGGCTGATTTACCAGCATACGCGATACAGGAAGCTCGGTCACGCAGTATTCGGCATGTTCCACATCATCCGTATGTACGACCGACGAATGTCCTGAGCCCTGGTAATCGAGATTCGCCTTTGCTATGTCTACCGCTTCTTCAAATGTATCGTATGTTATGGAGATCGCCACAGGACACATCTTCTCACCGCACAGAGGATCGTTCTCGCCCACGTCTTCCTTCCTTACCTTCAGTACGGCTATCTGCATGTTTTCAGGTATATCCAGGCCTATCATCCTTCCGATGCTCTGGATGTCCTGTCCCACTACCTTTGGATTTATATGCTTTCCGTCAGGGAACAGCAGATCTCTGAAAGCATTTATCGTAGCCTCGTCGCTCACATAGTAAGCATTCTCGCTCTCCATCATTTCCGTCAGAGAGTCTTCCATCTCATTCGGTATGATGAAGGACTGATTGCACGCGCATATGAGGCCGTTATCGTATTTACGTCCCAGCACTGTCTGGCTGATAGCCTTTCTGTAGTCGCTGTAATTTCTGTCAAATATTGTCTGAACGTTGCCAGGCCCAACTCCGAACGCAGGATGGCCGCTTGAATAGGCTGACTGCACCATTCCGGCTCCTCCGGTGGCTATGATGGCGTTGCTGTTTTTCATCAGCTCCTGAGTAAGCTCTATCGACGGCTCTTCTATGCACTGTATGAGATTATCGGGAGCGCCTTCCTTCTTAAGCGCCTCGTTCATTATTTCGCATGTTCTGAGCGAAGTCTTCACAGCTCTTGGATGCGGAGCAACGATAAGAACGTTCCTTCCCTTGATGGCGTATGCTCCGTTGAATATAAGAGTCACGTTAGGATTTGTCGTAGGAGCCACGGAAGCCAGTATGCCCTTCGGTGATGCGACGTATTTGAGCTTGAGCTCAGGATCTTCTCCTATTATCCCTACGGATTTCTTGTCCTTCAGGTCATACCATATACCGTCGGGAGCGCCTGTATTCTTTTCTATCTTCGCCTCGAGATCACCCAGTCCTGTCTCCTCGACAGTGAGCCTGGCCAGCTCTTCGGCATGAGCCTTAAAGGCCAGGCACATGGCCTTTACATATCTGTCCACATCCTCCTGGGTCGCTGATTCGAATTCCTTCAATGCTTTTCTTGCATTGGCCAATAATACTTCCAACATATTGTCATTTTTCATAAGCCCTGTTCAACCTCCCTTTTCAAGCTTTGCATTTCGATGTTTTCTGCAAAAATTTTATCATTACGGAAATATCCATGTAATACGCAAACTTTTCTAAATATTGAAATAAGAATAGTACCTTTTGTATCCTTTTCCGCCGCAGCGAAACTTAGCTGCGCGCAAAAGTAGTATGTTTTGAACAAACTTAACAAAAAAGAGCCTCTGCTCCTGTGCCGTAAGGCAGGAGCAGAGGCTCTTGCGGATCCTGACGTATTTTTTATATCACTCCGAAACAGTGATGTCTCCGAACAGCTCTTCGCTCAGCTTATATAATCCGCTGTCAAATACTACGATATATACCGTCATATCGCTGTCCGCAAGAAATCCGGATATGGTCTCTACCGCTACTTTCAGAGCCTGGTCCTTGGGATATCCGTACACTCCCGCCGAAATCAGCGGGAACGCTACTGTTTCGCAGCCGTTTTCCCTTGCCAGCTCAAGGGAAGTCCTGTAGCATGATACCAGTTTTTCTTTTTCTCCGTGCCCGCCGCCTCGCCATATGGGGCCGACTGTGTGAATGACATGCCTGCACGGCAGATCATAGGCTCCGGTGATTTTGGCGCTGCCTGTCTCGCATCCTCCGAGAGTCCTGCACTCGGCCAGCAGTTTCGGCCCTGCGGCTCTGTGTATGCAGCCGTCCACTCCTCCTCCGCCCAAAAGCGAATTGTTTGCGGCGTTTACTATGGCATCCACCTTCATCTTCGTTATATCGTTTCTCACTATCTGCAATGGCATGATCCTCATCTCCTCCGTTATGAAATCATTTTATCCTTATGACTATAATATTACACCGTACTCCTTATGTAAATACAAAACCATGACTGCAAAAGACGTTCAAATCATGCTATAATACTGTCTGTACGACATATTTCGGGGGAGGTTATCATGGCATCCGGACAAAAAAGCGGCATATCGGTTTCAGGCGGCGGGAAAGCAGCTTCGACATTATGTCTTCTTATGACAGCAATGATCTGGGGCCTTGCCTTTGTCGCCCAGAGGACAGGCATGGACTCAATAGGTCCTTTTTATTTCAGCGCCCTGAGGATGCTCCTCGGAACAGCTTCTCTCTGGGTGGTGGTTCTCATATCCAGATACCGGCACTCAGGCAGCAAGCGCCCCGAGGTACAGACGGAAAACGACAGGAAGCAATACATAAAAACATTGTGGAAGGGCGGATCCGTATGCGGCGTCATAATATTCTTCGCTTCCAACCTCCAGCAGGTGGGCCTGGTCTCGGTGGATGCGGGAAAGACAGGCTTCATAACAGCTCTTTACATACTGCTGGTCCCCATATTCGGCATATTTTTAAAACATCGGACGACCATGTTCAACTGGGTTGGAGCGCTGCTTGGAGCCATAGGACTGTACTTTCTCTGCATAACAGCGGAATTTTCCGTGAGCACAGGCGATATCACAGTCCTTGCCGGGGCTGTCTTCTGGGCTCTCCACATACTGTTCGTGGATCACTTCGCGCCCAGGGTCAATGTAGTTGAGCTGACGGCAGTCCAGTTCCTCATCGCAGGAATACTTACTCTTGCCGTTGCTGCCGCAAGGGAGACCATAACTCCCGAAGCTGTAAAAGCCGCCGGCATAGCAATCGCTTATACAGGCATAATGTCAACAGCCGTTGCCTTCTCGCTCCAGGCTCTTGGCCAGAAAAACGCCAACCCTACGGCTGCTGCCATAATATTAAGCACTGAAGCCCTTTTCGCCACTTTGGCCGGTTTCATAATACTTGGAGAGACTCTTACAGGGCGGGAATTTACAGGCTGCGTCTTCATGATGTCGGCTGTTGTAATATCCCAGCTCCCTTCAAAGCCTCTCAGAAGAAAGGAGAACATCGATCATGACAAGAGATGAGAAGCTTGAAAAGCTCAGAGAGACAATAGACGGATACGGTCAGATGATCGTGGCTCTGTCCGGAGGCGTTGACAGCGTTTTTCTCCTGCTGTTCGCCAGATCCATGTGGGGAGACGACAGAGTCGCCGCCATGACCGCATCAGCTCCCAACTTCGCTCCGGATGAGATCAGCTATGCGTCAGAGCTGTGTGAAATGCTCGGCATAAGCCACAAGACCGTCAGAGCCGATTTTCTTCTGGATATTATAAAGGACAACCCTCCCGACAGATGCTACGAATGCAAAAAAGCTCTCTTTTCCGTTTTGAAGGAAAGGGCTGATATGGTCGGAAGCGTCCTGGCGGACGGCACTAATCTGGACGACATGTCAGACTACAGACCCGGATACAGGGCCGTGCAGAAGCTGGGCGTAGCCAGCCCATTAATGGAGGCAGGCCTGACAAAGGCGGATATAAGGACAGCTCTCAGAGACCTTATCGAAAGCGATCCCGCCATAAAGGCCGCGGCAGCCTTCCCCATCTGGGAGAAACCTGCCTTTGCATGTCTCGCGTCAAGGATACCTTACGGCGAAAGCATAACCGCAGAGAAGCTGGAGGCCGTATACAGGGCAGAGGCCTTTCTTAAAGAACAGGGATTTTCTCAGGTAAGAGTCAGACATCACGGCGATGTGGCCAGGATAGAGGTCCTTCCCGACGACAGGGAGAAGTTTTTTGACGAAGACTTCATGGATACAGTGAATGAACATATAAAAGCCTGCGGGTTCAGATTTGCCGCCCTCGATCTTGGCGGCTACAGAATGGGGAATATGAATGAACAGAAATTATGATATGAACGATAAAGACAGACAGTATGATTTTGACGATCTCGTTGAGATAATATCAAGGCTCAGGGCTCCGGACGGCTGCCCATGGGATATAAAGCAGACTCACGAAAGCCTTAAGAAATGTCTTGCCGAGGAATCGGGCGAAGTAATGGATGCCATCGATGCGAAAGATGATGCCAATCTCTGCGAGGAGCTTGGCGATCTGCTCCTTCAGGTGGTGATGCATGCTCAGATAGCCTCCGAAGGAGGGCGCTTTACCATGGATGACGTTATACAGGGGATATGTGAAAAGATGATACGCCGCCATCCCCATGTGTTCGGAGACATAAAAGTCACCTCACAGGAGGAAAGTCTGAAGCTGTGGGAGGAGATAAAGAAAAAGGAAAAAATCACCTCCCCTGACGAAACCTGATACTATCCTGCTCCCAGGCTTTCTTTTGCTCCGGAGTCAGCTTCGTTTTCTTAAGGCCCAGATCTTCTCTCAGCCGCTTTCCGAAATCAGAAGTCACCGCCAATGCTCCCCTGTAATTGAGATGATTCCCTCTGTCCGTAGTGCACGTCTTCCAGTCAAAGCCTTCGGGATAAGCTTCGTTGTAATCGTAGTAAGCAAGACCGTGCTTACGGGCAAGCGCCTGTACGGCATTATGCTTGCTGTAATTCCAGCTGTTTGCTGACGGTACCGTGAGGAGCACCAGCCTTGAACCGTTTTTTTCACACAGGCTCACTATCCTTTCAAAGCTCCTTATGACCGATTCTTCCATCTCGGCAGGCGCTGATCCGGGATCCTTCATATAATCGCCGCCTTCGTAAGGTCTTTCCTCATCTGAATATACCATGCCCTTGTTGCTGAATCTGTACTTTCTGTTTATGTCTGTAAATGAAGAAAGGCTGAGGTCCCGCCATCTGTCGTGGTACTTTATGAGCGGCGCCTTATAGTTTATGGCTGCTATTAAAGCGCCGTCCCCTTCATCGAATATCCTTCGCGTTTTTGATACAAAGTCTTTACCAAGCTCTCTCAGAGCTTTTTTTACCCTGCTCTCTCCGGTCACGCCTGCCCCGGAGTCTCCTCCGGCGGGCTGAGCTTCGGCCTTCCCGATGAACATACAGTCCGTCTCAAGGATAACCACCTTTGGATCCTGATATCTCAGTATGTCCTTCATATCAGCGGCTGCCTGGGACATTTTCTTTCCCGGCTGCCCCGCGACTGCTGACGTTATACCTGTTTCCGCGTATATGTCCACAGGAGAAACGGCTCTGTATACGTCGCTGTTTCCTATGAAGAGGGCATCAAGAGAACCGGGGTCCTCTCCCCTGTATGCCCTTGATATGCGGCTTTCCATGCCGTCGTCTCCCCCTGTTCCGTCAGGTATGAACACATCCGCAAGGGTGCAGAATATCCAAAGAAACGCCGCCGCGAACACCGCTGCCCGCGCGAACCCTTTTATATTGTGCTTCAGCAGCTTCTCCCTTTCCGCTTTACTCATCTCTCCTCCGTCCCGTATCAGAATTCCGCGTATATGAGAGCCATATTGGAGTTGTCTCCCCCATATACTCCAAGTATTATGACCGAAAATATCAATGCCATGTAAACAGGCCATCTTACTGTTATCACTCTGTTTCTCAGCGTTTCAAGAGCGCTGTGTCCTCTTTCTTCCCATATGGACACCGCCAGCAGCAGAAGGCATGACATCAGCAGAACGACAGCGTCCTCCGGCCCTGCGCCGCTGAATACGTCTCCTTCCGGAAACGGCCTGTAAAGAAGCCTTGTCCACATACCCGCAAACATGTCCCATGCAGATAAAAGGCTGTCTGCACGGAATATGAGCATCCCGAAGCAGACGATGACCCATGTCCTGAACATGCTGAAAAGGTGAGATCCTCTGCTCTCCCTGTCTATGCCAAGGTATGATAGGGCGCGGTCCAGTGCAGGCCGTGCCATCCGGCCGGCCATCATGAGGATATAGTAGTACAGGCCGTAAAATATATACTTTACGCCTGCTCCGTGCCAGATCCCGTTGCACAGCCATACGAAAAAGAGAGAGTATGCTGCAGGAAGAATGGCGATATTGAGCCTGCTGAGTCTCCTGGCAGCTCCCGAAAGGCTTACGGGATAGAAAACGTAATCTCTCAGCCACTGTCCAAGCGTTATGTGCCATCTGCGCCAGAAATCCTCTATGGATACTGCGAAAAACGGCTGTCTGAAGTTTTTCGCAACGGATATCCCGAACATGCGGGACACGCCCCGTACCATGTCCATGCATCCCGAAAACTCGGCGTATATCTGTATGGTAAACAGTATCATGGCCGCTGCCAGCGCCGTGCCTCCGAACGCAGCCGGATCCGTGAATACAGGGTTCACGAACAGAGCCGCCCTGTCGGCTATGACGAATTTTTTGAAAAGCCCCCATACGAAGCTTATCCCTCCGTCTCTTATATTCCCGTAATCAAGGCGGTGAGGCTCTCTGAACCGGCCCGCCAGATCCCCGTACCTGTCAAAAGGCCCTTCGACTATGTGAGGAAAATATATCAGAAAAAGCATCACCATGAGAGGGTTTTTCTCTGCCTTTACAGTTCCTCTGTAAACATCGGCGATATAGCTTACGGCCATAAGGCTGTAATAGGATATGCCGAGAGGCGCCGTTATGCTGAGGACCGGAGCCGGACTTCCCGCTCCGAATACTTCCGCAAGAGCATTTACAGCCTCGCCCAGAAAGCCGCAGTATTTTGTACCGGCCAGCATGGCGATCACAAGGCTTACGGACAGCACGGTCACGATCTTCTTTTTCCTGTTCTTTCTTTTCTTAAGAGCCTTCCTTTTTTCCCGGTCCGCTGACTCCGCATTTTTTCCGAACGAGGCCTCGAGCCTGTCCATATAAAGCGCTGCCCCGTATGCTGCAAAAGCCGCAGCAGCCGGCATCCATACGAGCCTGCCGCACCACAGTACGAAGAAGCCCGCGGAAGCCGTGAAAAGCACCGGCCACTGCAGCTTTTTGGGAAGGGCGTAATAAGCGGCTCCTGTGATCAGCAGAAAAAACAGGAATGTCAAAGTTGTATAATTCATCGACTATTCCTCTGCTGTTATCCTCTCTATCATACCTGCCATGCTTTCGATGGAATTAAAATTCTCCGGCAGTATATCAGTGACCCTTATATCGGCATCAAACTCGTCTTTCATCTCCGATGCCGCCATCACTATTGTCATGGAGTCCAGGATGCCTGAATCCATGAGATCGTCTCTACCTTCAAAATCAACGCCGGGCTTGAGTTCTGTCATTATCTCCATGATCCTTTCTTTTACGGTCTCTTTCATTTTCCTGCTCCTTTCAGATAATTTCCCTGAGGCTCCGCCTGTCTATTTTCCCGTTTGAGTTATACGGCATGCTCTCCACTCTGACAACCCTGTCGGGCATCATGTATGGCGGCAGCATTGCCTCAGCCTTTTTTCTCACTGTCTCCGTATCCTCACACGCTCCCTCGTATATCAGTATTATTCGTCCGCCTTCCCCCTGCACGGCTGCCGCTGATCTGACTCCCTGCACCGCTGCTGCCGCCGCCTCGATCTCTCCCGCTTCTATCCTGTATCCCATACGCTTCATCTGCAGGTCCTTTCTCCCGGCATATGTGAGCTCACCCCTTTCGTTCTTTCTCACCAGATCTCCTGTCCTGTATACCTTTTCAGGATATTTGTCATTGAGGGGATTCTGCACAAAGGCCTTTTCTGTCCTTTTCATGTCGTTATAATAACCGTCGGCCAGAAACGATCCCCGCACAAGCAGCTCTCCCGTCTCTCCTGTCCCTGCTTCTCTCCCTTCCTCTGTGAGCACTGTCACGCTGCAGTTGTCGCAGGCTTTTCCTATGGGAAGCGTTTCATTGTCCCTGAACCTTCTGTCTACAACGTAAAACGTGCATATATCCGTCGTCTCCGTGGGTCCGAAAAGATTGGCGTACATACAGTCCGGCAGATGATCCATCCAGTAGTTGAGATGCTTTACAGGCATCACCTCTCCGGCAAAAAGCACCTTTTGAAGATACGACGGCTTGTCATAGGCAAAGGCATCCCAGTTTGAGAGCAGCGCCATTGCCGACGGGACCCAGTAAATGGTATTGACCCTCCTTCTGTTCATGACCTCTATAAGCTTCATCGGGAACGCGAAATATTCCCTTGGGATTATATGAAAGGTCCCTCCGCATTTAAGAGTGGAAAAAAGATCTGTAACAGACATGGAAAAATACAGCGGCGTCTGCGATCCAAACGATGTGTTTTCATCAAATCCGAATTCCCCTGATACCCATTCCGTATAGTTCATTACGCTCCTGTGGGATACCACCGTCCCCTTGGGAGCTCCCGAAGAACCGCTGGTAAAAAGTATGTACAGAGGATCCGTATCTATCATGTCTTTTCTTATATTCCCGATAGCCTCTTCATCAGCCTCCGACTTGACGGCCTCTTCATACACTATGATATTTTCCCCTTTGTAAACGCGCCCCGCCATCTGCTCTGTTTCCCTGCACGCTATGACTGCCGCAGGAGACAGGGTCCTCATTATTTCCTTTATTCTGTTTTCCGGAGAATGGATATCTATGACCGTATAAAAGCATCCTCCGTACACAGCTCCCATCATCGCTTCAATACACGCAACGCTTCTGTCTATCATGACAGCCACCGGTCTTCCCGTGCCTGCGGAAATAACGGAGGAAGCTATGCGCTTCGCGTTTTCCTCAGCTTCAACGAATGTGACTTCTCTTATGTGGTCTGTAAATCCTGTTTTCCGCGGGAAGGCTCCCGCTGTTTTCTCCAGGTATTCAAGTACGTTCTTCATATGCCTTCCTTTCCTGCCTCGGCTCTGTCTTCTCATGAGATGATTATCACATTTATTTTTTTAACATTAAAGAAGGCAACCCATTAAAAAGCCTTTAAGAAATCCTTAACCCGATCCGGCCAAAAAAAAGAGCCTCCGCATCAGAATGAGTCTGATACGAAGGCTGCGCCTTTATAAATTTTTCTGTGATCTATATCATTGTCTCATATATATCGGCATCCCATAGCCTGCTCTCGTCTATTCCTATATCCGCGACTATTATCTCCCCGCAGTATGCTGCCGCGAAACTCTGTAGATGGACCGGTTTTCTGGCATGAAATGTTATCGTGAAATGAGCCTCCACGCTGTTGGTATCAACAAGTTCTTCCGACGTCACGTCTCCGCCCAGACCTGAAGGGATATCGAGCGCGAACACGGAGGTCCTTCCCTTCTCGCCTCTTTCTCTTGCCGTCCCTGAATACATGTTTATGTATATGGCTGCTTTCAGTGCGTTTCCCGACAGGTTCCCGTGAAATCCTGTTCCGTATATGGCATCTATCATAACGTCCGGTGATTCTCCCAGCTCCATCAGCGCCCTGCTGTTTTCATTCATGTTTATTATCTTGATGCCTCTGCCGGAAATAAGGCGAAAGTTATATATGCTGTCCTCTGTCACCGGCTCTCCGTCTACCAGTACCACTGTAACGTTCCATCCGGCCTCGTCGAGCACGCGGGCAACCACGAATCCGTCCCCTCCGTTGTTGCCTTTGCCGCAAAACACGGTGGCGCAAAGGCTGTCTGTGAACGGTTCCGCACCTTTCGCTCCTTCTGCCACCATGGCCGGGATATCCTCCCTTGCCCTTTCCATGTCTCCCAGAGATCTGTAGGCAGTTTTGGCCATTATGATCTCTGCGGCCGCGCTGCCTGCGTTCTCCATCATCTGCCTGTACGAAAGTCCTGTCTTGTCTGCTCTCTTTTCCAGTATCTTCATCTGGCCGCAGGTGACAAAATGCTTCTTCTCTCCTGCCATGCCATCACCTCCTCATCGGCACTCCTCACATAACCGTTATGTCAAGCCGGTCATATCGTGAAAGGAACTCCTTCATCGTCTCGCCTATGGCTTCGCATCCGCCCTCTTCATCAGATGCCATGTTCATTGGAAGTATAGGCTCGTGGAGCGATTTTCTCAGAAGGCACCAGCCTCCCGGAAAATTTATGCGTACACCCTCATAATTCGGCTCCTCCAGACTGAGCCCCGGGCTTTCCTTTACAAATTCCTCAAGCTCTCTGAGTACCCTGTCTCCGTATGCGGCAAAATCGTCGGCTTTTACGGGTATCCTCACCTCTCTCTCACTGGCCGGCTCCTCAAGATCATCTATAATGCTGTCTATGGCTTTGCCCCGGCTTTTGAGCGCAGCCGCCTTTATTACTATCCTGGCCGCAAGATACGCCCCGTCATCGAGAAAGTAATTGTCCTTAAAGGCCGCGTGTCCTGACGTCTCTATGGCGAGTCCGCATTCTGTCCCCTCGCTGTTTAAACGTATGGCCTCATCTATAACGTTCTTATATCCCCTTCTGAATCTGTGATGCTTCAGCTTCAGCTTGCCTTCCAGAAACTCGGTGAGCTGCCTGCTGGTTATACTGTCAGTCACCACTGTAGAGCCGGGATAGTCCTCTGCCAGAAGAGCCGCGGCTACCGCCACGATGCCGTTTCTGGCCATTTCCCTGCCTCTGCTGTCCACTGCCGCTGATCTGTCAACGTCTGTATCGAATATGAGTCCCAGATCCGCTCCCGTAGAAAGCAC
The DNA here is from genome assembly GCA_963929955.1 of Bacillota bacterium. Taxonomy (GTDB): domain Bacteria; phylum Bacillota; class Clostridia; order Peptostreptococcales; family Anaerovoracaceae; genus Lentihominibacter. The sequence continues at coordinate 50,147 of CAWVKQ010000039.1, forward strand.
CTTCATGGAAAGTGAGTTCATAGCCTCAACATCCTCAGGGTTCGGCGGATGATGAGGGAATGTACCGTCAGGGGTCAGGAACTGGCTGCCGCTCACATCAGCTCCAAGAGGCTCAAGGACCCTTGTGGCAAAAAATCCTCCGCCTCCGTTTCCGGCATCCACTACTATCTTCATGCCTTTTAAAGGCTTTTCATCCTTTCTTTCCAGAGCCTTTTCTATCCCGGCCGCGATCATCTCTCTGAGATGCTCGCAGTAAGGCGTCATTATGTCGGCCTCCAGGAAAGGAAACATTCTCTGTCCCATTACCCTTATGTAGCCGTCTTCATTGAAAGGCTCTCCAAGATGCTTTTCCCACTCGCCTTCTCCTGCCATGGAGAGTATTTTCTTTATGTCCTTTTTATCAAGCCCGCCCTCTGATGTGAAGAACTTGAACCCGTTCCTGTTATACGGAAGGTGGCTGGCTGTTATCATTATCGCGCCGTCACACTTAAATCCGTCGAATACGGTTGTCATGAACATTGCCGGAGTGGATGCCAGCCCGCAGTCCAGCAGCTTCACTCCGTATGGCCCGAAGCCGTCTCCGAGTCCACGCATAAGAGATTTGCCCGATGTCCTGGGATCCCTTCCTATGGCAACTGTTATGTCCGTCAGCTCCTTTTGGGTTTTATCCCTGAGCCACACGAGGAACCCTTTCGCTATATCGGCCGCTTCCTGGACGGTCAGATTGGGGAGTTCCCCGGGAACGCCCGTTACAGCAATACCTCTTATATCGCTCCCGTTTTGCAGTTTACCGTAATCCTTCATGTTTTATCTCTCCTCATATCATATGGATTCGATTTGTCTCTTTCGTTGTCTTTTTTAATTATACGATAAACACAGCCTCTTTGAAAGCGGTGGTTTCCCTTATTTTTTCCCACAGACCGTGTAAAAGTTCTCACGCTCTTAAAAAGCGCAGCCAGCGTCAGCAGCAAAAAGCAGAGAAAAAACCACTTTACGGAATATTCCGGACACACCTGCCCCAGTAGATTGAGAGGCTTATGCGAATAATCCCATACGTCCCACTTGTACGCTATGTTTACGAGAAGTCCCACAAAGAACTCCACCACTGTGAATATAACGGCGCCGACCGCTGCCTTGACGATCATGGGTATCCTTTCGGCAGCCTCTGCGAAATAGTAGAATATCAGAAGACATGCTCCTCCCGTCAAAGCCATTGACCAGTGGCTGTAGCCTCTGAATATATACTCAATAGCCGAATATCCGGCTGCTCCGATGCAGAATATCACAAAGCTCATATTATTATTATCCGTGATTTTCAACGGCATAATCGTGTTATAATATGGTTAATGAAAATAAAAAATTTTAAGGAGGCTGACATGAAATTTGAAATGTATCACAGTTGTATAACGGTTCTTGATCTTGAGCGTTCAATGGATTTTTACGAAAAGGCTCTCGGCCTCACGGAGGTAAGAAGGAAAGAAGGCGAAGGCTACAGGATAGTCTGGGTGGGAAACGACACTACCCATGTAACTCTTGAGCTCACCCAGTATACGGACAGGAAGGAGCCTTATGATCTGGGCGACAATGAGATCCATGTCGGATTCAGAGTTGATGATTTTGAGGCTGCTCATGAATACCACGAAAAAATGGGCTGCATATGCATGGAAAACAAAGATATGGGCATATACTTCATCAGCGACCCCGACGGATACTGGATGGAGATAGTTCCCATCCGCTGATCAGCCTGCCGGCCCATTGTACTCGGCCAGAGCCGCCCTCAGAGCCGTAGCGCTGCTGGTGTGGACTCTTGCTACAGGTATGCTGCTTCTCTTGGCTTCCTGGGTTACGCTCCTGACCATTTTATGCGATACTGTGCTGATAAAAAGTATCAGCAGATCAGGAGTTCCCAGCTTTTTCTTCAGTGAGCCGCGCTCCTTTGTAAATACCTTTGCCGTACATCCCTGCTCTCTGCATATGGTCTCATACTGTCCGGCCATTCTCTCGTTTCCGCCTATTATAACAACGCTCATCATATCTCCTTTCCGCGAATGATCTTCGTTTGTTTCGGGTTAGTTATAACTAACTATAATAGAATTATAAATGCTCTCTTTTTTCAGGTCAAGAGGCAGATCAGGCTCTTACTGATGATTTATTCTCATCTGCTGTCTGCAAAAGGATGATATGACCTTCAGTGCGCCGCCAGGAGCACCATATAAAACAGCTGCCTGCACCGTATGAGACGGTACAGGCAGCTGATCTGTCCTGTATCATTAATAGTTTTCAGTCTGGCGTTCAAAGTAAGCTTTGGCAAATCCGCATGTAGGGCATCTGTCGGGAGCCTCGGATCCTTCATGTACATATCCGCACTGCCTGCATTTCCAGCCGAGAGGCGCTTCGCCTTCAAATGTCTTGCCGGCCTTCAGGTGCTCCAGAATCCTGAGATATCTCTTCTCATGAGCAGCTTCCACCTTGCCTACGTTCTCGAACTTCACAGCCAGTTCCTCAAATCCTTCTTCCCTGGCTTCCCTGGCCATTCTCTTGTACATGTCCGTCCATTCCTCGTTCTCGCCCTCAGCAGCCCACTGAAGGTTCTGGGCGGTATCGCCGAGACCGTGAAATTCCTGGAACCACATCTTGGCGTGCTGTTTTTCCTGCTCCGCAGTCTCAAGGAATATGGCTGCCGTCTGCTCCATTCCTTCCTGCTTTGCCACTTCGGCAAAATATGTGTACTTGTTTCTGGCCTGAGACTCTCCCGCAAAGGCTTCCATGAGATTTTTCTCTGTCTTTGTTCCCGCATATCTGCTCCCGGCCGGGGCCGCGGACTCTTCGACCTTCATGAACTTCTCCGCAGGGGCCTTACATACCAGACATACCTCCGGAGCCTTCTCACCTTCATGGATATAACCGCATACGGTGCATTTGAACTTTGCCATGATTTTTCCTCCTTATTAAAAATACAGCAACTGCAACATAATCTCTGAAAATCAGGATGTTTTTATTTCTTCTCCTCTTCCTCGCCCTCATTCTCTGTCTCTGCGTCCTTCCCGTCCTCAGGTTCTTCGGCAGGGCAGCTGTTTTCTTCTGTCTGCTTCTCTTCTGTCTCTTCCTCTTCGCTGTCAGCTTCCACAGCATCTTCGTTTTCTTCTGTGTCGCAGACTGTTTCTTCAGTATCAGCCTCCTGCTCCTCCTTCTGCAGCGCTGTCATTATCCTTCCCATGCCGAATATTATAACTGCCGCCGCAAAATAAAGGGCGCATCCCGATATTATATACTGAATAGCTTCCGACCACATGTCGCCGAAGGTCATGCCGTAGGATGCTGTGTACGTTTTGATATACAGTATATTGGCGATAAGCATATATACCGCAACTGCCGCAAAAATCGCGGAAATAACGTACATGGTCTTAACAAAGGCCGATGTTTTCCCCTTTACGGGTTTCTTCTGATTTTTCATATGATAAACCTCACTTAAAAATTATTTCATGTATATTATCCGCTTTTTTTGTGTCTTCTCTGTGTTGGAAATATTTTCAAACAGTGTTTTTTATTTCTTTCGCCTCGCTTACTCGCCGCTTTTCACTTCTGAGAATTTGAGGCCCGGGACCTTTCGCCCGAGAAGCTTCTCAAGCCTGTCCTGCTGTTCCTTTCTCGCCACATCGTAGCCGTACTGATAAAAGTCCAGAACATCCGCGTCCTTTACCACCTCTTCCATCGGAGTCCCTATCTCTCCCTTTTTGCTGTGGTTCTTCACAGCCAGGGCTATCTGCTGTATCTCATCTTCCTCAAAGAGTCCCGTTTTTCTGAGAAATTCCTGCACAGGCACATATCCTACCTCTGCGTGGTTCTCCTGCTTTCCCGTTATTATCCTGCCGTAGTCATGGCATGATCCCGCAGCCGCTGCTATGATTGGATCCAAACCGCGTTTTTCCGCTATTATATAGCACAGCTTAGCGCAGCTTGATATGTGGACTCTTTCCCAGTCTATGAAATGAGACCTCTCAGGAACCAGCTTTTCATACTTGTCGATCTCCTTTAACAACGCGCTCTGCAATCTCAGTATCTTCTTCATCTCGTTTTCCTCCTGCTCAATGCTCTTGCTATGATGCATATTATTATTAAAACAACCGATATTATATATCCTGCCGCGGCCGCTGTTTTAAACCCGGTCGCCAGCATATCCAGCGCCATGTTATCAAGCGCCGTCATATTCTCTCCCGCTATCCGGAGTATACCATCCGTTGAAATGAGCATATATACAGATGCAGCCACAGCCGTTACAGCGGCGCACCATATAAAGCCCAGCCTGCTCCTCCAAAACATCGCTATAAGGGCCGCCACGGCCGCAATGCACAGAGCCGCAGCCGCTGCACGCGTGCCGGTCCCGGTAAGAAGCTCTGTTCCGTAATCTGCTTCAAGCGTATCTCCGGCCTGCTGACCTCCCAGCGAATCGTACTGCTCCACAAGGCTGTTAAGACTCGCCGTAACATCGGGAGCCTCTTTAAGAAGCTCCTGCTTCATCAGCTCCTCTTCCAGAGGAGATATGGATATCCTTCCTTCGGAATTTATCTCCTCAACGCCTCTTGTGAAGGCTCCCATAAGCTGATCGGTGCCTATCTCTCTGTAAGCCTTTCCGTATATCTGATGATCTATGGCCGCTTCAGCGAAATCCGTAAGAAAGTCGGTCATGGCCTCTGTCTTCATTATCGCAGCCACCATATCCCCGTAAGCTCCGCCCATGCTTACAGTGCTCTCACTCAGGGCTTCATCCACCATATCGTCTACTATGTGGTTCTCCACCATAGCTTCCTTAAGGGAATCCGCCGACAGTGCTTTGTCAAAGGATACTGCCGCCATTAAAAACCCTTCTCCGGCCAGCAGGGCCAGAGATATGACAACAGCTGCAATGATCTTGATTATCTTCATATTCTGCTCCTCCTGCTTATTTTATGTCCGCAGCTTTATTGTATCACGTCATATATTGTTTTTATATGGCAAATTTATTATCTTTTCATTAAATCCTTCTGTTTATTGTTTTATCTTTTCAAGAAGCCTCGGCGCAATAAGGTTACCGATCACAATAGCTCCAATACCTGCAATAAGCTTACCTACTATCATCGGCGTTATCATTTCCTTATCCACTCCTGCGGTAAATCCGATAAAATCTCCGAACACCGCAAATCCGCCCACACAGAATGCCAGGTTGAGCAGCTTCCCCTTCGGTCCCATTTTCCCAAGGGAAGTCAGCACCGGTATTATATTCGCCAGCCCCGCGATCAGACCCGCACATTCCGTTCTGTCAAGCCCGAAGCGCTCTCCCACGCGTTCAAGCCTCTTGCCGAAAGTATCGGTTATCCATTTCATCATCGGGAACGCGCCGGCGAGAACTATGCTGATCTCGGCACATACCAGGAATCCCGACTCGAATCCCGTTATTCCGGTAGACTTGTCCGGTACTGACATTACGCTGAGTACCGGAAGCATTATGCCTGTTATCTGCTGGAAAATGGCCGTCATCGTCAATAAGGTCACTGTACCCGTTATAAAATTTCCCAATACACTGAAACCTTTTATTACCTTTTCCGGAAATACCCACAACGCTGCTATGACGAAAACGATTATGATCGTAACAGGCAGGGTATTGAATATCAGTGCTTTCAGCGATATTTCATAGGATATGAGCTTCATGACCAGTCCGCCGGCAAGACATCCTGCCGGCACTGATACGAGACCCGCGAGAACTCCCACTGCAAGGAACGGCCTGTCCTTTATGCTTATAACGGAAAATGCCAATGGGATGGTGAAGGTTATAGTCGGTCCCATTATTCCGGCGACTACGAGTCCGTTGTACTTCCCCGCAGCAGTATCCAGAGCCAGTTCAGATGCCAGAGGATAGCCTCCCATATCCGAACCGAGCATAAGACCCGCTATAAATGACGGATCTGCACCTATCGCTTTTGCAAACGGTACCATTGCCGGCCTTATCACCTCGGAAATAAAAGGCGCTATAGCTATGATGGCTGCAACAGCAAGCACCAGCGTTCCCATGGTTCTGAATCCTTCTTCAAATTCCTTGCCGTACCCAAATCTGTTGCCAAGCATCCTGTCTACTCCGCCTATTATCATGAATATCATCATAATCATCATGATAACGGAATTCACGGATGCTCCTTCTACCCATATGAAGACTGATTCAATAAACTGCTGCATAAGCTCCTCCTCTGTGTTTATTCTGACACTTTATATATTGCAGACTGACCGTCGCTTTCGGCTTTATATAAAATTTCAGATCATTTTCTGTTTTCATGTTTGCTGTATTATTTATTATATGTCTAATTATAAGTATAATAATATTATACATCAAACCACAGCCAAAAGTCCAGCTTCAAGAAAAATCCTGTGCTTCTTCAACGGTGTTTCTTCAGCAGATATGCTTATATGGTACCCGGTTTTCCTGACAGGGAGCTTCTCCTTTTATTCAAAAAGTCTTATTAAAAAAGGACTGCTGCATTAACATTTTATCGCTGTTAATGCAGCAGTCCTTATATTCCCGTAGTTTTTAACACATCATTTTCCGCATTTATCAGTAGTAATCTACCCTGTCGATGTCCTTGCCTATTATTGTGCCTGAGGCTCCGTCTATCTCAAAGTCGTATTCATATCCGCCGTATACGATCTCTATCTCATATTCC
>CAWVKQ010000040.1:0-5453 GCA_963929955.1 Bacillota bacterium
CGGGACTCGAACCCGCGGGGCTGTTACACCTTACTCGCTTTCCAGGCGAGCTCCTTAGCCACTCGGTCAATCCTCCAAATGGTTTTAAGGCCTGAATTATTAAGAATAATTCAGGGCACTTATATAATATAGCAAAAAAAAGGCTGTTATGCAAGCAAAATCACGCCTTAAGACAGCGTCATTTTCGGATGAAAGATCGATTCGTACAGGAGCGGAACTCTGGTTTGTGAGAAGCAGATGGCCAAGAGAAATCCAGGGCGCGAAAGATCAAAGGAAAAATTAATCTTTATTTCACATGTTCTACATTGAAAAATCGTTTTTTAAGTAATATTATAATAGTATAGCGGTCAAAGGGAGGGGATTCTCTTTGACGGAAATCATTATAACCGAGGCGATAAAATTGAAGTTTGATATGCATTGCCACACAAAGGAAGGATCCATAGATTCCAGAGTGTCGGTAAGAGAATTTGCCGAGAAGTTCATGATGCTGGGGTATGACGGCTTTATGATAAGCGATCATAACAGCTATAAGGGCTGCAAGGCATGGGATGAGATAAAAAACGAAAAAAGATACAGAAATTTTACTGTCATACGAGGCATAGAATACGATACAAAGGACGCGGGGCATGTTCTTGTGATAATGCCTGATGATCTGTATATACCTGTGTTGAAAATACGCGGTATGAGACTTAAAAAGCTCATAAAGACAGTGCATGCGTTCGGAGGCATCCTTGGCCTGGCTCACCCTTTCGGAGTTGCAAGTTCAAGCGCCATGGGATTTAAGCAGATGGATGTAAGCCTTATACGGGATCTGGATTTTATAGAAACGTTCAATACGTGTGAAGCGCCTGATTCCAACAAAAGGGCAGCGTATCTTGCCAAAAGATACGGCCTTCCCGCATTCGGCGGATCGGATTCCCATGTTCCTGAATATATTGGCATGGCGTATACAAAGATACAGGGAGATATAAGATGCAACAATGACCTTATAGAGGCGGTAAAAAACGGCAGCGCCGTAAGAGCCGGCGGGTTAGAAAGAGGAGAGACCAAGAAGGCGAAGAGAAAGGAGCACTGGATAGGGCTTGTAGGATTCAAGATATATAACAGAGGCATAGGGAAGCTGGTATGCCCTTATAGAAAATACCATCACAGAAGGCTCCATATGCACATGTAGACATGCAAAAACATCTTATGAAAACCAGTCCTTACTGTTTTCATAAGATGTTTTTTATCTTTCAGATTTCAGGATCCTTTCGGTCTCATGCTGAAGAGCTGATTTGAAATCATGCAGGCTGTGGGAATATACGTTATCCATATATTTTGAGGTTATCATAAAGTCGGCAGTAGCTTTGTTGGTAGCTACAGGTATGTCGTAGACAACGGCTATTCTGAGAAGCGCCTTTACATCAGGATCATGGGGCTGAGATTCAAGAGGGTCCCAGAAGAATATCATCATATCTATATCGCCTTCGGCGATCCGTGCGCCTATCTGCTGATCACCGCCAAGGGGGCCGCTCTTATAGGCCTTTACAGGGAGTCCCGTGGCTTCGGCGATGAGCCTTGAAGTAGTGCCTGTGCCGCAGAGAAAGTGCTTTTTAAGTTCTTCACGGTTTTTAAAGCACCACTGGACAAGGTCGTCTTTCTGATGATCATGGGCGATAAGGGCAATGGTCTTCTGTTTGTCCATCAATTTTTCAGTCATACAGGTTCCTCCTTTCCTTTGTGTTCATATTAAGATTATATATCAGAGAGCCTCCCGTATAAATACAGAAGGCTCAACTTTTACAGATATTTTACAATCGATGTAAAGTCCCTAAAGAGAATTTTTTACAGCCTCGGGCATGTTGTCCGTATCGATGACCTGACCGTGTCTTACCGGTTTTTTATCGAGATCCCTCAGACATCCGGGAACCTTTACGCCTGTTTCGGCTTCAACGGCCTTTATGTAATCAAAGCCGCTTTTTTCCTCCTTGAGCCCTATGGAAAGAGCCACGCTGTCTGCGAACTTATACGGACTGGCAGTGGAGGCTATGAGAGAAGGAGTCTTGTCGCCTGTTTCGGCAACGTAATTTTCATATACCTTATATGCCACCGCGGTATGGGTGTCTATGAGATACCCGTTTTCTCTGTACATCCTGCCGATGGTCTCGTTAGTGTCAGCCACATCGGCAAAACCTCCGTAGAAATCCTTCATGCCGTTTCTTATTGCACTGCTGACCTCATAATGCCTGTCAGTTTCGAGCCGGGACATCAGGATTTTTATTTCATCTCCGTCGTTTCCGGAAAGGTGGTAAAGGAGCCTTTCCAGATTGCTTGATATGAGTATATCCATGGAAGGCGAATTTGTGAGATAGAATTCCCTGTTCGTGTCATATACTCCGGTATTGAAAAAGTCTGTAAGGACCTTGTTTTCATTTGAAGCGCATATGAACCTGTTAACAGGTATTCCCATCCTGGAAGCGTAGTAAGCGGCCAGGATATTTCCGAAATTGCCGGTAGGAACCACGATGTTTATTTTATCCCCGTCGGATATGATGCCTCTTTCGACCAGCTTCACATAGCCGTAAACGTAGTAGGCAACCTGAGGGACAAGCCGTCCGATATTTATGGAGTTGGCCGAGGAAAGCTTGCATCCGGCTTCGGCCAGATCCTTTTCAAAGGCAGCGTCGTTGAATATCTTCTTTACGCCTGTCTGAGCATCGTCAAAATTGCCTTTTATGGCAAAGACGTGCGTGTTGGCGCCTTCCTGAGTTATCATCTGCCTCTCCTGGACCTGACTTACGCCGTGATCCGGGAAAAATACGATTATTTCGGTTCCGGGAACATCGGCAAAGCCTTCGAGCGCAGCTTTACCCGTGTCGCCTGACGTGGCGGTCAGTATGCATATTTTTTTGTCTTCATTTTCCTTTTTCATGGCCGTGGTAAGGAGGTAGGGCAGTATAGAAAGGGCCATATCCTTAAAAGCCGCCGTTTTTCCGTGATAAAGCTCAAGGAAATAAGCGTCTCCGGCTTTTGTGATCGGGACTATCTCGCTGCTTTCGAATTTGCTGTCATAGGCGCCGTTGACGCAGGCTTTCATCTCATCCTCGGTATAATCGGTGAAAAAGGCCTTTATTATGCTGTATGCGATGTCTTTGTATGCTCTGCCTGTCATCTGCTTTACTGTTTCGGGAAGAGCGGGTATGGAATCGGGAACGTAAAGTCCCTTATCCTCCGCAATGCCCTTTATGACAGCCTGAGCGGCTGTTTTTTTGTCTGCGCTTCCTCTGGTGCTCTGGTATTTTATCATATTTCAAAACTCCCTTCGATTATTTCTACTATTTCATCCACATCCGCAAGAGCCCCCCGGCCTGTAACGCCGCATGCCAGAAGAGATTCCTTTGGTTCTATGAATCTGTATCCCAGAGAACGGAGATACTCGATGTTCCTCTGTACTATGCGGTTTTCGTACATGTTGGTATTCATGGCAGGAGCCAGGTAGACCGGAGTGGTGGCGGAGGCTGCCATTACAGCGGCGCTGAGAAGATCGTCTGCGATCCCCGCTGATATTTTTCCTATGATATTTGCCGAAGCCGGGGCGATAAGGATCAGGTCGGCATTCTGTGCAAGATCTATATGCTTAACCTCTTTTGGGATGCCTTCTTCAAAAAAGTCGGTATGAACCCTGTTTTTGCTGAGGGTCTGGAGAGCGAGAGGCGTTATGAATTTGCTTCCGCCGTCTGTAAGTATTATATGGACATCATGGCCGTGCTTTGTGAGGCGGCTGGTTATGTCAGCCCCTTTATAGGCTGATATGCTTCCTGTTATTCCCAGTAATATGTTCATCGGAGATTCCTTTCTTTCAGAGTTTCCATGGTTCTTTTCACTATCATCTGAGCTATCTCTTCGTTTGTTTCCATTATATCATAAGTTTTGTCCCTGTGGATGAGGTAGCCGCGGTGAAAATCAGGGCCTATTTCCCTGAGGTCGTTTGCAAGTACAAAATCACAGCTGTTTTTCTCGAGAAGCCTGTATCCGACATCTATAAGCTCATCGTGAGGCACGCCGCTTAAGAGCTTGAAACCGATAAGAGCGGTGCCGGGGCTGAGCTTTTTTATGATGTTTATGACTTTTGGAGATCGCTTCATATGAATTACGAGATCATCTATGTCAGAGCTTATCTTGTTGCCGGAAATCTCATTGTCTTCGGAGCCTTCGATGTTTCTTATTCCTTCAAGGGTCGTTACGCGGTTCACCATGTAGTCGCTTACAGCCATGGCATGGATCACAGCATCTATTTTTTCCTGAGTAAGGAGCTTTTCAAGAGCTGATTTGAGATCCATTACCCCGTCGATCTTTACAGGAGTCACATTATCTCCTTCTATATAGGCTGCTCTTGAGCCGTGAAGATAATAGAGAGTTTCGATGGAATCCGCATGAGTTTCCATAAAAGCGCGGCCTATGGCGTATCCAAGCCTTCCGGTGGAGGAATTGGTTATGGTCCTTACATCGTCTATTCTTTCACTGGTGCCGCCGGCGGTTATTACAATCTTCATATTCATTCTGCCTCTACTGTTTTTTCAATGGTTTCATGGGTTGAATTATAGCCTTTAATAAAGTCGGTGTCAATGAAGGTTTCATTAAATATTTGCGCTTTATATGGATTTTAAAGCTGTTTGTGGTATACTTTATATAAAGGAGCCGTTGTCACATTAAACAGGTCCAAGGAGATAAGGTCATGAAGATAACCGGGAAAATTTTTTCAGTTTTAACGGCAGCAGTACTGTGCGTTTCTCTTGCGGCATGCGGAGGAGCATCGTCTATAAGCGGAGACCCTGTGGAATATTCAAATCCTGACAAGTCTTTTTCCATAGAATTGCCTACATCCGAAGAAGGCGACTGGGTAGTAAATGAGGAGACCTCAGGCGATGTGCTGGATATCTCCAACAGCAACGATACTGTTAACATACAGATACAGTGTCTGTCTAAAAGTCAGGCGCAGTATATAGCCTCCGATCTGTCGGAATACGAGCAGTATTCCATGATAAACACATTGAGCGATATACTGGGAGACATAAGTCTTGAGGAAGCGGAAGTGCAGATGCCGGATTTCATTAAAGAAGGACGGGTTGAGACATTCACACTTGATGACGGCAGCGATTCCGCTGTGGGCACAGTGATTTTTATGGAAAGCGAATCCTGCTATTATACATATCTTATTATGGCTACAAAGGATATGTACGATAAGAACAAAGACGTTCTTATGGAAAGCGTGCTTTCGCTCAGGGAAAGCCAGTAGACAGTTGAGGATCAGAGAGGTAAAGGCCCTTTCGCGGACCGGTTCTGTGAACCGGTTTTCGCGGGGGCTTTTTTGGTGAGAACTTTCCATAAATCATAAATATTATTGACATTAAATATTAATTGAGATATAATATCATTAAGAAAGGAGGCCGGAAGATGGCGCGTAATACAGT
>CAWVKQ010000041.1:0-5894 GCA_963929955.1 Bacillota bacterium
GGATATGAGCGACGCCGGCATAAGCGGAGAGATGCTGGAGAAGAAGCTGACGGGCATGGGCGTATTTCCTGAGCTTTATACGGGAAATATCCTCATGTGCATGACAGGCATGGGAAACAGCAGAGGCGATATGGAAAGGCTCCTTGAGGCCGTTGAAAAGGCTGCGGACAGCGCAACGGGCGCAGGAGGGGAGAACAGAACCGCAGATGTCACAGGCAGTCTCATATGGACAAAAAAAAGGCCCGCAGGAGAGCTGCGGGGGACAAAGATCCTTATGGAGATCGAACGCTGCGATGGTATGACATGCGCATATCCGGTCATACCTTATCCGCCGGGCATACCTTTAGTATGCGCCGGCGAGAAAATAGACTCCGATGATATAGCGTATATAAAGGAGCTCAGAGCCGGCGGTGAAAAGGTCATAGGGATAGATGAAAAGAACAGGATAGCGGTCGTGATCTGAGGCCTCTTTTATGATGATCAGGCGAGGCTGCCGTCTGTTTTTACCGTAATGACACGGAGCGGTATACGCTTGCCGCTCTTTTCTATTGCAGTCTTTACGGCGAATTCAAGGCCGCCGCAGCATGGAACCTCCATTCTGGCGACCGTTATGCTGCTGATACTGTTCGCGGCGAATATCTGAGCCAGTTTTTCGGAATAATCCGCGCCGTCAAGCTTCGGACAGCCTATGAGTGTTATTCTGCCTGTCATGAATCCGCGATGGAAGCTGCCGTAGGAGAAAGCCGTGCAGTCAGCGGCGATCAGCAGATCGGCTCCGTTAAAGTAAGGCGCGTTTACAGGGACGAGTTTTATCTGAACAGGTCAGTTGGCAAGAGCGCTGTCGCCGGAGGCGGCGCCTTTTGACGCTGAAGCAGCAGCCTCATCGTAAGGAACCGCTTCTCTTTCTTCAAAGGATATGGCCCCTGTTGGACAGACAGGAAGGCAGTCGCCGAGACCGTCGCAGTAATCGTCACGGAGAAGCCTGGCCTTGCCGTTCACCATGCCTATGGCTCCCTCGTGGCATGCGCTGGCGCAGAGGCCGCAGCCGTTGCATTTTTCCTCATTTATTTTTATTATCTTTCTTATCATTGTTCCATCCTCCCGTATTTCATTTCTTTTCCGTTTTTATCGTATTTTTTCCTCTTGCCTGTGATCTCCCTTATATCCACACGCCATACTCCTGTTCTGAAAAGGCTCTTTTTTACGGCATCGTCGAATGCGTCCATGTTGGAAGGTGTATGGCGGAGGCATATGAGGCGCAGCGCTTCGATTTTTTCCGTTTCATCTGTGACCTCACGAGCGTTGCCGAATATGACGGCTGACTCGAATTCTGTGGTGAACTTGTCGGTCAGGCGGTGAGTGTCGCCGACGCATGTAAGACACACCTCGGGGTTTTCTTTGAGTATTTGGTTTTTTCGGCCTTCGAGAGCCGAGTGAAAGTATATACGGTCTTCGCTGCGCGCTATGGTTACGGGCACGCAGTAAGGCATGCCGTTTTTATCGGCCATTGCTATGTTGGCGTATTCGCATTTGTCTGCAACTGCGAGGGCAAAATTCCGATCCATTTCTCTGTCTTTTCTTCTCATGAAAATGTGACCTCCTTGTATCTATACCTGGATTCTAATATAATGAATAAGAAAAGTATGTTGCTTTTGCAACGAAGTGGAGAAGCTTATGAAAAAATATATGGATGTAATAAAAAGATCAAAGCTTTTCGCGGGAGTGAGCGAAGCTGATGCGGAGGCTATGATAAAATGTATCTCGGCAAGGGAGAAGATCCTCCGAAAAGGAGAATATGCCTACAGAACAGGCGACAGGCCGAAGGAAGCGGCAATGGTGCTTGATGGGGCGATGCGCATAGAGCGGGAGGACTACTGGGGCAATAAGAGCATAATAGCTGAGATCCCTCCGGCAGAGATGCTGGGTGAGACCTATGCATGCACGGAAGGCGAGCCTATGTCGGTAAATGCCGTGGCATCCACGGACACGGTTCTTCTGATGCTGGATATGAGGAGGGTTTTGAGGATGTGCCCTTCTCCGTGCCCGTATCATATGAGACTGGCTGAAAATCTTATACGCGTTCTTGCATACCGCAATATAACGCTTACGAGAAAGATAGAGCATATATCACAGAGGACGACAAGGGGAAAGCTCATATCGTATTTTTCGGAACAGGCTGTAAAAAAAGGAAGCCCTTCCTTCACGATTCCATTTGACAGACAGCAGCTTGCGGATTTTCTTTCGGTTGACAGGAGCGCCATGTCAAAGGAGCTTTCCAGGATGCGGGACGAAGGCATACTGCAGTTTAAAAAGAACAGCTTTACGCTTAATGGGAATCATTATACAGCAGACAGCAGAAGAACTCATCAACAAAATACTGAGTGACACTGCCCATATCCGGCCTCCGATTGAGGTGACGAAAAAAGTATGATACAATAAACCGGATCAAAATGATAGGACGATGCGGATATACAGTATAGTGCATATACCGGAGAAGCTGTGGAAGAGGAGATGTCCGGTGATAACCGGAGGACTTGTGATTCTGAATTCCTTTGTTCGATGGGCAGGGCGAGTTTGTATGTAAAGGAGATGCAGAAAGATGAAACTGAAAAGGGCGATTTTGCTTGTTGTGGTTCTGGCGGTATCGATAGGTCTGGCATGTCTTTCAGGCTGCGGGGCGAAAGAAGATGCCTCACGTGAGGAACTGTGGCGGGCGGCCGTGGAAGATGCCGTCATCAGTGATGACGATGAAGTGATGGATCTGGTCACGTTGACGGCGGACGATGAGAGAGTGATATGGGATGATGCGGGAGAACGGGTGCTGCTGTTGACATGGCATGATTATGACGATGAGTGCGAGCCGGGAGACGATATAGATACGGAAGCCCTCGGCGATATATGGGCGACTTCAGCCGGTGAAATGAGAGAATGGTACGAAATGAACGGTGAAGGCGTTGAAGACTGGGCTCTCAGATTTGCACAGCTTCTCGGAGTCCATGAGGACGAAGGCTATACGAGGTTCACGGCATTCTGGATATCGCCGGAAGATGTGATACGCCCCGCTTATGTGACCGATGTAACGGCACAGATGGAGAACGATTACGGACTGACAGGAGAAGGACAGTACAAGGAGTGGTTCGATGATAATATCATATGGTCATATTTCGAGAGCGATTATCCGTGGACGAGGCTGGGATATACCTATGATTGGAGCAATGGAGAGTCGGAATACGGCCTTACGGAATTCCTGGTATCCGATGGCAGCAAGGCGGAGATAGCCTTTACATATACGACAGAGGATTTCGTGAAATGGCTGAAAGGACAGGCAGGTACGGAGGGTTCTCCGCTGCATGGGGAAAAGGTGGCTTACATCATGCAGATGGCACCATCGGAGATATTCCAGATGTGGTCGGCCTCCGCAGAGGAAACGGCCAGCAGACTGGGGATGGAATACGATGCTTTCTTCTGCAACGGATCTGATGAAAAATGGATGGAAACGGCGGAACGGTGCGCCGAAGAAGGATATGACGGACTGCTGCTGAGCCACGGAGGAGAGGGATATTCGTATGAGTTCCTCTCCGGGCTATTGGAGCAGTACCCGGATCTGAAGATAACCACTTTCGATACATTTTTTCAGGATGATGAGGGGAACAGCGTGAAGATAGACGGCGTTACCCAGTTTTTTCAGCAGGATTCCAGAATGGCAGAAGAGCTGCTGGATTACATCTGTAACACCCTGTATGAAGATAAGATAAAAGCCGGAGAGCCTGTGAACATACTTAAAGTATGGGTGGGGCCGGACTATCTGGCGGCATTCGACAGGCGTGAAGAGGGCTATGCCCGCTACGAGGAAGAAGGCCTTATCAATACGGTGGAAACCATAGGACCTTCCGATTTTGAGGATGCGGAGAATTCCATGAAGGAAGTGATGGCTGCTGCTCTCGAAAAATATCGGGATGATGAGATAGATGCCATCTGGTGCTGCTATGATCTGTATGCTCAGGGGGTATATGAAGCTCTGGCTGAAGCGGGGCGCGATATACCCATGGTCAGCGTGGACATCAGCGGTCATGATATGGAGATGATGACAGCGGAAAATTCACCGTGGAAGGCGTGCGCCACTACCAACTGGCACAATAACGGAGAATTCGGCATGCGAGTTCTGGCTCTTGAAATGAATGGAGACTACGGGAAGATCGTCGATCCGTCTTCAGGTGAAGCGAGCGATTGGTTGGAGATACCTGTAAGCGTCATTACACAGGATATGATATCGGGAAAAGATGTAGATATCGACAGCCTGGGGGATGTGGCAGGAGATGAGTACAGTGAGCGTTGGTGGATGCCGACAGCGGACTGGATGGCAGAATTTTTGGGAGATTAAAGGATGAATACAAGACGAATCAAAACATTGACGGTGGTTCTGCTGCTGGCCTTTTCCATCTGCATTTTCAGCGGGTGCAGCGGCCGGGAAGGGCAGCAGGATATCGTCGTGCTGTATACAAATGACGTCCATTGCGCCGTCGATGAGAATATAGGCTATGCCGGACTTGTCGCTTACGAAAAACAGGTGGAGGAGGAGACTCCATATGTGACGCTGGTCGACTGCGGAGATGCTCTGCAGGGAGATGCCATAGGTACTGTTTCTCAGGGGGAATACCCGGTGGATATTATGAACGAGGCGGGGTATGATTTTGCTGTCCTTGGGAATCACGAATTCGATTACGGAATGGAAAGACTTGTGGAGCTGATGGAAATGGCGGACGCCCGGTACCTTGGGTGCAACGTGCAGTACACGGGGAGCGGCGAAAGCGCTCTTACAGGGCTTGAGCCTTATGAAATCGTTCAATACGGGGATACGAAGGTGGCGTTCGTGGGAGTTTCGACGCCTGAGAGCATAACGAAATCGACGCCGGCCTATTTTATGGATGAGAACGGGGAGATAGTCTACAGCTTCTGTAGTGAAAGCGGAGAAGCCCTGTGCTCCAATGTGCAGGAAACGGTGGACAAGTGCAGGAAGGAAGGAGCCGATTATGTGATAGCCCTTACTCATCTGGGTGATGACGAGGCTTCGGCGCCATTCCGCTCGACAGACCTGATAGCCGGGACCAGCGGTATAGATGCCGTGCTTGATGGCCATTCTCACAGTGTTATAGACTGCGATATGGTGGAAAACAGGAAAGGACAGGAAGTTCCTCTGTCGTCCACAGGTACGGGATTTGAAAACATCGGCCGGCTCACCATAACACCGGACGGAGATGTGACCACCGGGCTGATTTCGGATTATGAGGAGAAAGATGCCGATATGGAGTCCTTCATAGCGGACATACAGAGCGAATACGAGGAGGAGCTTGAACAGGTCATAGCCAGCAGCGATGTGAAACTTGTGACGGAGGCGGAGGATGGTGTACGTCTCATAAGAAACAGGGAAACGAATCTGGGTGACTTCTGTGCCGACGCATACCGCCGTATCGCAGGGGCGGATATCGCCTTCGTCAACGGCGGCGGTATCAGAGCAGATCTGCCGGATGGAGATATAACATATGGAGACATGATAGCGGTACACCCCTATGGCAATCACCTTTGTGTAGTGAAAGCTACGGGACAGGAGATACTGGATGCGCTGGAGATGGGCAGTCGCTCGACCATGGCGGAAACAGGAGACGGTGAGAATGCAGCCGGAGAGAGCGGAGGTTTTCTTCAGGTTTCAGGGCTCAGATATACGATAGATACAACGGTTGATTCCACTGTGAAAGCAGATAAGGACGGGATGTTTCTGTGGTGCGGACAGCAACGCAGGGTCAGGGATGGTGAGGTGTTGCGTGACGATGGCAGCTATGCGCCTATAGATGTGGAAGCGACATATACGCTGGCATCACACGATTATATGATCAGAC
>CAWVKQ010000042.1:0-28469 GCA_963929955.1 Bacillota bacterium
CTTCTCGTATCTCTGAACATTCATTTCACCTCATAGGTATTATTGGCATATGAGCGTTCTTTATACATTTGCGAAGGTATATAAAAAGCCGCGGATGAGGGATGATCGTCCTTCCCCCGATCCGCGGCTCGTTTCCGTATATTTTATTCATGTTTTTTAAGTATTCCCGGCACAGGGATCTTTGAAGCTGCGAAGGCCCCGATGGCAAGAGGCGGTATATACGCTACCGGGAAACACAGGAGAAGCACGGCAATCACCGTCACAGGCTTTCTCATAATATACCCGCAGAGAGCCGCAGCAGTAGCAGCTACTGCAAATGCTCCGTCAGCTCCCGTTGCCATGGCCGCGGCGAATCCCATTGCTGTTCCCGAAAATATTATCGGGAATATGCTTCCTCCTCTCCACCCAAGGTCTATGCAGAGATTCACAAGGAACAGCTTCCCTATGGCAGAAAGAATGAGGATTGCCGCGGAATACTCCTGCCAGCTTTCAATGAGCAGAGTCATATGATGCTCGCCGGAAAACATCGAAAGAGGCAGGAAAAATCCCGTGATGCCCAGGATCAGCCCTGCAGTCATGCAGCTTGCTATCCTGTATGGCCTGAGCATTTTTCCTATTTTTTCTGTTATACGGCCGACTGCCATTGAAAAAAGGCCCATGAGTATGCCTGCTGCAAGAAATACCGCGAGCCATTTCCACTGCTCCGGATCGAATCCGTCTCTCGCCTCGAATCTTGGCAGTCCGCCGCTGCTTCCCGCGATATTTTTCATAATGCCCATGGCCGCCATTCCTCCGGCCACACCCATTATATACAGGAATATTCTGGTCTTTTTGTCAGCCAGCTTTTTTCTGTATTTTTCATTTTTATTGTCAGGTTCCAGATTATCTATTATTCCGAAAAGAGGGGCGTTGAATATCACTCCCAGCGTTGCGGCTATACCTGTCTCAGCCAAGGCTGCCGCCTCATCCCCCTTTTGCTTCATTCTGTCGCCTATAAGGCAGCACAGACCTGCTATAAGGCCTGAAAGTCCTGCCTCAGGTCCCAGCGCTCCCCCGAATATCAGCGGCAGCAGCGCAGCGACCGCTATTATGTGCAGTCTGTCATAGGGGTATTTTCCTTCTTTTTTTATCCTTCCCATAACTGTCTCAAGATCATCGGGAAGTATCCCGTATCTTTTCTGCCACAGGCCGATTACAAGCCCTCCCGCAAGACAGACCGTCAGATTGTATGCCGGGCTTCCTCCCGCTCCCATGGCTTCCGGGATCCCGGTCCATAAAATATGGATACCCGTATTCATGATGAATAGCACCATCCACACGAAAGCGCCGGCTGCAGCGCCCATGAGCGCTGCCAGTATCCCGAACATTATTGTATTTACGGTTTTGTTCATAGCTTCTTACGTTTTTCCTCCACAGCTACTATTATATTATATCAGCTTCGATCATGCCAATTATTTTATCTCTGAGCTTTTCCAGCTTTTCAAAATCCATGCTCTCCATGTAATATTTCTCAAGGACATCATGACTGGCCTTTGCTTCCTTCAGCGCCTCTGCCGCTCTGGCGATGTATTCTGCGCTGTCCTCCTCAAGCTGCCTTATCAATGATATGTCCTCTCCCATATCATCGATTATCTTTTCGCCGCTCACTCTGAATATCCTGGCTCCCCGATCCTTTCCAATGCCGTGATACCTGTTTTCCGTTGATATGATCGTCTTAAGCTTCGGTATCACCACATGCTCCAGCCTGTTTTCGGGATCCATCGGACAGTAGTATTCCTCAGTGTCAAGGCCTGCGTCTCTGCATCTTTCCGATACGGGTGCAAGCAGCTTTTCCGGCCTGAATCCTGCGGGCGCCTCCAGGATTATCATATTTTCCGCTTTTTCCGCCAGGGAATCCAGTCCGCTCCTTATGCCTGCCGGGGTTATCGCTCCCGCAAAATATTTTCTTACCTCTCCTCTCGGCGCGCTCTTTCCAAGAATAACGTCCCTTTTCATCCTGCTCTCATGCCTCCGAAGCGCGGATATACCGCCAAGCCGCGTGGATATCAGCGTTTTCATCTCCTGTATCCTTTCGTCCTTTACTCTTTCCTCCACGATGCGGCTCATGAACCCGTACTGGCATCCCGCGCACTGAAGAAATCCGTATGCCCTGCGAAAGCACGCTCCTGTTTTCTCGTTTATTTTTATTATCTCTTCTCTGTTTGCTCTGAGCGCTCTCCGGTCCCAGAACTGTCCGAAGTCAAGGATCTCTCCGGCGGCCCCCGGATATTCGGGATCCACCGTATGAGGCGATGTACCGTCAACTATGGCTGTGTTTCTCTCCCTGAGCACTATACCGTCGAGGGAACCGGGATCGGATGAACACCACATGAGATCCACGTCCTCTCCCTTTTTCAGAAAGTGATCTCCTATGTCCTTCATGAAGGTGGACTTGCCCGTTCCCGGCCCTCCTTTTATACAAAAAATTTTTTTTGCTTTTCTCCTTGGAAGAATATAGTTATAATAGGAGTAGAAACCTTTCGGAGTATTTCCTCCGGGATATATGTTTCGTATCTGTCCTTTCATTTACGGCCTCCCTTATCTGTTTTTAGCATCATATGCCGCAGATACAGGAGATTGTTAAAACCGGCAGAGTAATAATATTATATTTTGATCAAGGGAGGATCTTTCATGAGAAATGTCCAGAAAAAAAACGGCCGGCTCTATCTGATCCCGGTCATAATATTCTTCTTGCTTTCAGCTGCCTTTATATGCTACGGCATATATATGGTGACCGATTCTTTCGACTACGTTGAAGCCTACAGAAACTCATCCATGGTGACGTCGGATAATATACTGCAGTACATAGTATCCTCGTCCATGGCCTATTTCGGATTCGGCATACTGTCCGCAGCAGCAGCCTTTATCATGCTGATGATACACGGTATGCAGTCAAGGCTGTCATGTGTCGCGTCAGATTCTGTTCCCGCAGAAGAAGATCTGCCGGAAGAGATCACCGAGGCTCCTGCCCCTGTCACGGAATATCCGGAAACGACAGAGGATTATGACGTGACTTTCACTTCTGAGCCCGCGCCTGCAGCTCCGGCAGAGCCTGAGGAGCCATTGCCTGAGCAGGAACCGCCCATGCGGGATGCCGCCGCATATGAGACTGCGGTAAATGAGCCCGTGTTAACGTCAGAGCATGAGCAGCCTGAGGAGCCTGATATGGCCGTGGATGCACCTTTATACGAGCCGGAACCGGAACCTCAGCCGGAGCCTCAGCAGCAGACCCGGCCGGAACCGGTACCTGAAAAAGCTGCTGATCACACTGAAGATACCATAGAAATACAGTCTTTCACCCTTGAGGATCTTGCTTCAGGCAGCATTCCTTCCGAAAGCAGTCACCCTCATCACGATGAAGAGGCTCACGAAAAGATCTCCAGCTCAATGATAAAGGATATATTTGAAAAAAGGTAAAAGACAGGGCTGTTCTCAATGCGAACAGCCCTTTTTGATGCTTACGGGGAGCTTGCTGAAAGCTCTCTGCTTTTTTATTATTTATGCCTGTTTTCCCTTGTGAGCGCCTCTATATCGCTCCATTTTGCCATCACCCGATCGTATGCGTCCCTTCTGTGAGGTACGAGGCACTTGCTGCAGTCCTTTATGCCTCCGTCCAGATAGTTGAAGTTTCCTCCGCATCTGTCGCCGAGAGTATAGAGAGGACAGTAGCAGAACAGGCAGTTGAACCCGTCAGTGTCCGCCGTCTCGTGGCACGGGAAATACTCGCACTCTCTGTGCGAGAAAAACTTATAATTCTCACTCTTTTCCTTCATTGTCATTTCCTTCTCCGTCCTTATCCGCGTCTTTTTCTACACTCGCTCCGCATTCATTGCAAAATGCGGCATCCTTTTCGAGTACTGCACCGCAGTTGGCGCATTTTTTCACATCTCCGTCCACTTCGCTTTTCTCTGCCTTTATTCCTTCGGCAGCCTCTGTTTCTTCAGTTTTATCGCTAAAATCAGCCTCTTCTCCGGAAGGAGCGGGCGGCTGCTTAATAACAGGCGTAGGCTCCGTTTCCTTTATGAGATGTCCTGACAATATCTCATAAAATCCTGCTGTGGCCGAATATACATATGCTGTCACGGGAGCCATGAACAGTCCTCCGATTATGCTGACTGCAGTCACCGCGAACCCTGAAGCATATATCCCTCCCATTATGCTGTTCAGTATCGATGCAGGCAAAGCTCCCAGTATGGCCCATCCTATGAATGAAATATTGAGGCAGAAGAACTTCGCCTTGTTTCCTCTCATCATGGCCTTGCTCTCATCCATGCACTGTCTTATTCCCTTTGAAGGATCGTCCGCCAGGATAAAAAACGCCTGGCTGTATCTTATGGCTGCTATTATTCCCGGCACTACCAGGAGGAGCGCCCAGAGGAACACGAAGAGCGTCTGGAAGAGAAAAAGTCCCAGAGCCTTGCCAAAGCATTCGAATCCCAGAAAAACATCTGTAACCTCAACCTTCTGTCTTCTGAACATGGCCAGAAAGAACAGCGACATGCCGAGGGTGAATGCGCCCGATACGATAAGGGTGTATATGCCGCTCAGTACCGAGTACTCGGGTATATTGTTGTATAGCACGCTGTAGGTATCAGCCCCCACGTTGTAGCCGTATCCTCCGGAAGATATGTAAATATCCCCCATGTTCACTCCGAAGAGAGCATCAAGCACTGCAGGCGGTACTTCCATACAAAGGCTGTACAGTATCACCGTGATTACCGCCAGCTTCCACTTGCCTGTCAGGGCGTTCCTTCCCAGGGCTCTCAGATTGCTGCTGGGCTCAGTTATTATTATATTCTGTCCCATCATATTCTGTTGCATAATAGTATAACCTCTTTCTTTTTTTCTGTGGTCTTCGGTCCGGCCCTTCTGTAAAAACACAGCTCCGGAGCCGATTTCCACCATATTTAATGATACTATATAATCATGTATATTGCAAACATTTCCCTTTTACCGGGAGCCCCGGTCCCGCCCAAAGCTCCATCACAAAAGCCGGCCGCGGGATCGGATATCGGATCTGATCCCGCAGGCCGGCCCTGCTTCTTATATCATGCTGCTTTATAACAGGAAACTGCTCCTTCCCGCTCTAGTACAGGTTGGCGAATATCTCTCTTATCTCTTCGTCTGTAAGGAACACATAGTTGTTGCCGAGAAGTCTCTGCTGATTGTCCACTGTGGATTTTGTGAACTCGTCTATCTGAGCCTCTGTCATGCCGTATTCTTTCAGAGGTTTCTTTGCTATGAGCTGTCCGAGAACGTTTTCCAGTTCATCGTATACGTTAGCTACATCGCATCCGAGTATATCCGCGAATATCTGGTTTGCCTGAGCGATCTTGCCGTTTGGCTCCTTTCTCATGTACATCTTGAATACTTCCGTAAAGAACTGATAGTTGGCCTCGCCGTGAGGAACGTGGAAGGCTCCGCCTATGGAGTATGACAGTGCGTGTACAGCGGCGCAGCCTGCGTTTCCGAAGGCTATGCCGGCATAGTTGGCTGCCAGGCAGAAGTCCTTGAGTAAAGGCTTTCTGTTTTCAGCGTTGTTTCCGCCCTTTGAAAGGATCTCTTTGAATCCGTTCATTATCATCTGTATCGCTGCGAGCGAATACATCTCGGTGAACGGTGAAGCCTTAGGTGACAGATAGCTCTCTATGGCGTGTATCAGCGCATCGATGGAGCTTGTAGCGAATACGTAATCAGGAAGTCCCTGAAGTGATTCAGGAATAAGAACAGCAGTATCGGCATATGTTTCCTCAACTGCCAGCCCCTTCTTTACGTGAAGAGTCTTAAGCTCGGCTATGGCTACGTTCGTTACCTCGGAGCCTGTTCCGCAGGTTGTAGGAACAACTATGAGCTCCTTTTTCTTTACCGGAGGAACCTCTCCTGTAAAGAGCGCTACGGATTTCTCAGGAACGTCCAGGCAGAGCACCTTGCATATGTCTACTATAGTGCCGCCGCCGAAAGCTATGATCCTGTCATAATCATATTTTCTCATATCTGCCGCCATAGCGTCTATCATTTCGTCGGAAGGCTCGCCCTTTCCGTATTTTTCCTGATATATAACAGGAATGTCTATGCCGAGCGGCTTTACATACGGGTCGTACATCCACTGGTTAGTTACCAGTATGTCGCCCTTTCCCAGCTTGAATTCATCGTTGAATTCCTTGAAAGTATCGAAATAATGTATTGTAGGAACTATTTTTAATGCCTGCATGATTTAACCTCTTTTCTTTAAATAACGCAAGTTGCAACTTATCTCAGCTGAGATCCTTATCAGAAATCAGCGTTGAATCTTTCCTTGAACTGAGCCTTGAGCTCGTCTCTGAAATCAGGGTGAGCTATGTTTATGAGCTGTCTCGCTCTGTCTTTGAGATTAGCTCCCTTGAGCCTGGCTATACCGTACTCCGTAACAACGTAGTCGGCATCGTTTCTCGATGTGGTCACAGCAGCGCCGTGGTCTATGTAAGGAACTACCTTTGATACCTTTGTTCCGTCCTTCATGACAGTTACGGAAGGCATCGCTATAATGGCTATGCCCTTGCCGTCATGAGCCATGGCCGCGCCTCTTACAAAGTCCACCTGTCCGCCTACTCCGGATATCTGCTTTGTTCCTATGCTGTCGGAAACTATCTGTCCCATGAAGTCCACCTGCACGCAGGCGTTTATGCACACGAGGTTGTTGAGATTTGATATGACCTCAGGATGATTTACATAGTCTACCGGCTTCAGCTCTACCATAGGGTTCTTGTCGCAGAAATCGTAGAGTCTCTTTGTTCCCATGAGGAACGTTACCACCATCTTGCCGTTGTCCATTCCCTTCTGGCTGCAGTCGATAGCGCCTTTTTCGAACAGGTCAACGACTCCGTCCGCTATCATCTCCGAGTGGATACCCAGATGCTTCTTATTGCCAAGCTGTGCCAGTACGGCATCAGGTATGGCTCCGATACCAAGCTGCAGAGTGGCTCCGTCGTCTATAAGGGAAGCACAGTTCTTTCCTATGGCTTCTTCCACAGGACCTATCTTGGCAGGCTTGCTCTCAAAGAGAGGACGTGAGTGCTCTACAAAAGCATCTATCTCGCTTACGTGTATGAATGTATCTCCAAACACAACGGGAACCTGATCGTTCACTTCAGCGATGACGGCTCTCGATGATCTTACCGCCTGCATGGTGTAGTCGCAGGATACGCCTACGTTGCAGTATCCGTGCTCGTCAGGAGGTGAAACCGTTACCATTGTAACGTCCACGTGGAGAACGTCCTGTCTTATGAGCTTTGGTATCTCGTGGAAGAATACCGGTATAAAATCTCCGTGACCCTCTGACAGTGATTTTCTCGTTGAAGGGCTTGTGAACCATCCCTCATATCTGAACACATCGCTGTTTTCAGGTTTTGAATACTCTCCCTTTCCCAGGGTGACCATGTGGGATACCGTAACGTCCTTGTAAAGGTGCTTGTTAGCTACCATGGCGTCCACTACAGCCACCGGCTCTGCAACAGCATGAGCCAGAACGACAGTGTCTCCCGACTGTATAAGCTTCACAGCTTCGTCGGCAGTACACTTTCTGCTTTCATAGATCTCTTTCCAGTCCATATACTATTTACCTCCATTTTCAACTTTCATCGCTGCCCTGAGTCTTTCCTCAGCGGCATCGATCTGATCTTCATCCCATATTTCCACTACGTCTCCCCTGACATCAAACTGATCGTATGCCGCACAGTTTCCTCCGCAGCCTCCTATTACGAGGAGACAGTCGTAGCTTTTGCCTTCTTCAGCGTACTCGAAATCCATACCCTTGACGTCATCCTTTATTTTTCCGTACAGCACGCCTCTGTCGTATCTGGGATTGCATCCCCCGCAAAATCTAACTCCGCACTTCATCTCAGCCTCTCAACCAGCAGATTCAAAAATGAGACCGCTTTGGGCTACAAAGCGGCCTCAACTTTCACCTTAAAGTATAGATGCTCTTTTCAGGTCTTCCTTTATTTGATGCCTGCGATGGCCTTAGCCAGCTCTTTCTTGGCTTCCAGGTTGCCCTGTCTTGAGATCATGATCCTCTGAGCCTGAGGCGAACCGGCTCCGTGGAGTGATTCTGTTCTGTATCCTACTGCGGATGATCCGAGGCATATGTTCTCGATGAATCGGAGTATCCTCATCCTCTCCTCTGTAGTGCAGGAAGGAGCTGCCGCAAAGTACTTGTTGCAGATCTCGCCGATGGTTTCGCCGTTTCTTCCTACCTTTACGTCTGACTTGAAGTCTTTTTCGGAAGGCATCGTTACCATGAGTCCGCCTGCGATGTCTTCAGCCAGTCTCGTTATATCGTAAGGGAATCTCGTTACGTTCTGCTTGCACACATTGGCCAGGAGAAGGTCTATCTCATAGTTTCCTGCCTGAGTAGGATGTCCCTCGGATGAGCATGCGATACCGCAGCAGTAAAGAGTTTCATTGAGGTGGATCATCTCTATGAGCTTATCCTTTATGTGGGAAGCCTTCTGAGCGCCGTTGTACTCGGCTGCCAGAGCTGCCGCTCCGATGAGTACGTCGCCAACGCCTACTTTACATCCGCCGTATGACTGTCTGTGGTATCCTGCGAATCTCTCTACCATCATTCCTGCGAAATCATATTCTCCTGCCAGGAATACATACTCGTTAGGGATGAATACGTTGTCGAATACTACGAGAGCTTCCTGTCCGCCGTAAGTCTTGTTGCCCAGGTCAACGTCAGCTCCGTCTTCCAGCTTTCTCGTATCGCATGACTGTCTTCCGTATATCATGTACATGCCTTCGGCATCTGTAGGACATGCGAATGATACTGCGTAATCCTTGTCATCCTCTCTCATTGCCTGTGTAGGCATCACTATATGCCAGTGTGAGTTTATGGTTCCTGTCTGATGAGCCTTTGCTCCGCTTACAACGATACCGTCTTCTCTTCTCTCAACGATATGTACGAAGAGGTCAGGATCTCTCTGTGCGCTTGGCGCGAGTCCTCTGTCGCCCTTAGGGTCTGTCATGGCTCCGTCAACTACATAGTCTTCCTTCTGAACCATTTCCAGGAACTTCTTGAAGTTTTCATGATAGTTTGTCCCGTATTTCTTGTCTGTTTCATATGTTGTGGAATAAACAGCGTTGAAAGCGTCCATTCCTACGCATCTCTGGAAGCAGGAAGCTGTCTTCTGTCCGCACAGTCTCAGCATCTTTACCTTCTTCTTCAGATCTTCCGCGTCCTGATGAAGGTGGGTGAACCTGTTAATCGTCTCACCTGTAAGACTTGATTTGGCAGTCATAAGATCAGCGTACTGTGGGTCGTTTGCCAGATCATATGTAACTGCGACGCAGTTGATGGAAGGTCTGATTATAGGATGGTCAACCCAGTCCTTTACTTCCTCTCCGAACATATAGACTCTGGTCTTCATTTTTCTTAAACTTTCGATATACTGCTTTCCTGTCATCAACATAAAATCACTCCTTTTATCTTTTAATTTTTCATTGAACTTTATTGTTCCGTGAAAAATCACCAACTGGTTCTGTTGAAATATAATGCAAATTTTATACCACTTTCAGCACGTCTGCCTTATATTTCCTTTTTCAGTATCTTCCTGGCCATGTCCAGAAGATCGTCGCTCACGGATGTGTCCAAAACCACGTCCTCAACGCCGTCCACATTTTCCATCACGATGCTCTTCACCACATCTTCTATGGTATACTGCGCCGACGGACACGAAGCGCATGAGCCGGTCAGTCTCACATATGCGATCTTGTTCTCAAATTTAGTAAGAACGGCCCCTCCGTAGTGAGCGGCCAGGACAGGATCGACCTTGTCCTTTAAAACCTTTGTAATCTGTTCTTCCATTGCAATACCTCACATAAGCCATATTTTAAAATGTTTCGGAGAGAGGATCTTTTACCGTTTCAGGTCTGTCCCGATCTCCCCGTCAAAACCGCCGGGATGCCGTCTGAACGTGACGACTTTTCCCTGTTACGTGTATTATATAGCTTGCAAAATTCTTTTTCAAGAGGTTATAATTATGTAGTACCAAGCAAAATGTTCCATATGTTTAAATCAAAGGAAACTCATACAGAAAATGAAAAAAATAATCCTGATAACTTCTTATATAGAATATGAATTCGATATAAAAAACAGCATCGAAAAAGACGATTTTATCATATGCATCGATGGCGGAGCGGATATTGCTATGCGCCAGTGCATAATCCCCGACCTTATTCTGGGCGATATGGATTCCGTGTCCGGTGATATACCGGAAAGCATCCCTTCCGAAAAGTTTCCGCCTGAAAAGGATTATACCGATCTTGAGCTGGCTCTGCAAAGATCCGTCTCCATGGGCGCTGAGGAGGTCCGCATCATCGGAGCCATGGGAGGCCGCCTCGATCACACCGTAGCCGCCATACAGCTTCTGTCCCGCTACAGCAGGTATTTTTCACGTCTCACCATGGAGGACGGCCGCAACAGATGCTTTGTGCTTTACGGGGACGGAAAGCCTCACGTCATAAAGCGCGAAGAGGACGCGTATCTCTCCCTCTTCTCACTGTCTGACGAGTGCCGCGGTCTTACGGTATCGCACGTGAAGTACTGCCTCACCGATCACACTCTTTCAGGGACATTCCCTCTGGGAGTCAGCAATGAGTTTTCGGAAAACAAAAAAGAGGACGCTGTCCTCTCATTCAGAGAGGGCATCCTTCTTGTAGTCATATCGGGAAAATAAAAGGGCGGATTAATGCTCATGATTCACTCATCCCCGCAAGCCCATCCGAGCGACCGCTTCACAGCCTCGTGCCAGCCTTTAAGAAGCTCCTGTCGTCTTTTTCCGTCCATAGACGGCATAAACGTCCTTTCAAGCTTCCATCCCGCAGCTATCTCATCTCTGCTTTTCCAGTATCCGCTCGCCAGTCCCGCCAGATAGGCAGCTCCAAGAGACGTGGTCTCTATGCATGCAGGTCTAAGAACCGGCATGTTTGCTATATCGGCCTGAAATCCCAGGAGAAAATCATTGGCGCTGGCTCCCCCGTCCACTCTCAGTTTTTTTATCGGCGCTTTTATATCCTCTGCCATGGCTGTCATTAGATCCTTTGTCTGATAAGCCATGGATTCGAGGGCGGCTCTCACTATGTGACCCCTGTTCGTTCCTCTCGTGATCCCCACTATCGCTCCCCGCGCGTAGGGATCCCAGTACGGCGCCCCCAGCCCCGTAAAGGCAGGCACCAGATATACTCCCCCCGTATTCTCGACGCTCCCGGCCATCCGCTCCGAATCCGCTGCGTTCTCAAGTATCCTGAGCTCGTCCCTCAGCCACTGGATCGCAGCTCCCGATACGAATACAGATCCCTCGAGCGCATAGCTGACCTCTTCTCCTATGCCCCATCCTATCGTAGTCAGGAGACCGTTTTCCGAAAACACAGGCTCGCTCCCTGTGTTTACCAGCATGAAACCTCCTGTCCCGTAAGTGTTCTTCACGTCTCCGTAATCAAAACACGCCTGCCCGAAAAGAGCTGCCTGCTGGTCGCCTGCGGCGCCTCCTATCCTTACCGGCCCTCCCAGTATAACGGGATCGCTCTCCCCGTAGATCATGCTTGAAGGCACAGGCTCAGGAAGCATCTCCTGCGGTATATCCAGCTCTCTCAGTATCTCCTCGTCCCATTTCAGCTCTTTGATGTTGAACATCATGGTCCTTGAAGCATTGGAGTAATCTGTGACATGGACCTTTCCTCCTGTCAGCTTCCATATGAGCCAGGTTTCGACGGTGCCGAAAAGCAGCCTTCCTTGCCGGGCCTTATCTTTCGCTCCTTCCGCATTATCCAGTATCCATCTGAGCTTTGTGGCGGAAAAATACGGGTCTATGAGAAGGCCTGTCTTCCGGCGGAAAACCTCCTCAAGTCCGCGTTCCCTCAGCCGGTCGCACATCCCCGCTGTTCTCCTGCACTGCCACACAATGGCATTGTATACGGGCTCTCCGTTCTCCCTGTCCCACACCACAGTGGTCTCTCTCTGATTTGTTATCCCTATGGCTTCTATGTTTTCATATGTGGCGTTTATCTTGAGCATGGCCTCCTGAGCCACCCCTATCTGAGTAGACCATATCTCCATGGGATCGTGCTCGACCCATCCGGCTTTGGGATATATCTGTCTGAATTCCTTCTGAGCCATGCTGATCTGTCTTCCCTCTCTGTCGTAAAGCACGCACCTTGCACTGGTGGTTCCCTGATCGAGAGCCATTATGTATCTTTCTTTCATCATACGAACTCCGTCATTATCCTGTTTGACACATCCATACCCCGCTCCGAAAGGCAGAGCCTTCCGTCAGCCAGTATGAGCAGTCCCTTGTACTTTTTAAGCACCCGTTCATCATAGACTACGAAAAAGTCTTCTCCGAATATATCTCTGAATTCCTCCAGCGATATGCCCTCCGCCTTTCTCAGCCCTGTGAAGACGAATATCCCCATCTCGTCTCTCTTTGTGTATTCCTTTATGTTTTCACTGTCAACGGGATCCACGCCCTCCTTCAGAGCCTTGATATATTTCGTCATTGTCCTGAAGTTCTCAAAGCGCTTTCCTCCCGCGAACGAGCCGGCTCCCGGTCCCAGACCTATGTAATCCCCGTATGACCAGTATCTCATGTTGTGGCGGCTGTCAAATCCCGGCAGCGCGCAGTTGGATATCTCATAATGCCTGTATCCCGCGTTTTTCATCACCTTCAGGGCCACATGATACATTTCCCTGTCAAGATAGTCGTTCACTTCTCCCAGCTTCCCGTCCCTGTACATATCGTAAAGCTCCGTGCCCTCCTCTATCTGCAGGCTGTAAAGCGATATGTGAGCCGGACGCAGGAACACGCACTCCCTCACCGTATCCTTCCATGTTTTCATGCTCTGTCCCGGTATCCCGAACATGAGATCCAGGTTTATGTTCCCGAATCCCGCTTTCTTTGCTTTCTGGAATGTGTACAGAGCATCGTTCTTGTTATGTATTCGCCCGAGGAGCTCCAGTATTTTGTTGTCAAAGGACTGCACCCCTATGCTGAGGCGGTTCGCTCCCTTCCTGAGATACCTTTCCAGCTTTTCGTCGGTCAGAGTGGCCGGATTCGCTTCAATGGTGATCTCCGCATCCTCCCTGATATTGAAATTTTCCCTCACCGCGTCAAGTATCCTGCCCATATCCCACGGGGACAGTATCGAAGGCGTTCCTCCTCCTATGTAAACACTGTCTGCGAGCCTGTATCTGAAATCGCCGGATTTTATCTCCATTTCTTTGAGGAGCGCCTCCGTATATCCTCTCAGTATACCGTCATCCTCGCATCTGAATGAGAGAAAATCGCAGTATCTGCATTTTCTCACACAGAAGGGTATATGTATGTATATGCCGAAATCACTTGTTCTCGTCATACTTGAGCACCGCGGTGAACGCCTCCTGCGGCACCTCTACGGTACCGAACTGGCGCATCCTCTTCTTTCCTTCCTTCTGCTTTTCCAAAAGCTTCTTTTTTCTCGATATATCTCCGCCGTAGCACTTGGCTATAACGTCCTTTCTGTAGGCTCTCACAGTTTCCCTGGCTATGACCTTCTGACCTATGCATGCCTGTATAGGCACCTCGAACTGATGCATCGGGATTATCTCTTTAAGCTTGGAGCATACGAACCTGCCTCTCGAATAAGCCTTTGACTCGTGCACTATCATCGAAAACGCGTCTACCAGCTCCTTATTCAAAAGTATGTCCAGCTTCACAAGCTTTGCAGGCTCATATCTGGAAAATTCGTAGTCAAGGGATCCGTATCCCCTTGTCTTTGACTTGAGAGCATCGAAGAAATCGTATATTACCTCGTTCAGAGGCATGTCATAGTGGAGATTCACCCTGTTTTCTGTTATATATTCCATGTTCAGGAGCTTCCCCCTCCTGTCCTGACAGATCTCCATTATGTTGCCCACGTAATCCTTCGGAACCATTATATCAGCCTTTACCATCGGCTCCTCTATATGATCTATCTTCACGGGATCCGGAAGATTGGAAGGGTTCTGGACCATCTGCACGGAACCGTCCGTGAGCACCACCCTGTATATTACCGAAGGCGATGTAGTCACTACGGCAAGGTCAAATTCCCTTTCAAGTCTCTCCACGATGATCTCCATGTGAAGGAGCCCCAAAAATCCGCATCTGAATCCAAATCCCAGCGCCGTCGACGTCTCAGGCTCAAAATGGAACGCCGCATCGTTTACCTGCAGCTTTTCGAGAGCATCCTTTACGTTCTCGTATTTTTCTCCCTCTGCCGGGTATATGCCGCAGTATACCATCGGCTGCACTCTCTTGTATCCAGGAAGCGGCTCGTCTGCGGGATCCTCATCCTTTGTTATTGTATCTCCCACTCTGGCATCCGATACCTGTTTGATGGCAGCGCATATGTAGCCTACCTCCCCCGCTCTCAGCTCCTTTCTCTCCGAAGGCCCCGGGCTGTATACCCCTACCTCCGTGACCTCGTATTTCTTCTCTGTGTTCATGAGACGTATGACGTCTCCCTTTCTTACGCTCCCGTCGAATATCCTTGTATATATCACGACTCCCCTGTAATTGTCGTAGTATGAGTCGAATATTAGAGCCTTGAGCTTACCGTCCTCGTCTCCCGAAGGCGCCGGTATCCTTCTGACTATTTCCTCCAGGAGCTCATCAACGCCTATACCCTCCTTCGCGGAAACAAGAGGCGCATCCTGAGCATCTATGCCTATTACTTCCTCTATCTCGTCCTTTACCTCGTCAGGTCTTGCGGAAGCCAGATCTATCTTGTTGAGCACAGGCATTATCTCAAGATCCTCGTCCATTGCAAGATAAACATTGGCCAGAGTCTGAGCCTCCACGCCCTGTGTGGCATCCACCACCAGAACGGCTCCTTCGCAGGCGGCAAGGCTCCTTGACACCTCATATGTAAAGTCCACGTGACCGGGAGTATCTATGAGATTGAAGATATATTCATTGCCGTCCTTTGAATTAAAAACCAGCCTCGTGGTCTGAAGCTTTATTGTTATCCCTCTCTCCCTCTCAAGTTCCATATTGTCCAGGAACTGCTCTCTCATCTCTCTCTCTGAGACAAGACCTGTCTTTTCTATGATCCTGTCGGCAAGAGTGGACTTTCCGTGATCTATATGAGCTATTATGCTGAAGTTTCTTATATATTTCTGGTAATCTTTCATTGGCGCCTCTCGTGTTTTGTTATTTGTCAGCTTTTATTTTATCGGAAAGCCCCCTGATTTTCAATATTTAATACCAACTTTCCGCCTACTCCCGTCGTTTCCGCGCACATGTTGTCAAGATAGAGCACGCAGGCTGCGCCTGTAAAAAACACCGTGAATATCACCGCAGCTTTTATGAACGTCTTTTTCATGTATCAGCTTCCCTTCTGTTCTTCCTTTATGATCTCCGCCAGGACCGCTCCGAAATATTCGGCCGAAAGCTTTGCCTCGTCTATGGTATTTTTGTTGTTCCCTATCTCAAGGAGCAGGCAGCGGTTGCTCACATATTCGTTGTACCTGTACTCCTTTTCTATTATCGGTCCCCCGAATCCCTCATACATCGTCTCCGCCCTGTCGCTGACTCTCTCCGCGAAGTCGTAGAGCTCCACATAATTCTCGTTCCCGCTGCCCACCACAAGGCTGAATGCTGCAGCTCTTTTCCCTTCTATTTCGACTGCCTTCCCTTCAGTCGCTGAAGCCGGAGCGGCGTCTCTGTGCAGGTCAACTATGTAAACGGCCGTAGGATACTTTTTCATAAGAGTCTGGACCGTCGAAAGCGATCTGCTGTAGGACTCGTTGTAGGAAGGCCTGTCATGCACGGTCTTATCATGGATCACGTTTATGCCTCTGCTCTTCAGCTCCTTCTCAAGGACCGTTCCCGCTTCTCTTACCGTCCCCTCCTCGCTCTCTCTGTGATAATTGCTCTCATCGTAAGGCATGTAAGATTCCGTACTGTGCGTATGGTATATTATCACAAGAGGATCGGATGTAAGGACTGCTTCTTCATCCGCCCCGGCATCTGCTTTCCCGTCCCCGGTATCTGCCGGCTTTTCCTCTTTCTCACCCTTCTCACCGGACTCTTGTTTTTTCTCAGGCTCTTCTTCATCCGCAAGAGACGACACCACATGATCTATGCATATGCGTCCGAGAGCCTCCTCGTCTATCCACTGCCCCGCCACGGCCTGAGCCGGGTTGGCTCTCAGGAAAAACAGCGTGGACGCCAGAAACACCGTAAACATTCCCACGGCAAAAAGCCTTTTTTTCTTTTCCATAGTTGTCCTCCAAAAGTTTCTTTTATGAATATATGCCGGGGTGTATGGTTTTATTTATGCCTCCTGCTATTATGTCGGAAAAATCCTTTATTATCATATCTATATCAGTTGATGTTACTATCATCCGGCTGTCATGCTCCTCTGCGTATCTGTCTATCTCCTCCGCGCTTTCCATATTGTCGGCAAGAGCATCCCTTATTATCGTGGTCACGTCTATTACCGTAGGCACGCCTATGGCTATGACCTTTACTCCCGTCGTATCTCTGTTTATGCCTGTCCTGGCGTTTCCCATGCCTCCTCCGGGCGATATCCCTGTATCTGTTATCTGTATGGTGGTGCTGACTCTCTCTATGTTTCTGGCAGCCAGTGAATCTATGGCGATCACGAGCTCCGCTCCTGATATCTCCACTGCTTTTTTTATTATCTCAGCCGTCTCCATGCCTGTTGTGGCCGTTACTCCCGGTATGATGCAGCTTACATTCGACATTTCATCGTCACTGTCGGCTTCCAGCATAACGAACATATGCCTTGTTACCCTTACCTTTGATGCCGCCCTCGGCCCGAGAGCATCCGGAGTCACCATCCTGTTCCCCAGACCTGCTATGAGCACTCTGAGTCTGCTGTGGAATTTCACAAGCCCTCTGAGCTCCTCCGACACAGCCTCCTCAGCCTTTTCCTTCACTCCCTCTCTCTCCTCCGCTATGCCTTCGGCTTCTATGGTTATATAACTTCCCGCCGGCTTTTCCATCCTCTTCTCGCCTGCTTCGCTCGTTATGTCTATCCTTACGGCTCTCACACCGTCCCCGTAATCCCTCTTTCTTACCTCGACTCCTTCAATGCCTTCGGCGCGCTCTCCGTCCTCCTCCAGCATTTCCTTTCTTTCTATGGCAAGGTCTGTCCTGTATTTCATGGCCTCTGCTCTCCTTTCCGCGGGATCTGCCCTGCTACGCCGGATAATATGATTTTGCCCTTGCAATTTTTCTTTTATTCATATATACTTATTGTTGCGGTTTTAGCTGTAAATTAAAGAAAAGTGGGGTGAATTTAATGGCAAACATAAAATCCGCAAAGAAAAGAATTCGTGTTATCGACAAGAAGACGGCCAGAAACAGACGTGTCAAAGGACATATAAAGGCTATACTCAAGGCTTTTGACGCAGCGATCGAATCCGGCGACATGGAAACAGCGAAGGAAAAGCTGGCTCTGGCAGAAAAGAAGCTGATGCAGGCTGCCGCCAAGCACACTATCCACAAGAATGCTGCTTCAAGAAAGGTGTCGAGATTAACGAAGAGATTCAACAAGGCGAACGCCTAAGTCTCACCCGTCCCCACACACGCGTAAGTTAAACGCGTACAATAATGAGAACGTTTAGTTCAAATGAAGAAAAAGATGGCTGTGTCTCCCATCTTTTTTTCTTTATTTGAATTCGCATAATCACACAATCAAAGGAGCGCTTATGAAACATCTTACTCTTCCCGAAAAGCTCAGACCCGGTGATCGTGTCGCACTCACCGCCCCATCCTCTCCCGTACCTTCCGACAAGCTGGATGATGCGGTAAGATCCATAGAATATCTGGGGCTTGAGCCTGTAGTCCTGGAAAGCTGCCGCCTGAGCCGCGGCTATATGGCAGGCCCCGATGAGATCAGAGCCGAAAATATAAACAGGGCTTTCAGAGACAGCAGTATAAAGGCTGTATTCTGCCTGAGAGGAGGGTTCGGCGCCTCCCGCCTGCTTCCCCTTCTCGATCTTGCGGCCATAAGAGAAAATCCCAAGCTCTTTGTGGGATACAGCGATATAACGGCCCTTCACACGGTGTTCAACAGGCTCTGCGGATTCATCACCTTTCACGGCCCAATGCCGAACACCGATTATACGAGCATGGATGATTTTACATTCAGCCGTCTCAGGTCTCTCCTCTTCGAAGACCCTCCGCTTGTAAGAGCCGAAAATCCCGAAGGCGAGGATATGACCGTCCTTTCGGAAGGAAGATGCTCGGGACTCCTTACGGGAGGGAATCTTTCTCTTCTTGCCGGTACGCTGGGATCTCCCTATGAGATCGATACAAAGGGCAGGATACTTTTTATCGAAGAAGTAGATGAGGAGCCGTACAGAATAGACAGATATCTCACAGCCCTGTCTCTTGCCGGGAAATTCAGAGACTGCGAGGGCGTTATACTGGGGACATTCGCAGGATGCGAGAGCTCTTCCGCTGACAGCCTTTCCATAAGGGATATCGCATCGGACGTCATACTTGCCTGGGGCAAACCCGTGCTTGAGAATCTGCGTTCAGGCCACATATACCCACAGCTCACCCTTCCCATGGGAGCTGAAACTCACATGGACCTAAGAGAAAACAGAGCCGTACTTGAATTCATACTTCATGACGGTTCTCAGGCAAATCCCTTTTGATGCGCGGCCCGTGTATGATATACTGTAACCGTATAAACCGATAAATCAAAAAAAGAAAGGATCAACCATGAGCACACATATAAACGCAGCGAACAGAAACGACATCGCTCCATCCGTACTCCTTCCCGGAGATCCCCTCAGAGCCAGGTTCATTGCCGAAAATTTCCTCACATCCCCAAAATGCTACAACGATATAAGAGGGATGCTGGGATATACGGGAACTTATAAGGGAGTTCCCGTATCAGTGCAGGGAACAGGCATGGGGATGCCGTCCATAGGCATATACACATGGGAGCTTATAACCGAATACGGCGCGGAAAACCTCATAAGGATCGGCACTGCCGGCTCCTTCCACGAGGATATAAAGATAAAGGACATAGTGGTGGCTCTTGCCGCCTCTACCGATTCATCCTACGTCCACACCTTCGGCCTTCCGGGCACATATTCCCCATGTCTCAGCTACCCTCTCCTGACAAAGGTGCAGAAAGCCTCATCTGAGCTGAATATCCCTTTCAGGGCCGGCAACGTAGTCACATGCGACGTTTTCTATGAGGCTGACCCCAACTGGTGGAAAAAATGGGCTTCAATGGATGTCATGGCCGTAGAGATGGAGGCTGCCGCTCTCTATATGAACGCTGCCTACCACAGGGTGAACGCCCTTGCCATGATGACCATAAGCGATCATTTTGTCACAGGAGAAAAAGCAACTGCAGAAGAAAGGCAGACTTCGTTCACAAACATGATGGAGCTTGCCCTGGAAGCCGCGATCATGTAATATCTCCAAAATATGTAAAAGGGTCGGCATCAGCAGCCGGCCCTTGATTTTTCACTGTTTTCGTCCTTTTCGGTCACACATGCCGCCGGGATCACTTATCCTCTCTTCTCAGAGCGAAAAACACAGATGAAGCGCCTATGAGAGTAAGAGATGTGACAAGCGTCATCAGAGCTGTAGCAGCCGCGCTCCCATCGCCTGTCTGCGGACTTTCGTCGGCAGGTGCAGGCATTCTTTTCAGCCTGTTGAAAATGTTTATCTTTTTTTCCACCACCTCGATGTCCTGATCACCGTACACAAGAGCCGCGTTCACAGGCTCGCTGAGAATATATTCGTCAGGAGCTGCCTTTTCCACTATATTATACGGCCCCAGATACAGCTCCTTAGTGCTTACATTTCCCTTGAAATCCGTACGCACGGTATCGACGATATCGCCTTTTTTCGCCCTCACCGTACCGTCAGGCGTAACTATGTCCGACAATGCCACAATGTCGAAATCTATTCCGCCCATGGCTTTATCTCTTATGTAGTCTCTGTTTTCCCCATGCATGTACTCGCCCATCTTCGTTATGGTTATAACGCCCTTCTGAGGCTTGTTTTCACATACGACGGTAATCGCGCCGCTTTTACCGTCAACTGTGAATTCCAATTTCTCCTTTGTCAGCGTATATCCTCTGGGAGCCTTCACCTCTTCCAGCGTGAAGCTGCCTGCCTGGAATTTTTCGCTTATTACGACCCTTCCCTCTCTGTCAGTCTCGTATATATCTCCCTTTGGGTTTTTCATGCCCCGGGAAACGTACATATTCAGATCCTCTGATTTTATCCTGAATCCGGTCCCCGAAACGGGAACCGTCTTTCCCGTCTCGGCATCCTTCTTTTCCACCGTCACCTCCGCCGGAACGTCTGTCCTCAGCTTCATATAAAACTTCGGAGGAGATGCCGATCCCGTGCTTATGACCTGATTGTTGTCATTGGAGGTGTCATGCCATATGAGGAGATTCTCAGCTGATGATCCGCCCTCAGTCTTCCTCTGCACCTGTATCACCCTTTCACCTTTTACCGCCTTCTCCGTTGAAAAGCTGTACGTGCTTCCTTCTCTTATATACGATATGTCCTCCACACTCCATGTCATGTCGAACCCGCTCCCCTCGCTGTCCTTTACCGCTGCCTTCCAAAGCCTGTCCTGCATAGAATACTTCATCTCCACGGCCTTTGCCTTTTCCGGGCTTTCCCCGGCAAACGCAGGAGTCACGTAATGACTGCTGATCTTATCCACTATGTAATCATAGCATTTTTCCGCTGCTCTTCCCTTGAGGTCATTGTAGAAAAAATCCTTTGAAAGCCCGTGAGCATCCTTTTTGACAGTGCCTGTTATGCGCCCCTCGCTGTTTCGCGTAAATACTCTGAGCTGCTGCTGCACCTCCCATATGACCACCTGGGTGGCAAAGTAAAAATCCTCGTCATCAGCTCCGGAAACAGGGACTTTGTTTATGCCGTTCCTACCGTAATATATCGACGCCAGCATAAGTCTTTTGACGTCTTCCGGCATATTCCTGAAATACTTGACATCATCTTCCGGCTTCTCTGACGTATAGGCGCTGTTCTTCTTCACATCAGTTGCATACTCTATGCAGTAGCCCTTGACTTTCTCTCCTGTGTCCACGTCCGTCAGCATGAGATTCCTTCGTCTCACATCCGGCTCACCTGACCGCTTTGCCACATATGTGCTCCCGTCTTCCCTGTAATACAGGAAGCTTCCGTCACCCTCCGTGATATAGTATCTGTCATCCGTTCCCTTAAGATAACCGTCGTAGCTGAGCCTTACCGTATCTCCGCTACTTACTGCGGAGGCCTCCCTCATATTCTCGCCGCTCATGTACGCTCCGCCTCCCGCTGCAGCGATGCACAGAGCCAGCGCCAATGCTCTCATGGCTCTCTTCTTTCTTTTTATCATACCCCTTTTCTCCTTTCGATTTTCCGGCAGCCCTTATCCGCCTGTCAGACTCTTATCTCATCCTTCATCTTCTCAAAGGTCTTGTCCCCTATCCCTGACACGTTCTTTATGTCCTCTATTGTGTCAAATCTTCCGTTTTCCTCTCTGTAGCTTATTATTTTCTCCGCAGTAACAGGCCCCACTCCCGTTATCTCCTGAAGCTGGAGGGAATCCGCCGTATTTATGTTTATCTTGCCGTCACCGTACACGTCATAGGCACCCCCGCCACCTGAAAGCTCCGTCTCCGCCTTCGACGGTATCAGTATCTTGTCCCCGTCGCTTACAAAGGCTGCTCTGTTTATGCCGTCTATATCAGCCTCCTCCGTAAGTCCTCCTGCTGCCTCTATGGCATCCCCTATCCTGCTGCCCTCCTCCAGCTCCACCACCATAGGCTCTCTCACCTCACCTCCCACGTCTACAACCACCATCTCCTTCTTCACCTCAGCCGCTGCCGCGCTTTCCTTTATCTGCGGCGTCTTTTCCTCATGACCTCCTGACGTAAAGACGACAAAAGCAGCGACCACGGCAATGACCGCAGCCGCTGCTTTTATCAGCAGGTCTTTGTTTTCTTTTACAAATTTACCGAGCCTATCGTCAGCTTTAAGCTCGTCTATCAGTCTCTTCATAACAAATACCTCCTTTTATTTACATTATTTTACATTTAAAGGAAATATTTGTCAATATGTTTATGTTATCTGTTCAGAACTTTTTGCGTTTCTTCACTGAAAAGGATGATCTTTCTTGTTACCTCCACATCGCTTCGCGGTATCTCAAGATCGAATGCTCTTTCCACAGTCTGTATCACCAGCTCCGGGCTCAAATTGGATCTGCTTCCGCAGTCCAGGAGTGCCTCTGCTCTGATCTCCCCTTTACCGGCGAAAAATTTTATATCCCTTATCATGGGCTTTATGTCCACGCACTCTTCCCGGTTTTTCTTTTTGACGTACTTCTCCGCCATTATTTTCTCCTGCCCCATATACATATGCCACAGTTCGTCGCCGCTTTTACACGAGCCCTCCAAAGCAGGCAGCACTATGATGTACCCGGCCGCAACAGCTGCCGAAGCCATGGTCTTTTTCAGTTCCGAAGCCTCTATGCACCTTATTATCCCTATTCCCTCCGGCATGAGTTTTTCGGTTTTTTTCTTCACATCCTCGGCACATACAGGCTCTTCTGTCTCAAACTCCATGTACTCTGCCAGCCCTTCGTATCCCAGGGCCAGCGGCTGGGCAAAGCTCATTTTGGGATGAGGATTGAATCCCCTTGAATAGGCCGGTTCTATCCCCGCTCTCTTGAAAACCCGTTTAAAAAGCCGCATGGTATCCAGGTGTGATATGAAGCGCATCGTTCCTGTCTTTGAAAATTCAAGTATATATTTATACATGCGTCTCTCCCTTCGCTCCCTTGAAGCATTCGGCGTATCCGTTTACTCCGCAGGATACGCACCCCTTTCTGCAGTCCTGTGTGACCGCAGCTTTTGCGGCCTTTTCATTTTCATTTTTCAGGAATTCCTTTGAAACGAGAGGATCTATCATATCCCACGGCAGTACTTCGTCTGCCTCTCTCCTTCTCTGAGCATAGAAGGCCGGATCCGTTCCCGTATCCTCAAAGGCCCTCTTCCACAGGCTGCCGTCAAAATGCTCGCTCCAGCCGTCAAATCTGCATCCGAGGCTGTGCGCTCTTTCCAGTACGGCTCCGATCCTCCTGTCGCCCCTTGCCAGTACCGCTTCAAGGACGCTTGTCTCCGTTTCGTGATAATTGTATGTGACGCCTTTTATCCTGAGGTGTCTTCCTATAAAATCATGCTTTTTCATAAATTCCTCCGGACTGTCCTGAGGAGCCCACTGAAAAGGCGTATGAGCCTTGGGAACGAAGTTTGAAACGCTTACCGTTATCCTGAAGCGTCCTCCCTTTCGTCCTCTTATGCTGAAGTTCATATCCATGAGCTTTCTCACTATGTCCCCGATGCCCTCAAGATCTTCATATGTCTCGTAGGGCAGTCCTGCCATAAAATACAGCTTTATGTGCTCCCAGCCGAGCTCTATGGCCTGTCTCACCGCATCGATTATATCCTCTTCCTTTATGTTTTTGTTTATTATGTCCCTCAGTCTCTGACTTCCCGCCTCAGGCGCAAATGTGAGCCCTGATTTCCTGTACTTCTGGATCTCCTCCAGCACTCTGAAGGAAAAGGAATCCAGCCTCAGAGACGGAAGTGAAAGGGCTGTATTCCGCCTTGCGCACAGCTCCATGAGCTCTGTGGCCAGGGATTCGAACTGGGAATGATCGCTTGTTGAAAGTGAGAGCAGCGAAAGCTCGTCGTGTCCCGTAGCGTCAAGCTGCTTCTCCGCCAGCTCCTCGATCTTTTCCCTGCTTCTTTCCCTTACGGGTCTGTATATCATGCCTGCCTGACAGAATCTGCAGCCTCTTGTACATCCGCGGAACGTTTCCACCACAGCCCTGTCATGAACGGTGTCTATGAAGGGAACGACCGGTTTTTCCGGAAAAGGAGCCCCCTCAAGATCTTCGACGACCGCCTTCCTGATCTTTTCCGGCGCTTCCGGAAAAAGCCTCTTTATTTTCTCCACTGTTCCTGATCCGCTGTATACCGGCTCGTAAAACCCCGGCACATAAACACCTTCAAAAGCGCATATGGTTTTCAGGAATTCCTCCTTTGTGCCGCTCTCCATACATGCTATGCATACTTTTTTAAGAAGCTCTTCCCCGTCTCCTATAAGAAACGCATCGATAAAATCAGCAAGGGGCTCAGGGTTAAAAGCGCATGGGCCTCCGCCTATTATTACCGGCCAACTGTCGTCTCTGTCACGGCTCCTGAGCGGTATTCCCGCCAGATCCAGCATATTTAGCACATTGGTATATGACAGTTCATACTGAAGGGTGAATCCCAGCATGTCCAGCTTCTTTACAGGCGTATGGGTCTCAATGGTAAAAAGCTCCATCCCGGCTTCCCTCATCATATCCTCCATGTCGATGGCAGGTGCGAATACCCTCTCGCAGTATATATCCTTATGGTCGTTAAGTATGCTGTAAAGTATCTGCATCCCCAGGTACGACATTCCTATTTCATAGGTGTCGGGAAAAGCGAACCCAAAACGCATCCGTACCGATCCCGGATCCTTTTTCACCGAATTGATCTCCCCTCCCGTATACCTGGCGGGTTTTTCAACTTTTTTTAATATTTTTTCCAGCTCTTTATCAGCATTCATAAGGCTGTCTATTGACCTTCCGACAGCCCTTTCTATCTCATCTATGAACCTTCTCGCATCCTCTTTTTTCTCAAGGATATGAGGCTTTACCTCAGGATGGCCCTTTCTTTCGGCTTTTGCTATAACATAATCTATCCTTCTGTCAAGGCCGACGTATTCATCTTCCATTACCAGCCTGTCTCCCAGGCATACCATATCCGTCTCATTCACATGATCCAGATCCGAAAACGGCTCGTATGTCATATGCTCCCTTATTATATCACTGACCTCTTCGTATCCCATGGAAAGGATCACCTCAGCGCCCTTTTCCCAGTGTCTGGATTCAGCCCTTGCAATATCGTGAAGCAGTCCCGCCGCCTCTATAAGCTCTATGTTCAGGTCATATCCCTTTTCTCTGAGAGCTCTGCCTACTGTCACAGCTGTCAGCGCCACAGCCCTGCAGTGACCCTTCACATGCTCGGGCGTGCCGTATTCGTCCAGTATCTTCAGACATTCTTCCTTTGTGGGACATTTCATTTTCAGTACCTTCCTTTATTTTTGTCAGCAATTATTATACCATATAAATCAGTTGAATTCTCTAAACGAATAGTAAAATTCCCTGCCCTCCTCCTTTTTATAAACTCCTATAATCTGCCCCTTTCTCACCCTTGAAGGAGCATGGATATAAACGCTCTTAAGGTTCCCGTAAACGCTCTCCCCATCGCTTCCGTGCTTTATCTTTACGTATTTTCCCAGCTTGCGGTTCTCACCTGTTTCAGTGACCCTGCCGGAGCCTGCGGCGTATACCGTCTTTTCGCTTCCTCTTTCATCTTCGTCAACAGGCTCGCCGTACGTTCTTTTTCCCGTCATGACGCTGACCGCATCCTGCGCCTTTCCTGTAAGCGCCGAAACCGCCCTCGCTCCGCTCTGTACTCCGTTCTTTATATCCTCAGCAGTATAATTCACCTGCATATATGTCATTACCGCCGCGTATCCTCTCTCAAGTATCCCTATATTTGAATTACCCGAGATCAAAAGCGCCAGCGCCACCAGCAGACATCCTCCCGCCTGTCTGAGCATCCTCTTTCTCATTACAGAATCCTCCCTCATAAATATATATTTATGAAAAAGGG
The DNA here is from genome assembly GCA_963929955.1 of Bacillota bacterium. GTDB lineage: Bacteria > Bacillota > Clostridia > Peptostreptococcales > Anaerovoracaceae > Lentihominibacter. The sequence goes on from CAWVKQ010000042.1 coordinate 25,826, forward strand.
CAACATGACATTATCGCACAAAAAAGCGCCGGCATACTGCCGGCGCTCAGATGCAGCCGTTACTGATCCTCGTCAAAGTATTCGAATTCAAAATCCTTTATCCTTATCACATCTCCGTCCTCTATTCCCATCTCTCTCAGCCGGTCAATGGCTCCGCTGTTTTCTATATACCTGTAAAGATATCTCAGCGAGCCGGGGTCGTTGAAGTTTGTGGAATTGAATATTTTTTCAAGCTGCTTTCCCGAAAGTATATAGTCCCTTCCGTCAAATTCGGCCTTTACGCTTTTGTAATCGGGATCAGCTTCATCTGCCGCGAAATCAAACATCTCGTAGTCGTCTTCCTGCGGCTCTGCCTCTGCTTTTTGCAGCGCCTCCGCAGCCTTTGCCATAAGCTCCTTTATACCTTTTCCCGAAGCCGCTGAAACAGGGAACACTTCATAGCCCTTTCCTTCCGCGAATTTCCTGAACTCTTCATACCTTTCGTCTCCCGCTTCAAGAAGATCCGTCTTGTTTGCCGCGACTATCTGCGGTTTTTTCATAAGCGAAGGGCTGTATTTTCTGAGCTCATCGTTTATCTTCTCAAAATCCTCGGCAGGATCTCTTCCCTCGCTGCCTGATACGTCCACCACATGTATGAGCACCTTTGTTCTCTCTATATGCTTCAGGAATTTATGACCAAGGCCTGCGCCCTGATGCGCTCCCTCTATTATACCCGCTATGTCTGCCATTACGAAGCTCGTATCGAATATTTCAACAACACCGAGATTGGGTTCTATGGTGGTAAAATGGTAATTGGCTATTTTAGGCCTGGCGCTTGTGGCTATGGACAGTATAGTGGACTTTCCCACATTGGGGAACCCGACAAGTCCCACATCCGCTATGAGCTTCATCTCAAGTATCACGGTCCTTTCCTTTGCAAAGCCTCCCGCTTCCGCAAAATTCGGGGCCTGCCTTGTCGATGTGGCGTATTTTACGTTTCCCCTGCCGCCCTTGCCTCCCTTTGCCGCTGTAAAAGACTCTCCGTTTTTTTTCAGATCCTTCATAACAAGACCTGTTTCCTCGTCTATTACCATCGTGCCTACAGGGACTTTTATTATCAGATCCTTTCCGTTTTTTCCGTATTTCTTTTTTTTCATGCCGTCCTGGCCGTTTTCAGCTTCGTATTTCCTCTTGTATCTGAAATCCATAAGCGTCCGGAGATTTTCATCGGCTGTGAATATAACGTCGCCGCCCTTTCCTCCGTCGCCGCCGTCAGGGCCTCCCTCCGGCACAAAGGGTTCTCTTCTGAAGGAAACCGCTCCGTTTCCCCCTTTTCCCGATTTTATCTGGATCTTTGCCCTGTCTACAAACATCTCTCTCCTCCTGACTGTATCTCCCGTTCTCCTTATATTGAAAAAGCCCCTGAAAACAGGGGCCCGGGTAATTACGCTTCCTTAGAATAAACGCTTACTTGCTTTCTCTTTTTATCGTATCTCTCAAACTTGACAGCTCCGTCGATCTTAGCGAACAATGTATCGTCGCCGCCGCGGCCTACATTGTTACCGGCGTGGAACTTTGTTCCCCTCTGTCTTACGAGAATGCTTCCGGCGCTTACAAACTGGCCGTCTCCTGTCTTGACTCCAAGACGTTTCGACTCACTGTCACGACCGTTCTTCGAGCTACCTACACCCTTTTTACTTGCCATGGATCAGACACCTCCTTGCTGTATATAATCTCTGGATAAAATACTCTTTAACTTTTTTATTTTAAAGCGGCTTCTATGGTCTCTATCATTGCCGCGTTAGTAGCCTTTTCGTCTATTTCAATGTTGTTTTCCTTGGCAAAGGCTACCAGCTCTGCTTTTCTCATTGACTTGAGCGCAGGCTTCTTTATTTCTTTTTTGTCATCTTCATCAACAGGCGCTTTTGCTTCTGCTTCCACAGGTTCCGCTGATTTTACAGGTGAAGCGGCATTGCCTCCTATAGCTGTTATTTCCACAAGGGTATAAGGCTGTCTGTGACCCTGCTTTTTTCTGTAGTCCTTCTTTGCCTTGTACTTGAAGATAACTACCTTCTTTCCCTTGCCTGACTCAACGATCTTTCCCTCTACAGTGGTTCCTTCGATATACGGAGTCCCAACCTGTGCGGACTCGCCTTCTCCCATCACAAGAACCCTGTCGAATATCACTTTCTCGCCGTCAGCTCCGCCGAGCTTCTCAACGGATATCTGATCTCCGTTCTGGACCCTGTACTGCTTTCCGCCTGTTTCGATTATCGCGTACATTAAAAAATTACCTCCTCTATCCAGTCTCGCCTGTCAAGGTACGATCACTCTCCCGTCATCGTTTTGAAACCTTGTTCGAGCGGCTTACATTCATATATGATACTACATTGATAATATCTTGTAAAGTATAAAATCACCCGCATCACAGAGATTTCTGCAATTTTTGACTGTGATCAGCGAGCACGTCTTTCATTATATCTACATCAGTACGCAGAGACTCTATCTCCGTAACAGCCACAGCGAACTTGTCATATGTATCCGCATAACAGGACTCTATATTTGAAAGTCTCGGACATACGTCGTTCTCCAGCAGCAGTTTTATGCCGTGGACATCATCCTTCAGTACGTTTACATCCTTTCGCTGTGCCTTTGTCTCCGTTTT
>CAWVKQ010000043.1:0-3048 GCA_963929955.1 Bacillota bacterium
GGATATGGCGGAATTGGCAGACGCGCACGGTTCAGGTCCGTGTGAGGGCAACTTCATGGGGGTTCGAATCCCTTTATCCGCACCAAATATTCAGATTGAGCTGATCGCACCAGATTCATTTCAGTGCGGTCGGCTCTTTTTATGTTTAAATTATGTTTGACGGGCGTTCTTATATCACCTCATCCTTTCCTGCCACATATCCCGCAAATATGAGGAACACCGCCGCTGCTGCCAGTATGAGAAGAGGAACTGTCCATCCTCCTGTCGCGCCGTACGCCTTTCCCAGAAGCACCGGTCCTGCGGCAGCTATGAGATATCCTGCCGACTGGGCGAATCCGGAAAGCCTGGAAGCATCCTTTCCGCTTGATGTATGCAGCCCGAAGAGGGCCATCGAAAAGCTGATGCAGGTTCCGGAGCAGAATCCGCACATTATTATGCCTGCCGTAGCGACTGCGGACGATCCCGGGATCATCATCAGAACAAGCCCTGCCGAATATATGAGGCCCATCTGCACTCCTGTGGCCGACTGCGTCCTGTTCCTTCTCATCATGACCGGCAGCAGGCATGAGCCCGCTATACCTGTTATAACGTATACTGACAGCATATAACCGCCTCCGGCCTGGGAAAATCCTCTGTCCTGCATTACAGACGGCAGCCACCCTATGAAGGAATAGAATACAAATGACTGGACTCCCATGTAGGCTGTTACCCACCATGTCATCCTGTGCCTGTAAAGGCTTCTCTCTTTTCTTTTTACTGCTCCTTCTTCCTGATCCTTTTCCGACACTCTGATGTGTCTTCCGGGCACGCATACCGCTATGGCTGCAGCAACAGTGACAAGCCATATCATAAGGGCGGCCTTCCATCCCACGATGCCTGCAAGCGGTACGCTTACGGCAGTCGATACGGCTGAAGTCGCCTGCATCAGGGCCGTGTATCCGCTTGTCACATTCTCTATGCTGCCAGGGAAAAACGTCTTGACAATGGCCGGCAGCAGTACATTTCCCACTGCGATCCCCGCTCCCGCCGCCAACGTTCCCACAAATACGCCTGCATTGCCCGTAACAGATCTGATAATGATCCCGCCTCCCATGACTGCAAGTCCCGCGAGCATCAGATTCCCCGCACCCATCCTCCTGCTGAGAGACGATACCATCGGAGATACTGCCGCAAATGCTATGAGAGGTATTGTTGTCAGCAGCCCCGCAGCTTCCGGAGAAAGTCCCAGTTCGCCTCTTATATCCGTTACAAGCGGCCCCACTCCTGTTATCGGCGCTCTGAGATTGCAGGCGGCAAGCATTATTAGCGCCCCTGTGAGCCATACTGTTTTGCTTCTCTTTTTGTCCTTCAATTCCCTTCTCCTTTGATGTCGTTCCATCGTTCTTTCAAGCCTATAATACCACTTTCATGCCGAATGGTTCAATGGTTTGCGTCAATACCTGTCCCTACGCCTCATTTCAGGGCAAAATTAAATGGAGCTTTATCCGTGGATGTGATAAAATCAAGAAAACACAGGAACCGGAGGTATGATATGATAAAGCGACAGCTTGGAAAAACAGGTATATGGGTCTCTCCCGTATCTTTCGGCGTATTGACCGTCGGAAAGACGCAGCTCGACCTGCCTGTCGATGAAGGCGCCCAGCTCATACGCTACGCCTTATCAAAAGGGATAAACTTCTTCGATACCGCTCAGTATTACGAGACATACCCATATCTCAGAGAGGCGTTAAAAGATACAGCCAGAGAAGATATGCCCGTGATATGCAGCAAATCCCTCTGTCATACATACAGCGAAATGGAGTATGCCGTCCACGAAGCTCTCAGAGAGCTGGATACGGATGCAATAGACGTATTTCTGCTCCATGAGGTGAGACAGTCTCCTGATTTTGAAAGCAGGCGCGGGGCATGGCAGTGTCTCCTTGATATGAAGAGCAATGGACTCATAAAAGCTGCCGGTATATCCACCCATCATGTGGATGTAGCCGAAATGACCGCTGACATGCCTGAATGCGACGTCCTCTTTCCTCTTATAAACTACGCCGGTCTCGGCATAAGAAACGGCTGCCGGCCCGGTACTGCCCGGGACATGAGATCAGCCATCGAAAAAAACATCCGGGCAGGCAAAGGCGTATTTGCCATGAAAGCCTTCGGCGGAGGCAACCTCACCGGCGACTATGTCAAAGCCCTGGATTACGTGTGGTCCATAGAAGGTCTGTCATCCGTAATGGTCGGCATAGGAGCAAGGCATGAGATAGACAGCCTCGTGCAGTACGCCGAAGGCACGCTCCCCCGTGATTACAGGCCTGATATCAGTATGAAAAAAATACGTATTGATCAGGGAGACTGCGAGGGCTGCGGAGCATGTATCGATCGATGCCCCAACGGCGCCATATACAAAAACTCCTTCGGCCTCGCCCAGGTGGATCACAGTCTCTGTCTCACATGCGGATACTGCGCCCCTGTCTGTCCCGTCAGAGCGATCATAATGTTTTGATGCACTTGAGCCGCTGATCTGTTATAATAAAGGACGATATCAATAATGAGACGGAGCGTGAAATCATGAGAAACATACTATTTGTAAACTGCTGCATAAGGGGAAAGGCTTCCCGTACCGAGACTCTCTGCAGAAGATTCCTCGAAAAACATGATGGGAATATCACAGAGCTGAGACTCACAGATGAAGATCTGTCACCTCTTACATCAGGCGATATATCCAGAAGAGACGACATCCTTAAAAACGGCCGGCTTGACGATCCGATGCTCAGATACGCTGAGCAGTTCGCGTCCGCAGACATGATCGTCATCGGAGCGCCATATTGGGATCTCTCCTTCCCATCGCTTCTTAAAGTCTATATAGAGCATGTGACAGTATGCGGAGTGACATTCAGATACGGTGAAGACGGCAGGGAGATCGGCATGTGCGCCGCCGAAAAACTTTACTACATAACCACTTCCGGAGGTTTCACTTCAGGCCGCAACTTCGGATACGAATACGTAAAGGGGCTTTGCGGCATGTACGGTATCGATGAAACAAAATTCATCTCAGCC
>CAWVKQ010000044.1:0-16469 GCA_963929955.1 Bacillota bacterium
GTCATAAAGAGTTTTTCCCACAAACAGGGCAATAAATCATAAGTTTATGGGAAAATAGAGGTCAGGAAAGGAAATTAATGGTAAATAATCCCACGGATCTTGTAATAAGAACAGGAACTGTGGGAAAATAATTTTTTGAGAGCCGATAAACAGGCTGTTTTCCCATAAACTGCAGCTTTATATGGATGTTTGTGGGAAAAGGAGCCGGTAAAGGAATTCATAGAGCTTTGCTTTACTTGACCAGTACATTACTTCCGATCTGTGGGAAATTCACCATTGACAAACGTGGGTCCATGCTATATCATTAGTACCATACGAAAAGAATACAGATGCGATGAACGGAAATAAATCCGGCAGAAGTATCACAGAGAGCAGCCGTCTGGTGAAAGGCTGTATACGGAGCCGGGTGTCTCAGCCGGGAGCAGAAACATTTGAGCGGACATGTGATTTTTCGGAGAAAGCGGCGGAAGCGATCTTCGGGACGGCGACGGGCCGAAACAGCATGTCAATAAGAGTGGTACCGCGGAAGCTTACGCCTTCGTCTCTTAGTTTGAGATGAAGGCTTTTTGATTTTCGGACGCTTTTGGCCGGCAGGCAGCTCCTCACGATCAGCGCTCTGGCAGAAAGAAAGGAAGAAAGATGATGAAAAACGTTGAAAAGTACAGAGTGGGGTACTTCCCTCCGGAAACTCCTCACAACAAATGGGTTGAAAAAGATCATATAGAAAAGGCGCCTGTGTGGTGCAGCGTGGACCTGAGGGACGGCAACCAGGCCCTCATCGTTCCGATGAGCCTTGATGAAAAGGTAGAATTCTTCAAGTACCTGGTAAAGCTGGGATTCAAGGAAATAGAAGTGGGATTTCCAGCAGCCTCTGAAACGGAATACAGATTCCTCAGAAAGCTGGTCGACGACAACCTCATACCGGATGATGTTACAATACAGGTGCTCACTCAGTCGAGAAAGCATATAATAAAGAAGACATTCGATTCTCTGGCTGGAGTAAAGAAGGCTGTAATACATCTTTACAATTCAACATCACTTGCTCAGAGAGAACAGGTTTTCAAAAAGGAAAGACCTGATATAATAAAGATAGCAACAGACGGGGCAACGATGCTGAAGGAGTACGCGGCCAAATATCCCGGAACGGAATTTTCCTTTGAATACTCGCCTGAGAGCTTCACAGGTACTGAGCTGGACTTTGCCGTGGAGATATGCAACGCGGTCATAGACATATGGGAGCCTGTGCCTGAGCATAAGGCGATAATAAACCTTCCGGCCACAGTTGAGATGTCCATGCCGCATGTTTACGCTTCACAGGTTGAATACATGTGCGAGCATCTCCACAGAAGAGAAAGCCTCATAATATCCCTCCATCCTCATAACGACAGGGGAACAGCCGTGGCTGACGCTGAGCTGGGACTCCTTGCGGGAGGAGACAGGATAGAGGGGACTCTTTTCGGCAACGGAGAGAGGACAGGAAACGTGGATATAGTGACCCTTGCCATGAACCTCTTCGCTCACGGCGTTGATCCGGGACTTGATTTCTCCAATATGCCTGAGGTAGTGGAAACATACGAGAAGTACACTGACATGAAGGTCCATCCGAGACAGCCGTACGGCGGCAGACTGGTGTTTGCGGCCTTCTCGGGATCGCACCAGGACGCCATAGCAAAGGGAATGAAGTGGCACAAGGACAAGGAGCTCAGCACATGGTCGGTGCCTTATCTTCTCATAGATCCGCAGGATGTGGGAAGAGAATACGAAGCGGATGTAATAAGGATAAACAGCCAGTCGGGAAAAGGCGGCGTAGCCTATATACTGGAGCAGAATTTCGGATATGTGATACCGCCTCAGATGAGGGAAGAAATAGGATATATGGTAAAGGATATTTCCGACAAGGAGCATAAAGAGCTTTCTCCTGTGGAAGTGTATCAGGCCTTTGCCAGAGAATACGTCAATGTGTTCGATCCTATAGACATAACGGATGCCGTTTTCAGGAAAGCTTCAGATTTTAAATCCAACGACGGTATGATAGCCAAGATAGAAGTAAGGATAGCGGGAGACGAATTCCAGTTCGAGGCTGTAGGCAACGGACGTCTCGATGCCATAAGCAACGCGCTTAAGATGTCGCCTTATACATTTGATTACAAGTTCGTCACATATTCTGAGCATGCACTGTCATCTGAATCCAGCTCAAAGGCCGCGGCGTATGTATGCATAGAGGACAGTGAAGGCGATACATTCTGGGGCGTGGGAACACATGAGGATATAATACTGGCCTCGGTAAACGCTCTTGTGAGCGCTCTCAACAGACAGAACAGAAAGGATCACTTTGTGGAATAGTAAAAGGAGGAATTTAAAATGGGAATGACAATGACCCAGAAAATACTGGCGGACCATGCGGGACTGGATCATGTGTCCGCAGGACAGCTTATCGAGGCCTCTCTCGATATGGTGCTGGGAAACGACATAACCACACCGGTGGCTGTGAACGAATTTGAAAAGGCGGGATTCGATTCCATATTTGACAGAGAAAAGATCTCGCTGGTAATGGATCATTTCACACCGAACAAGGATATAAAGGCCGCCGAACAATGCAAGAGGTGCAGGACATTTGCCAGAAGGTTCGATGTGGAGAACTTCTTCGATGTGGGAAGAATGGGAATAGAACATGCGCTTCTCCCGGAGCAGGGCATAGTAAAGGCGGGAGACTGTATAATAGGAGCCGATTCGCATACATGTACATACGGAGCTCTGGGAGCGTTTTCTACCGGAGTGGGAAGCACGGATATGGCAGCAGGCATGGCTACGGGAAAAGCGTGGTTCAAGGTGCCTGAGGCTATAAAGTTCTGTCTTACGGGCTCACTGGGAGAATACGTTACCGGAAAGGACGTTATACTCCACATAATAGGCATGATAGGAGTGGACGGAGCTCTTTACAGATCCATGGAGTTCACAGGCGAAGGCCTGGGAAGCCTTTCCATGGACGACAGACTCTGTATCGCCAATATGGCAATAGAGGCAGGAGCCAAAAATGGCATATTCATGGTGGACGGGATAACGGAAGAATATATGAGAGGAAGGGTAAAGGGCGAGTGGAAGGCATACGAGCCTGACGATGATGCGGAATATGCCGAAGTCTACACCGTGGATCTTTCGACTCTTAAGCCGACTGTATCGTTCCCGCATCTGCCTGAGAATACCAGGACCATAGACGAGGTCGGAGACGTTGCCGTAGATCAGGTGGTAATAGGCTCCTGCACAAACGGAAGACTTGAGGACATGGCTCTTGCCGCGAAGATCCTGAAGGGCAGGAAGATCCATCCGGATGTGAGAGCCATAATAATCCCTGCAACACAGCAGATATACAAGGATTCGATAAAGGCAGGATACGTTGACACATTCATAGATGCCGGCTGCGTTGTTTCAACGCCTACATGCGGACCGTGCCTGGGAGGACATATGGGCATACTGGCCGAAGGAGAAAGGTGTGTCGCCACCACGAACAGAAATTTCGTAGGCAGGATGGGTCATGTAAAATCAGAGGTATATCTGGCAAGCCCGGCGGTCGCGGCAGCTTCGGCAGTAGCCGGAAAGATAAGCGGTCCGGAGCAGCTTTAATAAGGAGGATATTATGAAAGCACAAGGAACAGTACACAAGTACGGAGATAATGTGGATACTGACGTTATAATCCCGGCCAGATATCTCAACACATCCGACCACAAGGAGCTGGCAAGCCACTGTATGGTGGATATAGATGAGGATTTCGTGAAAAAGGTAAAAGCGGGCGATATAATGGTAGGAGGCGAAAATTTCGGATGCGGTTCATCAAGAGAACACGCCCCTATAGCTATAAAGGCTTCGGGCATAGACTGCGTCATAGCCAAGACATTTGCAAGGATATTTTACAGAAATTCCATAAATATAGGCCTGCCTATACTGGAATGTCCGGAAGCCAGTGAAAAGATACAGGACGGAGACAGGGTATCCATAGACTTTGACACAGGGATCATAACAAACGAAACGAGAGGCGAGACCTACAGGGCCCTGCCGTTCCCTGATTTTATAAAGGACATAATGGATGCGGGAGGACTCCTGGCTAGAATATCATCTGAAAGAAAAGGAGAGTAGTATCAATGGATTACAGACTGGCGGTAATACCGGGAGACGGCATAGGCCCTGAGGTAGTGGAGCAGACTCTTAAGGTGCTGGACAAGGTGGGAGAAAAGTACGGCCACAGCTTCCGGTACAACAGGGTCCTGGCAGGCGGCTGCGCCATAGATGCCTGCGGCAGGTGCCTTCCACAGGAAACGGTGGATGTATGCAGGGAAAGCGATGCTGTTCTTCTGGGAGCAGTGGGCGGCTGGAAATGGGACAGCCTTTCGGGGGACGAGAGGCCTGAGAGGGCTCTCCTGGGGCTGCGAAAGGAGCTGGGGCTTTTTGCCAATATACGGCCTGCAATGCTTTTTGACGTTATGGCCAAAGCTTGCCCGCTGAAGCCCGAGATAGTAGAGGGCGGGCTTGATATAGTAGTGGTAAGAGAGCTGACCGGAGGAATATATTTTGGTGAAAGAGGATTCAGGGATACGGATATGGGTCCCGCCGCATATGATGTGGAGCAGTATTCCGAAGGAGAGGTGAGAAGGATAGCTAAGGTGGCCTTTGATATGGCAATGAAGAGAAACAGAAAGGTCACCAGCGTCGATAAGGCCAATGTCCTTGAAAGCTCTAGACTCTGGAGAAGGATAGTCGCTGAAGTGGCAGAGGACTATCCGGAAGTTGAGCTTAACAATCTCTATGTGGACAACGCGGCCATGCAGCTTGTCAAGGAACCGAAGCAGTTTGATGTTATAGTGACGGGAAACATATTCGGGGACATACTTTCAGACGAGGCCAGTATGATAACGGGATCAATAGGACTGCTGCCTTCAGCTAGCCTGGCAGAAGGAAATTTCGGCATGTATGAACCGGTGCACGGATCAGCGCCTGATATAGCGGGAAAAGATATGGCAAATCCTATGGCTACCATTCTTTCCGCGGCAATGATGCTCAGGTATACATTCGGACTCATGGAAGAGGCTGAGGCTGTGGAAAACGCCGTTAAAAAAGTCCTTGCCGACGGATACAGGACTCCTGATATAGCCGAGCCGGGAGAAAATACAATAGGCACGGCCGAGGCGGGCAGGCTCATATCGGAAGCCATATGAAAGGAGATGAAAATATGAGCGATCTTCTTAAAAAAATAGAAACGAGAAGAAGCATAAGAAAATACAAGCCTGATATGATACCGAAAGAGGATATCGATAGGATAATAAGAGCAGGAACATACGCAGCCAGCGGCAGAGGGGCTCAGTGTCCCATAATAATAGCCGTGACGAACAGAGAAGTGAGGGACAGACTTTCAAGGCTCAATGCACAGATCATGGGAAGCAGCGGCGATCCTTTTTACGGCGCCCCTGTTGTCCTGGCGGTCCTTGCTGACAGACAGAGAGGAACATATATCTGTGACGGCAGCCTTGTGATCGGAAATATGATGCTGGCAGCGCATGAGCTTGGTATAGGAAGCTGCTGGATCCACAGAGCAAAGGAGGAATTCGAGACGCCCGAAGGAAGGGAGATCCTCGATTCTCTCGGCATAAAAGGGGATTATGAAGGCATAGGGCACTGCATACTGGGCTATGTTGACGGAGATTATCCGGAGCCTCCCGCAAGACAGGAGGGCAGAGTTTTCTACATAGACTGAAAACGGTAAGACGGCGGCAGAAGGATCCGTATGGATCGGCTGCCGCTTTTTTAGTTGGGCATAAGGGGCAATGCTTACTTGACAAATTAAGTACACTATGATATATTTTCCTTATCAGAACGGATTATCCCTACAGGAGGTGAGAAGGATTCTTATAATAAAAGAAGTGGAGTATGCTATCGGCATACTGTATGAACTGTACAGGGAAAGCCCGCTGCCCGCCGCGGAAATATCGAAAAGGCAGAATATACCTTCTCCGTTCATATACAGGATACTGAAGAAGCTTGAAGCCGGAGGGATACTGAAAATAAAAAGGGGAGCAAACGGAGGCTATTCGCTTTCTGCCGACTGCGACAGACTTACCCTTTACGATGTCATCAGTGTTTTTGAGAACACGTTTCTGGTCATCGAATGTATGAAGCCGGGATACGAATGCAACCGCAATGACGATGGATGTTGCTGGCATAAGGAGTTTGCCGGAATACAGGCAATGCTCAAAAAGGAATTCAAACGCAGCACAATAGCCTCGCTCTTTGAAAAATAGAGAATATCGTACCGCAAAGACCGGACGGAAGTCAATGACTGAATCTGTCCGGTCTTTGCGTTTTAATCAGACGGCGCTTTGCTCTCCTGCACGCACCACCATGTTACAACGCCGATGATCATGGCTCCGCCCAAAAGCGCGAAAGGACCCGGCAATTCGCCTACGAAGATCGCCACCCATACGGGATTGAGCAGAGGTTCGAGCATACCTATGAGGGAGCATGCAAGGGGAGGACAGCTCTTTGAAGCCACAGAGTACAGCACGTAGGGGATCCCGAGCTGAAACAGACCGAGGATGATTATGTAGAGTATATCAAGGCCTGAGCATGAGGCTGTAGCTGTCAGGCCAAGCGGTATCCCTATTACGGCGGTTATGATATGAGCAAGAAGTATGCCGCTCATGCGTATTGAATCATCCTTCCCTCCGAGACCCACCATTACGAACATGACGGCAAGGGTGAGGCCTGAAAGTATACCGAATATGTTGCCGAGAAAATTTCCCGGTGAAAGCTGATCAAAGAAGAAGAGTATTATCCCCGCCATGGTGAGGAGCACTGTGAGCAGCTCCTTCCTGTGCAGCCTCTGTTTGAGAAAAAGCACGGATATCACCAGTATGAAAACAGGAGCCGAATATTGCAGCACCACTGCATTGGCGGAAGTGGTAAGTTTAGTGGCCATGACAAAGAGCAGACAGGAAGCGGAGAGCCCGATCCCGGCGCCAGCGGAATATCGGCATATGTTTACCGGGACCTTCATGTACGCCATAAAGCATCCCATGACCGCGGCAGAGATGAGGCTGCGTACTCCGGATATGAGGAGAGGGCTCCATGATATAAGTTTTATGAAAATACCTCCCATGCTCCACATGACAGCGCACAGCGCCATGATAAGCATGGCTTTCCCTTTGTCTTCCATATGATAACCTCCGGAGGACATTATATCATATGAAGAAAAGATAATAAAAGAAAAAACACTGCCTCAGCGGATCGTAATTTTCCTGTATCCGCTGAGGCAGCATCTGCCGGTGTCGTTCAATTTAAGAGCTCAAGGATCTTCCACTTGAGTCTGAGCCTTTCGTCCTCGGTGAGGGGATCGCTCTTATCACTGTCATCAGTGCCCTCATCGAGGAGACAGAGGGGCGGGAACAGCACGCACCACCAGTTTTCACCTCTGCCTTCTCCGAGAGTCACGTCGAGAGCTTCATAGCTGCCCGCGGGAAATGTGATGTCACCATAGGTTTTTTCCGGTATATACCTGACACCCAGGGAAGCTTCGGCCGGATAACTGTATCCCTCCGAGGCGACGACTCCTTCTGCTATTTTTTCAATAGAGCTTTTGTTGTCCTTTAGAAAGCGCCTTGTATCTTCCACGGTTTCCAGGCCATCCTGTTTTTCAAGGAAGCCTATGATCTCATCGCGTACCTTCAGCTTCAGACTCTGATCGCCTGCGGCGTTGCTGTTGGCAACAACATGGAGGCGAATTATGCCCTCGTGCCGGTCAGCCTCTCCTCCGTATGTATAAAAGAGAAGAAATCCCATTATTATCGTAAGAACCAGCAGCACGGCGCATTTTTTTTCGTCCGACAGAGCCGGTTTTTCAGTAAGTTTTTTCAATGCCGATACCTCCTTTGTAAAGTGGATGATTTACAAAAGAAGGAATTTTTATACCTATCTCATGATAAAAAGTTTCATGCCTTCGGGGAGAGGGAGGTTTTTATCTATATCGTTTATTTCCGCGAGAAAATCAGTGTCGCTCCTGTAACGCTTGGCTATGTCCCACAGGCTGTCGCCGCGTCCTACGACATATATGGCCATGGAAGCTCGCTGAAAGCCGCTGCGCGGTTCTCCGACACAAATGTTTTCAAGTGTTATGAACTCCTGAATGCTGCTCACCCATACCTCTATTGCAACGCTTACGTTTACTTCTACCTGTCTGCTGTTTATATCGTCGAACCAGAAGTCCTTTACAGATGCGTATATGTCAGCAGCCAGGTCTCTGCCGTGATAAGGAGAGTCAAGGGATCCCCTGAGGGTCACAGGAGTTTCTATAACAAAGGGATGATCCTCTTCATCAAGAGCCAGTATCGAGATCTTCATCGATCCGTCTATGACGAGCCGCCCTCCTTCAGGCACACAGCGTATATCGCTCAGCCGGCTGCTGCCGCAGAGAAGGGCAGAGGGAGCGGCCTGTGACTCGTTCAGGTTTATGACCTCTCTTGCCGATACTTCTCCGGAAACAGTGCCCTTTATTGAAGAAAGCTCTTCCTTTGAAACGTCAAAGGAAATATCGCGATCCCTGTGATAGGCATCCGAAACCATGGGGATCTCCAGGTTGCTGTATACGTATACAGACGTCTTTATCTGCCCGTGAAGCAGGAGTTTATCCTGATTTTCTATATCAACGGACAAATCGTCGCCGTTGAAAGAGAGCATGACAAGATCCGTGTCCGCCTCATCGTTTATTGGTATGAACTGAGAAAAATCAGTCCTGTTTCTTACTGAGGAGAGTCTGTACATACCCTCGTATTCACCGCCGTAAAGGATCTCGGAATTTACGGTCGCATTTATGACGAGCTTTCCCGATGTTATCTGCCGGTGGTTTTCCGTTATTTCCGCAGTGAATTTAAGTATCCTGGCAGGAGAAGGCTGGTTTTCATTCAATGTTATCTCCTGTGATATATCGATGGAGTCTTCTGCCTCAGACTCCAGAGACGAGGGGTTTACAATGCTGTGCAGCTGTACAAGCGAATCGTCCTTAAGTCCGTTGAAGACGGTGAGCTCCCTTTTGTCTGTACCGCTTACCTTAAGAGAAAGCTTTCCTTTTACAGTGAACTTTCTTTCGTTTACCATTTCAGCCTCTATGGTCTTGACGGACACATCGACTCTGAATATATTGCCGCGCGCGTTTGCCCAGCATTTGTCCGTTGCGAAGGGTATGGAGGACTTCACTACGTCGACGGGGCTTTCTGCGCTTCTGACAGGGGCGTATACCGCGTAAACTGTTATATCGCCTGTCAGAGTGTCCCCGGATGTATAAGCGGACTTTGCCGACTGGGAAAGCCTTCCGCGACCTTCCGCAAAGAGCATCTTTTCCATGTCGGGCATAGTGTCCGGAACGAGAAGGGTTTCTTCAAAGGGAAGAATGTATTCATCGGGCCGGCATCTGTTTTTTAAAGATATCTTCGAGTAATCCGCATCCGCTGACTTCATTTCGCTGCGCGCCGCAGAAGAGGCTGGAGCGGCAGCAGATGCGGGAGATAGCATGGCTCCATCCGGAGAATCTCCTTCTGGCTCCGATTCGTCTGCTTCGAATACAGCTTCATATGCCAGAGGCTGGTATGGCGATATGTTTTCGCTGTTTTCGGGCTTTGCAGCCTCATCTGCCGGATATTCGGCTTTCGTAATGTTTTCGCGGTCAGGGTCTGCCTGCCGTATGTCCGGACTCTCAGGTTTCTCAGGCTCTTCATGCCCGTCGTATTCATCGTGCTTCGGGGCCGGATCTTCCGTGGAAGCGGTATTTTCAACTTCGATCGCCGGGAGATCCGGAGCCTGTTTTGGCTCAGCATCTTCTGCCGGCTCCTCTTTGGGAGCCTCGTTGTTTGCAGGAAGGGAGATTTCTTCTTCGGACTGCAGCCTCTCGGCGGTCCTCATACTGATGCCCGGCATAGCTCCGCCGGCGCTTCGCAGCGTATCAAAACTGTTTTTTCCCGTAGGCAGGTTATCGTAAGGGGATGTTGCCATTTTTCGTGACCTCCTGTTCATTCTTATCCTCATAAAAGGTATTCGCAAGGAGGTCCTTTTATTCATAAAAAACATTTTTACGGTTTCTGCGTGAAATCGCTTGAGTGAAACGGCATAAAGAAAAAGACTCCGGTAAAACTGTTATGTTCCACCGGAGCCTTTTTGAATAAGCTTCAATGTTTTTACGGATTATTTTGCAAGCCCCATGAGCTCATCCTTGAAGATGCGGGCATCCATAAGCTTAGGAGTGCCGTCCATCTTAGGAGCGAAATCCATGAGATCCAGAATATCCTTCTGAAGATCAACTCCGGGAGCGATCTCTGTCAGGTGAAGTCCGTCCTGCTTAAGCTCGAACACGCATCTTTCGGTTATGTACATTACAGGCTGGTTCGTCTTTCGGGCGTACTCGCCGCTGAAGGTTATCTGTTCAACCTCTTCGATGAACTTCTTGGCTTTACCCTCCTGAACGATCTTTATGCCGTCGTTTTCAAAGGCGATCTTGAGGCCGCCCGCAGTGAAGGTGCCGCAGAAGAATACCTTCTTGGCGTTCTGAGTGATGTTGATAAATCCGCCGCAGCCGGCTATTCTCGGGCCGAACTTGCTGACGTTTATGTTTCCTTCCACATCGGCCTGAGCCAGACCGAGGAATGCAAGGTCAACGCCGCCGCCGTCATAGAAGTCGAACTGTTCATGCTGGCAGAGGATGCATTCAGGATTTACGGAAGCTCCGAACTGGCTGCCGCCGCAAGGAACGCCGCCTATTGGGCCGGCTTCAACGGTGAGGGTCATCCAGTCTCCTATTCCTTCCTCATTTGCCACTGCTGAGATATATTCAGGAATGCCTATTCCCAGGTTTACCACAGTGTCCTTTCTCAGCTCCATGGCGGCTCTTCTTCCGATAACCTTCTTGGCGCTCAGCGGAGGAGCTTCAAGGCTGGTTACAGGAACCTGTATGTCGCCGCATACGGATGGATCGAAATCATGATCGAAGGACTGCTGATGATCGATAGGATCTTCAGTTACAACTATGGCGTCAACGTATATACGAGGTACCTTTACGAGTCTAGGATCGAGAGTATCGGCCTTTACGATCTCCTTTACCTGTACTACGACTATACCGCCGCTGTTTTTGGCAGCCTGGGCAAGAGCGGTGACTTCGGAGGTGCATACCTCCTGCTGAACCGTTACATTGCCCATCTCGTCAGCGTAAGTTCCCCTTATGAACGCGATGTTTATAGGGAAGGACTTATAAAGAAGCTTTTCTTCGCCGAGAATATCAACGACCTCTACGATGTCTTCCTTAGTTATATCGTTGAGCTTTCCGCCCTGCTTTCTTGGATCCGCGAAGGTATTGAGCCCTACATGGGTAATGGTGCCCGGCTTGTGGGCCGCTATGTCTCTGCAGAGCTGAGAAAGCGTTCCCTGAGGCAGATTGTATCCTTCCATTTCATTGTCAAGGATGCATTTGCCCAGAGCCGGCGCCATATTGTAATGCCCGGCGATGACCCTCTTGGTCATTCCCTTGTGCGCGAAATGATCGGCTCCTCTGCCGTCCTGGTTACCCTGAGCGGCAGCGTAGAAATAAGTCAGATCCTTAGGGGAGCCTGTTTCAAGAAATCTTTTTTCCAGTGCCCGTGTCAGTGCTTCCGGGCATCCGCTGCCAACGAACCCGCTGGTGGCGATAGTATCGCCGTCCTTTACCAGCGCCGCAGCCTCGGCAGCGGTTATGACCTTCTTTTTTTCCATGACGATCCTCCGAATGATTATATTATTTTAAAATCTGTTATTTGTTTTCGAACTTGGCTTCTCTCTTCTCAAGGAATGCCTTCATGCCTTCTACTCTGTCTTCAGAGCAGAACGGAGCTCCGCAGGCTTCTCCTTCGAGAGCAACGCCGGTCTTGACATCGAGCATTACGCCGTTGTTAACAGCTATCTTGGCAGCCTTTATGGCTATAGGAGCCTTGGACATTATAGTCTTGGCAACCTTTTCGCACTCAGCGATAAGATCTTCAGGAGCTACTACCTTTTCAACGAGGCCTATTCTGTAGGCTTCCTGAGCGTCGATGTATTCCGCTGTCATGATGAGGTATTTGCCCATGCCTTTTCCTACCAGTCTAGGAAGTCTCTGGGTTCCGCCGAATCCAGGGATTATGCCCAGGTTTACTTCAGGCTGACCGAACTTGGCCTTTTCTGAAGCTATACGGATGTCGCATGCCATAGCCAGTTCGCAGCCGCCGCCGAGAGCAAAACCGTTTACAGCAGCTATAACAGGCTTGTCGATATCTTCGATGTGGTTCATTACTCTTGCGCCCTGCTTCATCATTTCCTGACCCTCGATACCTGTCAGGTTTACCATCTGAGAGATATCTGCTCCGGCAACGAAAGCTCTGCCTTCACCTGTGAGGATAGCTATCTGAACCTCAGGATCATCGTTGATCTTATCCATGGCCTGATCCAGTTCGTCAAGAACTTCCTTGCTGAGGGCGTTCAGAGATTTAGGTCTGTTGACAGTTACATAAGCGATACCGTCTTTCACTTCATACTTTAAATTCTCAAACATTTTTTCGACTTCCTTTCTAAAAAATTTAAATTTTAAGCGATTGAAATGGAATCTTTACCAGTTACATAAATAACTAATAATTATACTAATACGTGAGCGTGACTTTGTCAATAAATAGACAATTTTTTATTAAAGTTTTTGGCAATTTTAAAGCCGTTTTCAGCGCGGATGAAAAGGGCGCATCAGAGGCATAAAATCAGCCCGGGATCCGCCGCAAAAAGAACGGACGGGCGCGCGGCGGATTTTGAAAAAAAGCAAAATTGTGGATTCTGCATACAAAACACAGAACAATGTTGAATTTTCAGTCATTTCAGTTATTTCTTGTATACCGTATGCGGTGTAAAAACAGGCGATTTTTACTTTGTATAATTGATTTTTTTGCTGTCAGGATGAACAGTTAAATTTTATGTAAATTTTATCTAAAAAATTGTTAATTAACTAACAAAAAAGGGTTGTCAATACAGTTACAGCTATGATAGACTTAGCATTGTCAGATTACTGATTTTTTAGCAGATTTTTTCGCTCTGAAACAGGCGGTGGATCTGCAAAATTTCAAAATATTTTAAACATTTCAAACGCTTTTCTAAATTGGAGGGAAATTACTATGGCTAATGTATTTTTTGTTCCTCAGTATATAGTTACTGGGGAAAACGCTCTTGCCACCGGTGGAGAATACATGCAGGACTACGGCAAGAAGGCGCTTATCGTTACGGATGATATGATGGTGCAGCTTGGCAATGTAGGAAAGCTGACCGATGTTCTTGACAGAAACAAGATCGAATATGTTATCTACTCCAAGGTAAATTCCGAACCTACCCACAGCATGGTGGACACGGGAGTTGAGATCTATAAGAATGAAGGATGCGAATTCCTTATCGGTCTGGGCGGAGGAAGCCCTATGGATACTGCCAAGGCTATCGGAGCTGTTGTAGCCAACGGCGGGAGCATCACAGAGTATATGGGCAAGAAGATAGAGCATGATCTGCCTCCTGTAGTAGCCATCCCTACAACTGCCGGGACAGGCTCCGAGGCAACGAGAGTATCGATCATAACAAATACCGACACAGGCGTGAAGATGCTTCTGAGCGATCTTAAGCTCCTCGCGAAGCTGGCGATCATAGACCCTATATTCACGCTGACGGCGCCGCCTTCAGTAACAGCGGCAACAGGCGTTGATGCTCTGTGTCATGCTATTGAGTCATTCACTTCCAAGAAGGCCTTTGCCATGAGCGACCTCTTCGCAAAAGAGGCTGTAAGAAAGATATTTGCCAACCTCTATGAAGTATACAGCAACGGATCAAATATAGAAGCCAGAAGAGAAATGGCCACGGCAGCTCTGGAAGCCGGAGTCGCTTTCAGTAACGCGTCCGTTACCATAGTACACGGAATGAGCAGACCTATAGGAGCTCTCTTCCATGTTCCTCACGGACTTTCCAACGCAATGCTCCTGAAGGTATGCCTGCCTTATATAAGAAAGGGCGCTACAAACCGTCTCTGCCAGCTGGCAAAGGAGATCGGCGTATTCCGTCAGGGAATGACGACCGATGAGGGAGCCGACGCCTTCATGGTAGCCACATTCGCTCTTCTGAGAACCCTCAACATTCAGTCGCCTGCTGAATTCGGAATAGAGAAGAAGGACTTCCTTGAAAAGATCCCTAAGATGACAAAGGATGCCATAGCCAGCGGAAGCCCTGGAAACTGCAGAAACGAGCCTACTCCTGAGGAGATAGAAGAGCTTTACAAAAAGCTTTGGATGTAATATTATTGTAACGTATGACTGAACCAGGCGGCGGGGAGCCCCTGTCGCCTGTTTTTAAGCCTTTCAAAAAGAAACCAAGGAGGAAAAACAGAATGGACTTTAAATTATCAAAAACACACCTGCTGCAGCAGGAGATGTACCGAAAGTTCGCGGAAAACGAAATCAAGCCTATCGCAGAGGAAATGGACGAGACTGAAGTTTTCGACCTGGACCTTCTGGCAAAAATGCATAAATACGGCCTGATGGGTATCCCTTACTCAAAGGAATACGGCGGAGTAGGCGGCGACTATCTCAGCTACGCTCTCTGCATGGAAGAGATCTCAAAGATCGACGGAAGCAGCGGCATCACTATTTCAGTACACACATCCCTTTGCTGCTCATGCATAGATTCCTTCGGTACTGAAGAGCAGAAGCAGAAATTCCTCAGACCGCTCATCGACGGTTCACAGACAGGCTGCTTCGGACTTACTGAGCCAAATGCAGGATCAGACGCCGCAGGACAGCAGACTCAGGCTGTTTATGATGAAGCTACGGACGAATACATCATAAACGGAGGAAAGATCTTCACAACCAACTCCGGATTCGCAGAGGTATGCATAGTTTTCGCTCTTACAGACAAGACACTGGGAACAAAGGGCATCTCCGCTTTCGTTGTACCTCTCAAAGACGAGAACGGCAACAGGACTCCTGGAGTTACAGTAAGTGAGAACATCAAGAGAATGGGTATAAGAGCAGCTTCAAACTGCGAAGTTTCCTATGAAAACGTAAGAGTTCCTGCCGCTAACAGACTCGGCAAGGAAGGTCAGGGCTTCAAGATCGCCATGAAGGCTCTCGACGGCGGAAGAATCGGTATCGCTGCACAGTCTGTAGGACTTGCTCAGGGAGCCCTCAACGAAGCAGTTGAATACGTAAAGGAAAGAAAGCAGTTCGGAAGACCGATCGCTGCGTTCCAGACTACTCAGTTCAAGCTGGCTGACATGCAGACAAAGATCGATGCTGCAAGACTCATGACATGGAGAGCGGCCTGCATCAAGGACGCCGGAGAGAACTACGGACCTGCGGCTGCCATGGCCAAGTTATTCGCTTCCGACGTTGCCAACTATGTGTGCAGAGAAGCTGTACAGCTCATGGGCGGTTACGGATACTGCAGAGAGTACCCTGTTGAAAGAGCTCTCAGAGACGCTAAGATCACAGAGATCTACGAAGGAACATCTGAAGTTATGAAGATGGTAATCTCAGGCTCAATGAAGTTAAAGAAATAGTGTGAAGGGAGAAGGATAACGATGAAAATAGTAGTATGCATAAAGCAGGTTCCGGATACAAATGAAGTAAAACTGGATCCTAAGACTAACAGACTTATAAGAGACGGTGTTCCAAGCATCATCAACCATGACGACAAAGCCGGAATCGAAGCGGCTCTTCAGCTGAAGGAAAAGGTTGGCGGAACCGTAACAGTAGTGTGCATGGGACCTCCTCAGGCTGACGTGGCTCTCAGAGAAGCTCTGGCAATGGGATGCGACGAGGCTTATCTTCTCTCTGCGAGAGAATTCGGCGGATCAGACACATGCGCTACAGCTATAATCATTTCAACTGCTCTCAAGAAGATCGGTTACGATATCGTGATAACAGGAAGACAGGCTATCGACGGAGATACTGCTCAGGTAGGACCTCAGATCGCAGAGAACCTCGGAATCCCTCAGATCTCATATGCGGAAGAGATCACTCCTAACGATAAGGGCGATGTTCTTACTGTAAAGAGACAGTATGAAGACAGACACCATATAATAGAAGTTAAGACTCCTTGCCTGCTTACAGCTCTTCAGGAACTGGCTGAGCCTAGATACATGCACGCAGGCGGAATCATCGACGCTTATGAGAAGGAAATCACCGTATGGGGATTTGACGATCTCAAGGACGGCCTGAACCCTGATCACATCGGCCTGAACGGATCACCGACAAAGGTTGTAACTTCATTCGGTAAGATGGCCAAGGGTGCCGGAACCAAGCTGGACGTAAGCCCTGATGAAGCGGTAGCGGCAATCATAGCTAAGATGGAAGAAAGACACATTATTTAGTGGGGAGGTTTCTTGAAAATGAGTAAAGATATATATGTAGTAGTTGAG
>CAWVKQ010000045.1:0-13334 GCA_963929955.1 Bacillota bacterium
TATGTTGGGTAGTGACTTCATAATACCACACCTGCTATGACTTTTTCTTTTGTCCTATTTCATTTTACAATTAACCTGTCAGGATTATTTTCGCATCAGCGAGGAAAATCCTTGCATTGGAGTCGGTTGTATTGTATAATGTCATACGTATTACGGGCGGTCCTCTGGATGCGGAAGGTGCATCATGAACGTCTTGGAGGGAAGGAGGAAACGAAGATGGCAATGGACATATTGAACTCTGTTGCACAGGACTATATCAGAACTGATATCCCTGCTTTTAATGTGGGAGACACCGTTAAGGTACACATTAAGATAAAAGAAGGAAACAGAGAAAGAATTCAGGTATTCGAAGGCTTTGTTCTCAAGAAGCAGAACGGCGGGATAAGCGAGACATTCACAGTAAGAAGGATCGCTTCCGGAGTCGGCGTAGAGAAGACATTCCCTGTCAATTCACCGCTCATCGAAAAGGTGGAAGTCGTAAGACGCGGTAAGGTCAGGAGAGCCAAGCTCCACTACATGCGCCAGAGAACGGGTAAGTCGGCCAAGATCAAGTCAAAGGAAGAAAACTGATCAAAGTGATTTCATGCAGGATCCGAAAGGGTCCTGTTTTTTTGTTTTTGAGACATGGAGGAAGGCAGATGAAACAGCGGAAAACAGGCGAAAAATATGTGCATAAACATAAAATTTATGCGCGGTCGCATAAAAATCAAATGCGACAAAATGTAGAGGGCGTTAAAATTGTTGAAAAATAAAGAATTTATATTTTATTCTGACTTGGCATGATTATTGAAAGTTAGATATGCACAAACGAAAAATAAAATTTAATAGAGAAGAGTGTATTTCAGCTACCCTCTCTCTTACGCAAAAAGGAAAAAAGCGTAAGGGGGGGGGTAGCTTCTTAGTTGAAGGAGGGTTTGCATGGAAAACGGCCGATATAAGATCGTGACCTACGGATCTACGGTAGGCAGGGAAGGCAGTGTTGAGAGAGAGACTCTGAGCAGGGGCGGTTTTGATGATTTTGAGCTTGTATATGTCCCGGGAAACGATGATGAACTTTTCTTTGAGGAGGCCGGGAATGCCGACGGCATATGCGCATGGGTATACCTTTCCGGCAAGGATTATGAAAGGCTCCCGGAATGCAAGGTGATAGTGGCCCCGGCAATAGGCGTCGACAGGTTCGATCTGGCGGGAGCAACGGAAAACGGCATATGTATAGCAAACATACCGGACTACTGTCTTGAAGAAGTGGCGGTACATACTCTTGCCATTATGATGGACTGCTGCCGCAAAGTTACATTCATTGACAGGCTTGTGAGAAACGGGATCTGGGAGGCAAGCTCCCCATGGCCTATGTACAGAATGGCAGGCAGAACATACGGACTCATGTCCTTCGGTCATATACCTCAGAGAGTGGCGGAGCTTATAAGGCCTCTCGGGCCGAAGATCGTGGCCTACGATCCATATGTGCCGGATGAGGTGTTCGCATCAAAGGGAGTGGAAAGAGCAGCTTCCATAGAAGAGCTCTTTGCACGCAGCGATTACGTATCGGTACATACGCCTCATCTGCCGTCTACTCATCATTCCATAGGAGACGAGGCCTTTGAGGCATTTCATGACGGAGGGATAATAGTCGTTACGGGAAGAGGAGGAGTAGTCGATGAGGAGGCGCTGAAGAGGGCGCTGGATTCAGGCAAGGTAAGCTGCGCGGGATTGGATGTAATAGAAGATGAGGTGAATAACGAAAGCGTTTTGATGGGGCACGATAAGGTGGTCATGACCTCGCATGTGGCCTACTATACGGAGGACGCCAGCATCGATCTGAAGCGTAAGGCAATGGAGCAGATCATAGATGTGGTGAGAAACGGAAAACCTCCGGTCAACCTTGTCAACAAAGACGTGCTCGGAAGAGCGCGCTTTGAGAAATAATTTTCATTCATTTTAAAATTGCAAAGAAAGGACAGGTGGTAAAATGACTTGCAAAAAAGAAGGCGGAGGAGTAGTGTGCCCGACGGTCACTATGTTCAACGCCGATGAGACGATCGACTTCGAAGGTACGGCAAAGCATCTCAACTGGCTCATCGATAATGGAGTACACTCTATTTTCGCCCTCGGAACGACCCAGGAAAACGCTACGTTCTCAGAAAAAGAGTACAAGGCGCTGGTGAAATTTTATGTAGACGAAATAGATGGCAGAGTTCCGGTGTATTTCGGGGTAAGCTCACCGGCAACGAGGATCTCCATTGAATATGCCCAGTATGCGGAGTCAGTGGGAGCTGATGCTGTATTTGCGGGCGGCCCGTACTATATGAGAGTTACGGAAGAAGAGCTGATGCAGTTCCACAGGGATATAGCTGCCTCGGTAAAGATACCGTACCTTGAGTATAACAATCCGGGTCTTGCCAAAACAGGTCTTGGCGTCCATCAGATCGCGAAGTTAACTGAAGAAGGTGTTGTAAAAATGATTAAGGATACTACAGGGAACCCTGTAAGGACCCAAGACCTGAAATTTTACTGCAAAGAGGGAACAAAAGTATTCTTCGGAGACGATTACGGAGCATTCCAGGCAATGGTTGTCGGCGCAGACGGCTGGACTGCCGGGATCGCCAACATAGTTCCAAAAGAGTGCGTTGAGATATGGGATCTTGTAGTAAACAAGAAAGACTATGAAAAGGGATTCGAGCTCTGGAAAAAGGTTCTGCCTCTTCTCAACATGACCATAGACAAGGGCTCATACGGAAAGAGCGGGCGTGCGGACTGGCTGCAGCTTTATAAAGAAGGAGCCCACAAACGCATAGGAACGAGCACAAAGGTCAGAAGGCCGCTTTCACAGCTCCCTGAGGAGGATGTGAAGCGTCTGTATGAAATAATGGCAGAGCTTGGTTATTGATGATTTCAGGAAAGGTGGGAAATTATGAAAAAGATATTGGCCGTGGCGCTGGTTCTGATAATGACAGTGGCCCTTACAGCCTGCGGAGGCTCAGACGGCGGCAGTGACGGAGAAACCGTAAAGTTCATAGTCGGTACTGAGACTTCCGAAGCATCCAATACTGCGAAGGCGCTGAAGGAGATGGAAGCTAATATAGAGGAAGCCTCCGGCGGAACAGTGGATGTGGAAGTGCATTACAGCGGAGTTCTGGGAAGCGAGTCAGAGATGCTGGAGCAGCTCCAGATGGGAAGCGTGAATCTCGTGCTGCCGGGTTCAACTCTTCTGACAGCCTATGACGAAAGGTTCGCCATATGGGATATACCTTTCCTCTTCACCTCATATGAAGCCGTTGAAGAAGCTGTTAACGGAGAGCTGGGCGAGAAGTGGAACGAGATAATGGCGGAATACGATTTTGACTGCCTGGGGATAATCCCTACCGGCTTCAGAGGACTTTCCAACAGCAAGCATGCGGTTCATACTCCTGATGATATGAAGGGCCTCAAAATAAGAGTCATGGAATCCGATACGTATATCGATACGTTCAATGCTCTCGGCACGAATACCGTTACAATGAACTACTCTGATGTTTATTCAGCTCTCCAGCAGGGAGTAATAGACGGTCAGGACAACCCTGCGGAGTTCACTGTTTCGGCGGGCTTCTATGAAATACAGGATTACTACACAAGGCTCAACCACGTTATGTGTATGATGCCTGTCATAACAAAGGTCGGATATCTCGACAGCCTTACCGAGACTCAGAGAACAGCCATAGAGGAAGGCGTTGACCAGATGATAAAGAATCTCTCTCAGGAATTCAAGGAAAATGAAGAGGGATTCATACAGCAGATGGCTGATTCCGGAGTCGAGATAACAGAGCTTTCTGACGAGGAAATGGCAGCTTTCGCTGAAAAGGTACAGTCGGTACATGATACTTTCCGCGAAAGGCTGGGAGATGACCTGTTCGAACTTGCCGAATCTTATTCGGAAAACTAGTTTAAAGGCTGAAGGGTAGAATTGCTATGAAAAAGATTATACACGTATATAACGAAATCGAAGAAAAATTCTGCACCTATACATTCCTTATCGTTATAGTGATCATATTCATCCAGGTAGTGGGAAGATACTGCTTCGGCAACGCGCCGACATGGAGCGAGGAGCTGTCCCGATACCTTTATGTATGGGAGTGCTGGCTGGGAGTAAGCCTCACTCAGAGAGAGGATCGTCATATAAAGCTGACATTCCTGGTGGATATGTTCCCGCCGAGAGCAAAGAAAGCCGCGGATGCGGTGGCGTTCGTGCTTTCGGTAGGCTGCGCCGCCATGCTGGCGTACTACGGACTGGAGCTTGTAATATTTACAGAGGCGCTGGGCAATCTGTCTCCTGCCCTTAAGCTGCCTATGTGGATATTCTATCTCTGCCTGCCTCTCGGATGTATAGCGTATATATGCAGAATGATAGGAGGAGCTGTTGTAAAGATCAGGAACCATGCGGCAAAGGGAGGTGAAGCTTAATTATGGAAATGATAGTATTGTTTGGCACATTATTCGTGACCATGCTGCTGGGCGTACCTCTTGGATTTGCCGTGGGGATCGCGACATTTGTCGCCTTTATGATATTTACGGACACACCGCTTACGCTGATAGTGCAGTCCTGCGTTACAGGTATAGATTCCTTCGCTTTTATAGCGATACCTCTGTTCATAATGTCGGGAGCGCTGATGAGCAAGGGCGGTATAGCCAAAAGACTCGTCGATATGTTCCATGTCATGCTGGGGCATGTTCCGGGCGGACTTGGACTCGTATCAGTAGCGACCTGCGGATTTTTCGGAGCCATATCAGGATCAGCTACAGCTACAGTATCGGCCATAGGAAGCCTCATGATGCCGGAGATGAAGGAAAAGGGTTATCCGCCTGAATTCAATGCCATGTGTATCGCAGCGGCAGGAAGCACAGCCCTTCTGATACCGCCAAGCGTGTGCCTCGTTCTCTATGGCGTGGCCACCGAGACTTCAGTCGGAGATCTGCTTCTGGCAGGTATAGTACCGGGCCTTGTGGTCATGTTCTGCCTGTTTTTCGCAACCATATGGTACGCTAAGAAGCATAACTTCCCCGTGCATAAGAGACAGCCTGTAAAGGCGGCTCTGAGAGCAGCGTGGGATGCCAAGTGGGCCCTCGGCTGCCCTATAATAATCCTCGGCGGTATATACGGAGGAATATTCACTGCGACGGAAGCAGCTGTAGTGAGCGTTGTGTACGCCGTGGTAGTGGGCTTCTTCGTATATAAGGATCTTACATGGAAGATCGTTATGGACAGCCTCAAGGAGACCATGGTGCTGAGCGGTATGCTGGCATATATGCTGGGAACTGCGACAGCCTTTGCCAAGTTCCTTTCTCTGGCTCAGGTTCCGACAAAGCTTGTAGGCTGGATAACCGGTATAACCGATAATCCTATACTGCTGCTGCTGTTCTGCAACATACTGCTTCTGATACTGGGCTGCGTAGTGGACAATATCCCTATAATACTGATAATGTCCCCTCTGATGCTGCCTATAGCTGAATTCGCGGGCATGTCGCCGGTGACATTCGGCTGCGTGATGGTGCTGAACACAACGATAGGCCTTATAACGCCGCCTTACGGCGCGGACCTTTTCTTCTCGGCCAGCATAGCGGGCGTAAAGATGGAGGCCACGTTGAAATACTTCTGGATGTTCTTCATAACTCTTGTAGTATCCCTTATGTTGGTAACGTATATACCGATATTCACCACATGGATGCTTTAGATATATTCAGAAGATCAATCATTTAATCACTTGAAGCGGATCCCCTCAAAAGCAGGGGGTCTGCTTCTTTTCTGTATCATATAAAGGCGGTTTCCGCCTTGGATGTTGATATATGGCTCATAAAACGGGAACTGGCGGCAAAAATGTGGTAAAATAAAGTAAACACATAAAGATGAAAGGAAAATATCCATGATAGAGAACATAAACTGGTATCCCGGGCATATGAAGAAGACAAGGGAGCTGATAACGGAGAATCTGAAGCTGGTGGATTGTGTGATCGAGGTGGTGGATGCCAGGATACCGGTTTCCAGCAGAAACCCGGTAATAGATGATATAGTAAAGGACAAGCCGAGGATCATAGGACTGAACAAAAGCGATCTGGCCGATGAGGGAGCCGGAAGGTTATGGATCGAGAGGTTCGGAGAAGAAGGCTGCACAGCGTTCCTCATAAACTCCGTAAAGGGAACGGGGATAAAGGATCTGTTCAGAGCCCTGGAAACCATGGAAAAGGAGAAAAACGCGGAAAGAGCGAGACAGAAGCCGTTTCGCATAATGATAGTGGGCGTTCCGAATGTGGGGAAATCATCTCTTATAAACAGGATGACGGGAAAGAAAAGCGCGCAGACGGGAGACCGTCCCGGAGTTACAAGAGGCAAACAGTGGCTGAAGCTCAAAAACGGGATGCAGCTTCTCGACACTCCCGGTATACTCTGGCCGAAATTCGAAGATCCCAGAGCAGGAATGAACCTGGCGTTCTGCGGCTCCATAAAGGATGAGATACTCGACGTGCCTGACCTTGCCATGGAGCTTACGGGAGTGCTGGCTCAGAACTATCCGGAGCTTCTCATGGAAAGATACGGCCTTGAGGAGCTTTGCGACACTCCCCTTGAAAACATGGAAAGGATAGCCGTAAAGAGAGGATGTATCCTGCCGGGAAAGCGTATAGACTATGAAAGAATAGGAAGGCTGCTGCTGGATGAATTCAGAAGCGGCAGGATAGGACATATAACACTTGAAAGACCTGAGGAGATAAAAAGGGGGAGGTAACAGATTTGACAAAGGAAGAGAGGCAGGAAAAGCTGCGCCGCAGACAGGCTGAACTTAAGGAGCCTGAGAATGAGCTCAGAAAAAAAGGATACAGATACATCGCAGGCGTAGACGAGGCCGGGAGAGGACCCCTCGCGGGGCCTGTCGTGGCAGCGGCCGTTGTGCTGCCTGAGGATTTTGACGTTCCGGGCATAGACGACTCAAAGAAGCTGTCGGAGAAAAAGAGGGAAGAGCTTTTCGAAAAAATAACAGAAGGAGCCCTCGCCTGGGGAACGGGAACGGTCGACCGGGAAACGATAGATGAGATAAACATACTTCAGGCGACAAAGGCGGCCATGAGAGCAGCGCTGGAGGAGGCGGACAGCAGGCTAAGAGAGGCGGAAGGAGAGAAAATATCCATAGATTATATCCTCTTTGATGCCATGAAGATAGATGAGACAGACATCCCTCAGGAATCTGTGATAAAAGGCGACAGCAAAGTGCTCGCCATAGCTGCCGCATCCATAGTGGCAAAGGTCACGAGAGACAGGATAATGAAGAAGCTGGCTCTTGATTATCCGCAGTATTCCTTTGAGAAAAACAAGGGATACGGGACAAAGGCCCATTACGAGGCCATAGAAAAGTACGGCATATGTTCCGCGCACAGGAGAAGCTTTCTGAAAAAGGTGTTGAAAAATTCCGTGTAAGGCCTTGTTTGCCGTCATTTAAGATGGTATTATAGACGGAGTTATACGACTGACGGTATTTAAGTGGAACAGACCACGGGGAGTATAATGCTTTTGGAGCCGACCGTCTGGGCACTGAGTCCGGACAGCCAGGCTTTTTTACTTTCAGGAGGGATGATATGGAACATATAGACAGAAGCTGCAGAGATTTTACCGAAGCAGTGGCGGGAAAGGATCCTGTGCCGGGAGGAGGGAGCGTATCTGCACTGGCAGGCGCTCTGGGAACAGCCCTTGGACATATGGTAGGATCGCTCACAAAAGGAAAGAAAAAGTACGCTGACAATGAGGAGATCATAGCGCAGGCCATGGAGGAGGCGGAGAGCCTGAGAAGAGAACTTCTGGATCTGGTGAGGAAGGACATGGAAGCCTTTGAGCCCCTTTCAAGGCTGTATTCAATGAAGGCGGAAACAGAAGAGGAAAAGGAGAGAAAGAGCCTCCTTATGGAAAAAGCCCTTGAAGATGCCTGCGCGGTCCCTATGGAGATAATGGAAAAGTGCGGCAGAGCGATCGAGCTGGCAGGGATCTTCGCGGAAAAGGGAAGCCGCCTTGCCGTAAGCGATGCGGGAGCGGGAGCCGTGATATGCAGCGGCGCTCTGCGGGCGGCCAGCCTCAATGTTTATATAAACACAAAGACGATGAAGGACAGGGAAAAGGCCGAAAGGCTGAACAGGAGATGCGATGACTGCATAGAGAAATATTCAGCCATGGCGGACCGGGTATTTGGATATACAGTCGATATTCTGAAGAAAACGCAGACAGCGTGAAACAGAGAGGTAGAAAAATGGCGGAGATACTTAAGGGTCAGCCTGTATCAAAAAGGATGACAGAAGAAACGGCAAAAAAAGCTGAAGAGCTTGCGGAGGCCGGTACAGTCCCAACTCTTGCGGTCATGAGAGTAGGCGGGCGCAGCGACGATATATTTTATGAAAAGAGCATACTGAAAAAAGCAGAAGAGACGGGCGTTGAGGTGAGACTTTATCATTACAGCGAGGATATAGGCTCAGAGGAATTCCTCGGTGAGATACAGAAGCTCAACATGGACGTGACAGTAAACGGAGTCCTCATATTCAGGCCGCTGCCTCCGCAGATAGATGACGGGGCTGTGTGCAGGCTGCTGGATGCGGAAAAGGATGCCGACGGCATAACTCCGGGATCGATGGCAGGAGTGTTCACCGGCAGCGGAGAGGGTTTTCCTCCCTGCACAGCGCAGGCGTGTATGGAGATACTCGATCATTACGGACTCGATATGGAGGGAAAAAAGGTCGCCATAGCGGGAAGGAGCCTTGTGGTCGGAAGGCCGGCCGCAGCCATGGCTCTTCAGCGCAACGCCACAGTGACAATATGCCACAGCAGAACGTCGCCTCAGGATATGGAGAGCATCCTCAAAGGCGCTGACATAGTCATAGCTGCAGTGGGAAGGATGGAGATGATCGGAGGAAGCCTGCTGGGGGACGGACAGGTTGTCATAGACGTGGGGATCAATGCCGACGATGACGGAAAGATGCGGGGAGACGTGGCCTTTGACGAAGCGGAGAAAAAGGCCGCATTCATAACGCCGGTTCCGGGAGGCGTAGGCAGCGTCACCACAGCGGTGCTCATGAGACATGTGGTAAAAGCCGCTGCAAAGAGCGCGGGACTTTAGCGGGACGTCGGAAGAAATGCCGGAAAACCGATAAAAGAGAAGGCTTAAGTGCTTCATGGCACTTGCCTTTTTTTTGGGAACAATGTATATTTATGTATAGTATAAAATGCAGGAAGCCTGCGGAAAGAAGAGATAGGATGAAGATACTGTATTTTGACTGCACATGCGGCATCAGCGGAGATATGGCTCTGAGAGCTCTTATGGAAGTGAGCGGAGCGGGAGATAAGATAAAAGAAAAAATGAAGAGCGCTGTTCCCGCCGGAGACGAGAAGAGCGGCAGCCGCCGCGGAGGCAGTCACGAACATGGTCACGGGCATGGGAGAAGCTACACAGAGGTCAAGCGTATCATAGAAGAAAGCGGATCAGGTGAAGCGGCGGTAAGATACGCCAAAGCCATATATGCAGTCATAGCTGAGGCTGAGGCCGCAGTACACGGCGAGACGCCGGATACGGTGCATTTTCACGAAGTCGGAAGAGATGAAGCCGTAAAGAACGCCATCGGCATGGGAATGGCAATGGAGGAGATATCGCCGGACAGAGTGTATGTTTCGGATATATACGACGGCAGGGGAACGGTGATATGCAGTCACGGCGAGATCCCGGTCCCGGTCCCGGCAGTAATGGCCATGAGAGAAAACAGCGACCTCATATTCAGAGAGGCTGATGTGGATACGGAGATGGTGACGCCTTCAGGACTCGCGGCGCTCATGGGACTTGGAGCCGTACACGGCGAAATGCCGGAAGGAAAGATCATCGGGAAAGCCACAGCCAGGGGGAGCAGGGATACAGGGATGGACGGATTAAAGGTATACCTTGTGGAAATATAGATAAACGGAGGAAGCCATGAACAGAGAAAAACCTGAACCTATAAACAATCCTCAGCTCAGGGAAGCCATAGAACAGGCCAGGGAAAATCCCGGCTCCGAAAGCTCGGTGAGACTTTTCAACGAAGTGGTGAGAGCGAGGCTCCTTGCGCCTGTGCATCTTGACAGGCCGCCTGAATTTGACAGGGAAAGCGGAGAGGTGATACTTGAAAAGGATACGGAAATAAGCTTTGAGCTCATATCCGACAATGACGACAATCTTTATTATCCTGTTTTCACAGACGGCGAAGAGATGAAAAAGTGCGATATAGAGGAAGATCAGCAGAGCCTCATAGTGAACTTCGAGGACCTTTCGGAAATGCTTGATAGACAGGGAGATCAGGTCATGGGTTTTGTGATAAATCCAATGAGCGACAACCTGATATTCAGCAGGGAAATGGTAGCAGCCATGAAAAAAGATATGGCAAAAGGACCTGTGGACACCGGAGAAGACGATGTCCAGGAGGATCTTGACGATTTTGAGAACAAAGAGGAGACAGAAGAGTGATGGAGAAAAACCTGGCAAAGACATATGACCCAAAGGATTTTGAAGACAGAATATACGAGATGTGGGAAAAAAGCGGAGCTTTCAGAGCCGAAAGAGATCCCGGGAAAAAGCCTTTTACCATAGTGATGCCGCCTCCTAACATAACGGGACAGCTTCATATGGGACATGCCCTTGACCAGACGATTCAGGACGTGCTGACAAGATTCAGGAGACTTCAGGGATACAGCGCTCTCTGGCTTCCCGGAAGCGATCACGCCAGCATAGCGACAGAAGTAAAGGTAGTGGATCGCATAAGGGAAGAAGAGGGACTCGAAAAGGAAGATCTGGGAAGAGAGGAATTCTTAAAGAGAGCCTGGGCATGGAAGGAAGAGTTCGGAGGCAAGATAACGAAGCAGTGCAGGAAGCTGGGAGATTCCTGCGACTGGAGCAGAGAAAGGTTCACCATGGACGAGGGCTGCAGCAGAGCGGTCAAGCATTTTTTCGTGCAGCTCTATGACAAGGGACTCATATACAGGGGAAACAGGCTCATAAACTGGTGCCCTCACTGCGGGACCTCGCTTTCGGATGCAGAGGTCGAGCATGAGGACAGAAACGGCATGTACTGGTATTTCAGATATCCGGGAGCAGACGGGAGCGACGGAGTCGTGGTCGCGACATCAAGACCGGAGACCATGTTCGCAGATGTGGCCATAGCAGTGCATCCCGATGATGAGAGATATAAAGATCTTGTAGGCAAAAACGTCATACTGCCTCTTGTGGGGAAGGAGATCCCTGTAATAGCGGACCCTTATCCGGATCCGGAGAAGGGGACAGGCGCAGTAAAGATAACTCCCGCTCATGATCCTAACGACTTTGAGGTTGGACAGAGAAACGGGCTTGAAAGTCCTTCATGCATAAACTTTGATGCCACTATGAACGAAACAGCCGGAAAGTACTGCGGAATAGACAGGTACGAATGCAGGAAGGCGTGGGTAAAGGATCTGGACGAAGCAGGCTTCCTCGTAAAGACTGAGGAAAAAGTCATTCCTGTGGGAGAGTGCTACAGATGCGGCACAGTAGTGGAGCCCATGCTCTCGGATCAATGGTTCGTAAGGATGGAGGAGCTGGCAAAGCCTGCCATAGAGGCGGCCAGGAAAGGAGACCTCATCCATGTGCCGGAACGTTTTGAAAAGATATATCTCCACTGGCTGGAGGAGATAAGAGACTGGTGCATCTCAAGACAGCTCTGGTGGGGGCACAGAATACCCGCATACTACTGTCAGGACTGCGGAGAGCTTACAGTATCGGAAGAAGACGTGAAAAAGTGTCCTAAGTGCGGAAGCGAAAACATAAAACAGGATGAAGACGTGCTGGATACATGGTTCTCATCGGCTCTGTGGCCGTTTTCCACTCTCGGATGGCCTGAGGAGACGGAGGATCTCAGATATTTCTATCCTACAGACGTGCTGGTGACGGGATACGACATAATATTCTTCTGGGTGGTACGAATGGTATTCTCGGCTCTTGAGACGACGGGAGAAGTGCCTTTTAAATACGTTTACGTCCACGGGCTCGTGAGAGACGCTCAGGGCAGGAAGATGAGCAAATCTCTGGGAAACGGCATAGATCCTCTGGAGATAATAGACAAATACGGTGCGGACGCTCTCAGGTTCATGCTCACTACCGGGATAACTCCGGGAAACGACATGAGATTCAAGACTGACAGGCTTGAGTCGGCGAGAAATTTCGCAAACAAGCTGTGGAACGCATCAAGATTCGTAATAATGAATCTGCAGGATGAGGAAGGCGAATTCAGGGCCATGGATGAAGAGCTTTCTTCAGACAGACTCAGGGATGAGGACAAATGGATAATATCCCGTGTGAACGAGGCGGTAAAATATATAACTGAAGCAATGGAAAAATTCGATCTGGCTCTGGCCGGCCAGAGAGCATATGATCTCATATGGAACGAATTCTGCGACTGGTATATAGAGATAGTGAAGGGAAGACTTTACGGAGACGACGAGGAAGACAAGAAAACAGCCAGGGGCGTGCTCGTAAAGACGCTCAAGGACATGCTGAGACTGCTCCATCCGTTCATGCCGTACATCACGGAGGAAATATGGACGTATCTTCCGAAGGGAAAGCCGGCAGCCGATAATCCGGACAACTTCCTGATCAAAGAAAGATGGCCGGTTTACGATGAGACCATGACATTCCCTGAGGAGTCGGAGATACTTGAAGCGGCCATGGATATCATAAGGAGCATAAGGAATATAAGGGCGGAAGCCGACGCGGCGCCTTCGAGAAAGCTGAGAGCCGTCATACTGCCGGGAGAAGGCAGGGAGGCTGTCGTCAAGGCCGGAGAGAGATACACGGAGAAGCTTGCCAACATAAAGGAGATAACATTCATATCAGATAAGAGCCAGGTGCCTGAAGAGGTAATGTCCGCAGTGGTGTCGGCGGCGGAGGTCTTCATACCTCTCGACGATATAATGGATTACGACGCTGAGCTTGAGAGGCTGACAAAGGAGAAGAAAAAGCTGGAAGGAGAAGTCAGGAGAGTGAAGGGAAAACTTTCCAACGAAGGCTTTGTGAGCAAGGCTCCGGCAAAGGTCGTGGAAGATGAAAGAGAAAAGCAGGCCAAATACGAGGAGATGCTGGCAAAGGTGACAGACAGGCTGGCGTATGTTGAGAAGAAAGTGAAAAAGCAGTGACAGATATACTGGAAAGAATAGGAAGCTTCAACAGGTTCGGCAGCATCCTGGGTCTTGAGAGAATGGAGACGCTGCTGAAAAAGCTGGGAGATCCTCAAAACGATCTGCCTGTGATACATGTGGCCGGTACAAACGGCAAGGGTTCTGT
>CAWVKQ010000046.1:0-39637 GCA_963929955.1 Bacillota bacterium
CTCGAAAACAGCTTCTCCATTGAGACGGATCCATGCATAGTCCGGACTCGAAACGGATACCTCAATATTCGGGTTCGCCTGCATGTCCTTATAGACTTCCTTGGTGTTGTTGGTGCAGAACCAGAGCCTGCCGTCCATCTCACCCGCAAACATGAAAGGACGGCACTTCGCCTTTCCGTCGCGGCCTACTGTTGCCAGATACTGTACGGGATTTTCCTGTAAAAACTTTATTACTTCGTTCATGATGAATACCTCCTGCTTTTCTTGTAATTTTTATCTTGCAGGATTATAATAATTCCGTAAGTATCTATTGTAAAGTAAGCACTTTATTGTGCCGTAGTTACCAAAAGGAAACTATTGAAAGGAAGTGATACCATGCAGCCGTCAAAAGAATTGCCCGCCTGCCCGGTGGAAACGACGCTCATGCTGATCGGAGACAAGTGGAAAGTACTTATCCTGCGCGATCTCATGCCGGGCACAAAGCGGTTCGGAGAGCTGAAAAGATCCATCGGCAAAGTATCGCAGAAGGTTTTGACCGCTCAGCTCCGTGATATGGAGGAAAAGGGACTCGTCGACCGCAAGGTATACGCGGAAGTCCCTCCACGGGTAGAGTACAGTCTGACGGAATTGGGGAAAAGTCTCAAGCCGATCCTGGACGCCATGTGGACATGGGGCGAAAATTATAAAATTCAAAAAAACAAGGATCTATGATCGAATTTCAGAAGATGATGTGCATAATTGTATCTGTTATCTCAGCATGTACTTTTTGAGATCCTGTCTGCGGCTTATTCCCAGCTTCTGCATTACCGCGGATATGTGACGTTTGACCGTATGCTGCGATATGCTCATATGCTCTCCGATCTCCTGATTCGTCCAGCCGCGCGCGGCCAGCATGGCTGCGGCGAATTCGGTAGTAGTCAGGTTATCAGCCACATCGTGTCCTGTATCGGGGTTATGTACTCTGCGCCATCCTGCGGAAAATCTGTAGGTGATATCTATGATCCGCTTGAAATCCTCCGGCCATTCCGGCTTTATCACAGCTTCAAGCATGCCGCCAAGAAGCCCGTGATGCTCTCCCAAACCTTCTATGAGATCATCTGGTCTTGCCAGTTCCCATGCTGCCAGAATGTGCTCTTCGGCCTTTTCCTTCTGCCGCAGGCTCATGTAATTCATGACAGCTACAAGATGCAGGTATATGGCAGGTATGGGATAATCCTGCGCTCCCATGGCAAAAGTTGTATCCACAACGCCCAGGCTCTTGTCGTATTCCTTCCTCAGATACAGATAATGCGCCTGGACATACAGTGCAAACGATCTTATACCGGGCGGCAGGTTCGGCAGAAATTCTCTGCACGGCGGCAGCCCCTCAGGAAGCGGCAGATGCAAAAGTACGGCCGCAGTGGCATTTATAAAGCCACCCGCCGCTCTCATCTCGGGAGATGCGTTTTCCGCATCCGCAAGTGTGTTTTTCAACTCAGCCAGCGCATATCTGGCCCTCTGTATCTCTCCTATGGAGAGGTTCGCATATGCATATATGAGGCAGGCGGAGAGCCTGGTATACACATCCGGGCTTGTCAGGTAGA
Source organism: Bacillota bacterium (assembly GCA_963929955.1). Lineage (GTDB taxonomy): Bacteria > Bacillota > Clostridia > Peptostreptococcales > Anaerovoracaceae > Lentihominibacter. The sequence continues at coordinate 1,584 of CAWVKQ010000046.1, forward strand.
GCTCGGCTTCACGAACCGCTTTCTCCGCATGTCCGCTGAAATAGTGATATTCAGCTAAAGCGATATCCCTTTCCGGACCTTCCTGCATTGACTCTATTGCCTCTGTGCAGTGTCCCGGTTCAAACGGCGTGTTTATAAGGGGCATCAGCCTCGAATACCGATTGCTGCCCGCCTTTAATGACTGTTCAGGTCGTTCCGGCACTTTTCTGGGATCGGAAGGTTTCTCAGCACTTTTAGGTATGCCCCAGGCCACACCCAGCTTTATTACTCCGTTTATCCTGCCCTGAGCGCAGTACTTCTGTACGAGCCGCTCAGATACATCCCATTTTTCAGCGGCTTCCCGCACTGTCATGTATTCCATTCTCCGTCTCCTGTGTTTATTTTAGTAAAATGATCCGCTTATTTCTGTTCGCACCTGCGAACACTTTTATTATACCCCTTTGGATCTCCCTTTTACAGCCTTTTTAAAAGGCTTTTCACAAAAAACAGAAAAGACTGCACGCAGGCCATGTTTGCCGTATCGGCAAATATTCTTCCTCCCGTATTCACAGCGCAGTCCCTTTCCTTGGCACGAAGAGAGACGACATGTCCGCCTTCTCAAGCGTAAGAAGCTTTACCTTCCTGTCTATGCCGCCTGCGTATCCTGTAAGGCTGCCGTTTGTTCCCACGACTCTGTGGCACGGCACTATTATTGATATCTCATTGTGGCCGACCGCGCCTCCGACCGCCTGGGCCGACATATGGGGCAGTCCTCTTTTTTCCGCCAGCTTCGCGGCTATCTCTCCGTAGGTCACGGTTTTTCCGTATGGAACAGCGCACAGTATTTCCCACACCTGTTTTTGAAAATCCGTGCCTCTTAAGTGCAGCGGCAGTGAAATATCCGGTTTTTTTCCGGAAAAATAAACATCCAGCCACTGCCCGGCCTTTTCAAAGATCGGCATTTCTTTTTCCTCATGCTCCCTGTCCAGATGAAGCGCAAAGTACTTCTGTCCTTCAAACCACAGGCCTGTCAGACCTGCATCGTCCGCTGCCATGAGTATACGCCCGAGGGGCGAATGATAATAGCATGTGTACTGCATTTGTTGCTCCTTTTAATCCTTCTTTTTCTTTGGAGCCCGGTCCCTCATACCCGGGATCGCTCCTCCCGCCACTTCCCAGAAATACAGGCTGGCAACGCTGCAGTACGGGCTGAGGCGCCTTCTGTATTTCTCAAAGAGGCTACGGTCTATCTTTCGATGGTGGTACACCATGCGCATCCCCCGCAGAACAGCCAGATCACCGTAGCTCAATATGTCCGGCCGCTGCATGCAGAACAAAAGTATCATTTCCGCCGTCCAGACTCCTATACCCTTAAGAGCCGACAGCTCCGCTATGGCTTCATCATCCGTCTTTTCCCATATGCCCCGGGGATCGAAGCGTCCGTCCTTTACCCGTAAAGCAAAATCAGTTATGTACTCAGCCTTTCTGAATGTCATGCCAAAGGACTGAAGCCGGTCTTCTCCGGCCTCCAGTATCGAATCCGCGTTCACTTCACCGAGCCCTTCCCTTACACGCCGCCATACCGTCGCCTGCGCCTTTGTCGATATCTGCTGTCCGACTATATGGTGAACTACCGATGAAAACAGGTCTGTATCCACTTCGCGTTCAACATGACCCACTCTGTCTATCACTTCACCGAGCCGTTTATCCTTTTTCTTCAGATATTCCGTTTCCTTCTCGCCGTATTGAAATATCATATAACCGTCACCTCCCGCGAAGCAGTCTGTACATTCCTTCCTTCAGTCCGTCTATGGAAAGCCTGTACATGGGGAATATCTTTTCGATCTCTGCAAATGATTCAGACATCCAGGCGATATTCTCTTCTCTTTCCTGTGGGTGCAGCCAGATGGAATGCTCATACTTTTCCCTGAACCTGCGAAACCACGTTCTTCCGTCAGCGTCAGAGCCTCCGCCCCCGCTGTACGAGCTGTCAACAAGCTCATAAAGGGACATTTCTCCGTCTCCCACGAATATCACCTTGTATTCACCTGATATATTCCTCAGCACCCAGTCGGTCCTCACGGCCCTTTCCGGATCTATGGAAGGATCCTCGTAAACTCTCTCCTCAAGGCAGTTGTGAAAATAATATATCTTCAGATCCGAGAATGTATTGGCCTTATGCAGCGACTGAAACAGCAGGCTGCAGATCTGCTCATAGGGCTTCATGGATCCTCCGGAATCTATGAGTACCATCAGCTTAAGCCTGTTCTTTCTCGGCGGCTGCATACGTATATCCAGTATCCCTCCCCGCCTGCATGTATGGTCGATGGTGCCCCTTATGTCGAGCTCTTCTTCGCTGGTTTCCAGCTTTCTTGAAAGCTCTCTGAGAAGTCTGAACGCCATCTGAAACTGTCTCGACTCTATGGCGCAGTCCGTCCGCCAGTCTCTGAACCTGCGGTCTCCCCTGGCGTGGACTATCGATCTTCCGCCCGCTCCCTGTATCTTCGTGCTGCTTCCGGGACCTGCTCCCGCATTTTTTGAAAGACTGCTGTTTACTATCCTTGCCTCATCCCGTAAAGGCTGCTCTCCCGTGTTCTCCTCCTCCACTGTCAGATATCCCTCAAGAGCCCTTGCCGCCGCCACCGGATCACGCGCCTTCTGCTCCAGCTCATCTGCCGGGTGCTGCGGCGTTATATTGCTGAAATACTCGTCAAAAAGTCTTTCAAATCGTTCCATGTCGGTCTCTTTTTTGACGAGCAGAGCCCTGGACAGTATAAAGAAGCCTCTGAGCGTCTGTCCGTGAAGGCCTCTGTCAAGACCATCTATTAAAGTGAGCCACTCATTAAGCGACACCTTCATACCTCCTGCCCTCAGGAAAAGCAGAAAATCCAGAAACATTATCTGAGACCTCCCGTGCTGCCTTTGACGGTCTCACGATCCTCGTCCTTTTTAAGAAGGAAGCTCATAAGAGGCATCCTCTGCCTCAGATCGTCGATCGGCAGTCCGCTCAGCTTAAGCGCGCTGATCCAGTCAAGCAGCTCGCTGGTGCTGGGCTTTTTCTTCAGTTCAAAATACTCGCGAACATAAAAGAACGCATCCAGGGCCTGCTCCAGCAGCTTTTCTTCTATATCCGGATAATGAGCCAGGACTATCTTTCTCATGAGCTCCGCATCCGGGAACTCTATATAATGAAAGGCGCAGCGGCGCAGAAACGCATCCGGCAGCTCCTTCTCCGCGTTTGAGGTTATTATTACGATAGGCGGGTTCTTGGCTCTGACGGTTTCATCCGTTTCAGGTATGTAAAACTCCATACGGTCGAGCTCCCAGAGAAGGTCGTTCGGAAACTCCAGATCCGCCTTGTCTATCTCGTCTATGAGGAGCACGCACCGGCTTTCCGAGTCAAACGCTTCCCCCAGCTTTCCCAGCTTTATGTATCTCTTTATGTCATCAACACCTTCGTTACCCAGCTCGCTGTCATAAAGACGCCTTACGACATCGTACTGGTACAGGCCGTCCTGCGCCTTTGTCGTTGATTTGATGCTCCAGACTATGAGATCCTTGTCAAGGGCTTTTGATATGGCCTCTGCAAGCGCTGTCTTGCCTGTCCCCGGCTCTCCCTTCACAAGGAGAGGCTTGTTCATTTTTATGGCTATGTTCATTGTCAGCATCAGATCGTCATCTATTATATAATCTTCCGTTCCTCTGAACTGACCGATGTTTTCACTCATTGCTTTGTCCTCGCTTTATTCAAGTATATTCCGCATCAGATTGTAACATATGTTTTTCATTTCCTTCAAGCCTTCCGCACAATTAAAAACGCCGCGCGGTATGGATCCGTACGGCGTTGGTATTTTACGAAAATCCCTGAAGCTATATGAGTCCCATGGCCTTCATTTCCTTCTCGATACGCTGATCCACGGCTTCTGACGGCGGACAGAGCGGGAGTCTGAAGTAAGGCTTGATCCTGCCCATCTTGGCCAGCGCAGCCTTTACAGGCACAGGGTTCACATCTGCAAACATGCTGTCAATAATAGGCTTCATGGTAAGCTGCAGCTCTCTGGCTCCGACAGCATCTCCTGCAAACCATCTGTTTGTCATCTCAACTGACTCCTTAGGCATTATATTGGCTATTACCGATATATATCCAATGCCTCCCAGTGAAAGAAGAGGCACTACCATATCGTCATTACCTGAATATACGGCGAAATCATCCGGAACGAGCCTGCATATCTCTGCGACCTGAGCTATGTCTCCGCTGGCCTCCTTGATGCCTACGATGTTTGGATGCTCCGCAAGAGCAGCCACTGTTGCCGGAGCTATGTTAACTCCCGTACGTCCCGGCACAGAGTAAAGTATACACGGTATGGACACAGCATCCGCTGTAGCGGTATAGTGCTCTATGAGTCCGTGCTGTGAGCACTTGTTATAGTACGGCGTTACGAGAAGCAGGGCATCGACTCCTGCAGCCTCTATCTTCTTCGCCAGGTTTATTCCGTGACGGGTATCGTTGCTTCCTGCGCCGCCTATAACGGGAACTCTTCCCGCAACCGTATCGACGCAGAACTTTATGGTAGCCACATGTTCTTCATCATCGAGGGTGGACGCCTCGCCCGATGTGCCGCATGTGATGATGGCATCTATTCCCTCATCTATCTGCCAGTTGATGAGGTCCCTGTAAGCATCATAATCAACCGATCCGTCCTCATTGAAAGGAGTGGCTATCGCTACTCCGCATCCTCTGAATACTTCTGTCATTTTTCGTTTCCTCCTTAAATTTCCTTATACGTTGTACGATTAAAAAATTTAAAAAAAAGTTGCATCCTATCGATGCAACAAGAAACGCGATTGTTTTTCCGTTGAATCGATAGCGCCTCTGCTCATATTGAGAGCAGGAGTATATGACATGTTATGTCATATCCCAGAAATCCTCCGTGCCCGGCCGGATCCTTCGGCGGTGTCTCCTTTCGTCGGGGTCGCCGGCTGCCGCCTCTGCCCGAGTACTCTTATCTACCGCTCCTCTATCAACTTTTGTGTTAAAGTCTACACGGTTTTCTCTGAGATGTCAACAGTTTTTTACCAAAATCCGCATAAGTAATATTTGCATCTGAAATCACTGACAGCATTTTTGGCAAAGGCTCCTCTTTTCCCGCTTCTTTCCGTAACGGATTATTGCCAGCATATATGCGGCGGCAGCGACTGCTCCCACAATATATGCTCCTGCCCACGGGATATGGAAACCGATCTCAGCGTTGGCTATATATGAGACGGTCACAAACATGTACCATACTCCGGGTATGAGAGGCATCCAGACAAACCTCTCCTTTCCGTTCTCGAACATCCATATGGTTATGGCCAGGAACGCGAACAGAGACAGACTCTGATTCGACCAGGCGAAATATCTCCACAGTATGTTGAATCCATCGGCATTGCTCTTGGCAAATACAAGTATCACCGCAACGCACGCGAATATCACGGCAGCGAGCGCCAGCCTTTTGGCAACGGATTTCTGATCAAGGCGCAGCGAGTCGGCAACAGACATCCTGAGGGCTCTTAAAGCCGTATCTCCCGATGTGATAGGAAGGATTATGACTCCAAGCAGAGCGATGATCCCTCCCACGTTTCCAAGTATATCCTTGCACACAACTCCTATGGTTCCCGTAGCCAGAGAAGCATTGGCCTCCTGGAGCCCGAGGTTATATACGCCCATGGCTCCGGCCGCCCATGCCATGGCTATGAATCCTTCGGCGACCATCATGTTGTAAAATGTCATGCGTCCCTGTCTTTCGCTCTTCATGGTGCGGGATATTATGGCTGTCTGCGTGGAATGGAACCCCGAAAGGATGCCGCAGGCAACGGTTATGAAGAATATCGGTATAAAGTGATTTTCGCTGAAATAGTCTCCGTACAGCACTCCGCCCGAATTCCAGTCATCCCAGACCTCGACAAGCGGATATCCCTTGACGAATATCCCTATAAAAACACCGATGGCCGAAAACAGCAGTATCGCGCCGAAAACAGGATATATCCTGCCTATGATCTTATCTATTGGAAATATGGTGGCTATGAGGTAATAAAGAAATATGGCTCCGTATATTACCCACGTGGAGGCAGACGATACATCTCCGTCAAATCCGAACACCTGAGTGGCCGCTATATCTCCGGGCGTATATATGAAGACAGCTCCCACAAGCAGCAGAAGCAGGCTGCAGAACACCTGATAGAACGCATATATTCCCCTGTTGCTGTATCTGCGTATCATGTCAGGCATCTGAGTACCCCCGTCTCTCAGACATATCATACCGGCAAAGTAATCGTGCATCGCCCCGCCTATTATATTGCCTATGGGGATGGTTATAAAGGCTATGGGACCGAAGAGTATTCCCTGGATAGGTCCCAGGATCGGTCCGGTGCCGGCTATATTCAGAAGGTTTATGAGACTGTTCTTCCACTCCCTCATGGGAACGTAATCGACGCCGTCCTGTTTGGTGTACGCCGGAGTCCTGCGATCGTCAGGTCCGAAGACTTTCTCGCAGAATTTTCCGTACAGAGCCGCTCCGACAAAAAGAATAACGATACCGATGATAAATGTGATCAAAATGTCATCTCCCTTTCATTAAAATGCTTGCAACCTGTTAAGTATACTATAAAAGTCTAAAGCAGAAAAGGGATTTCACAAAAAAGGCAGAGACTGCGTCATATGTGTCTCTGCCTGCATGCTTCTATAAAATTTTCAGCAGCATTGGGAAGGCTTAGAAAATGTATATGGGGGTATCCTGCCAGGAGGTTCCCTCTGGACACCATGCATGTCCACTGTGTGTTTCTCAGCGGTTTTTCGGCTCTGAATGCCTCTCCGTTCTCTGTGCTGTCCCAGTAATGAAATTCATGGCCCCTGAGCTTTTCACCCTTCCTGCACAGTATGTTGTCCTCCTCTGCCGTAAGCGTAACATACCCGAATCGCACGAGCTTCCCGCGCGGAAAGCATCTTCCGCCGAGAGCTCCCGCCATCCTGAAGGCTTTGCCATCACTGCTCTCTATCTCATCGTGAAGATACATGAAGCCGCCGCATTCCGCCAGGCATGGCATACCGCCGCATACGGCCCTCCTTATATCGTCTCGCATCGTTACGTTTCTCTGCAGCTCCTCAAGATAAAGCTCAGGATATCCTCCGCCGATAATGAGTCCGTCTGTGGCTTCAGGAAGCCTGCTGTCATCCAGAGGGCTGAAAAACACGGGTTCTGCTCCAAGGCTCTCCAGCAGACTGATGTTTTCCCTGTAATAAAAGCAAAACGCCCTGTCCATGGCTATGGCTATCCTTACCGGTTCGCTGCCGCCTTTTTTCTTCGCTGCCGGCAATATGCCTGCGCTTTCAAATGCCGGCGCTTCTTCCGCCATGGATATGATGCCGTCAATGTCCACAGTCTCTTCCGCCTGTTTTCCAAGTCTCTCTATTATGCCTTTCAGGTTTTTCACCTCTCCCGCGGTCACAAGGCCAAGGTGCCTGCTTTCGAGGGAGCAGTCCTTCATTTCAGGCATATATCCCATTACCTTTACATCAAGACTGTCTTCGATAATGCCTTTGAGCTGACTGTACATGGATCCCGTTATCCTCGTCAGTATGATTCCTTTTATCCTGCTGTTTTCTTTAAAGTCAAGAAACCCCTTTATCTCCGCCGCCATGGAAAGGGATTTGCCCCTCCCGTTTATCATGAGCAGAGCGGGAGTATCCGTAGCATCAGCCACATCAAAGGTTGAAGCCTTATCGCTTATACCTGCAAGGCCATCGTAATATCCCATCACACCTTCTATAACGGCTATATCGCCCTCACCGCATCGCGCGGCGATTATATCCCTCACACCGTCTCTTCCGCAAAAAAACGTATCCAGATTCGATGAAGGTACGGAAAGGACCTCCGAATGAAACATGGGATCTATATAATCGGGACCGCATTTGAATGAAATAGGTCTCTTTCCTCTCTTTCCCAGAGCGTAAAGGAGCCCGCACACGAACGTGGTCTTTCCCGTCCCGCTTCCGGCCGCCCCCACGGCTATCCTGGGAATGTTTATCCTTTCTGTCATTTCTCAGTCTCCCCGCTCCCCTGCCCTGTTATGACGAACACAGGGTTTATTGCCTTCATCATGTGGTATCTTCCTGCCTTTTCAGCTCTGGCAGCCCATATCTGCACTGTATCGGGCTCTTCCATACCGGCTTTTTTCATTCCGCTTCTCACCTCTTCAAGAGACTCCAAAGTGATCACAGCTGCCGTTACAACGGCCCTCCTGTTCTTTTCCAGAGCCAGTCTTATTATATCAGCGGATCTGCCGCCGCTGCCTCCTATGAATACTTTGTCGGGTGGCGGGAGCTTTTCAAGAGCCTCCGGCGCGTACCCCTTTATCACCCTTATGTTATCGAGTCCGAAAGCCTTTCTGTTCTCCTCTGTCAGAGCGCAGGCTTCCTCCTTCGCCTCAACAGCCCAGACCATTCCTCTGTCGGCGTTCAATGCAGCCTCTACCGATACCGAGCCTGTTCCGGCGCCCACGTCCCAAACCGTATCGTTTCTTCCTATCCTGAGCTTTGACATTATGACCGCTCTTATCTCTTCCTTTGTCATAGGTACGGCTCCGCGCTTCATTTCATCATCTCTCACCCATCTTGAGGCAGGCTCTGACGGACACGGATTTTCCACCATCACGGAGCAGAGCTTCCCGAATTTCTTATCCTTCATATCCTCTGCCGCAGCCGTTACCATGCTTTCATCATCGTAAGAAAGGCGCTCTCCCACCGTCACCTTCACATATCCGAGCCCTGCGCGGCAAAGCTCTCCGCATATATGCGACGGCGTTCTGTCCCCGCCTGTAAGTATGAATGTCCTGGCCGACGTTCTCACCTTTCCCACAAAATCGGCCTCTCCGCTGTGAAGGCTCACTATGGATGCATCGTGCCACGGCAGACACAGTCTGGCGCACATGTACTGAAGGGAGCTTATGCCGGGGATGAATGTCACTTCCATATCTCTCTTTTTCGCCTCCGCGGCAAGCCCCGCAGCCCCGCTGAAAAACCCCACATCTCCTGACATGAGGCTTGTAAAGTTTTCGTTTTCTCCGTCCTCTTCAACGTATCTTATTATATCCTCCGCAGCTACAGCCTCGACGCATACAGCCCCGCTGTCTTTGAAGGCTTCCAGCATCCTGGGCGCGCCTATGAGCACTCTGCTGCTTTCTATGATCTTTCTCGCTTCTTCGGTAAGTGTGCCGGGGTTCCCCATTCCGATCCCCACTATGGTTATTTTCTTCATTTCTCTCTCCGCCCGTCAAAAAATTATCTCAGTCCTCTTCAAAGCCACTGCGGCCGTCACTCCGTCAAGGGCCTTTTTCTTCACGATTATGATCCCTCCGCCTTCTCCGTCTTTTTCCGCTGCCGCAAGAGCGCTTCGCTCACATACGTTATCAACTCCCGTTACCGACTTGACCAGCTCCGATGGTGTGAATGCTCCTTTAAGATCAGCAAGCTCTTCGGCCGAAAACGTCAGAAAAGGCACTCCCATATCCGCGGCGGTCTCCGCTATGCCCCTTTCTTCCATTTTAAGGTCTATGGATGCCACCGCTGCCACAGCCTCCGGCGAAACGCCCGCTTCATCCAGCGCCATGGCTGCGAGAGTCTTTATCTTTCCTTTTTCAGCTCCCCTTCTGCAGCCTATACCCATGTATACGTTTTTCGGCGTAAGCCTCAGCGTACACTCAAAGGGATCCGCAAGCGCCGCGACCGTCTTTGACGTTATGAGAATGCCTGTTTTTAAATCGGTTCCGGCTCCGTATTCCAGCGGTTCCAGCTCAGGAGGAACAGAGCCTGTAAGCACTGAATTTTCTCCCGGCCCGACAGTGACTGCCACTCTCTCTCCTCTGAGAAGGGAGGCTGAGATCTCTTTTGCCGCAGCCATATCGTTTATTACCATTTGGCGGTCCTTAGCCCATGTATCAACGGAAAAAATCCCGTTCACATCTGTCGCCGTGGTTATGACCGCCCTGCCTCCGCATTTTTCCGAAAGAAAGGACGCCCATCTGTTAGCGCCTCCGAGATGTCCCGACAAAACGGGGATCACGAAGTTCCCTTTCTCGTCTGATACAAGTACGGCAGGATCATGCTTCTTGTTCTTCACATATGGAGCTATGGCTCTCACAGCTATGCCGAGCGCGCCTGTGAACACTATAAGCTCTCCATTTTTAAACGCTTCCTCTGCCCATTCATCAAGCGATCTCTTTTCTGAGCTTTCTCCGAAGGCTTTTCCCTTTGCTGATGTAAGGCAGTCCCAGCCCGCTTCTTTAAGAGCCGCGGCATGATTCTCCATTGTATTCCGGCCTGAACGGGTAAAGCATATCATATATGCCTTCATTCTTTTTCCCCGCTTTCAAGAGCTCTGCCTACGGCTTCGCTTATCCCTCTCAGCTGAGACCTTCCGCCGTAGTCCTCTATGGCCTTCCTGTCCGCCGCGCCGTGACTGAGACAGGCCGCTCCTCCTATACATCCGTCAACGCACGCCATACCCTCTATGAAATTATTTTTGAGAAATCCCTTGCTGGCCTTGAGAAGAGCTGTCCTGCAGCTCTCTATGCCGTCGCAGACAATGGGATCGAATTTGAAATCTTCTATATCTCTTTCCTTTACGGCTTCATCCACCGCCTCTGTTACTCCTCCGGTCCTTGCGAATATCCTTCCGTAATAGGACGCATCCGAAAGCTCGGTCTCAGGAAGTTCTCCCACCTGTATGTCCTTCCCGTCTATCATTGCCTGAAGCTCTTCGAATGTCATCACGTAATCTATGTATTTATGCACCCTTTCCTCTCTTACCTCAGCTTTTTTTGCCGTACACGGCCCTATAAAGACCACCTTTGCCTCAGGATCTCTTTCCTTTATGAGCCTGCCTGTTTCCGCCATAGGCGAAAGGTTCGAGGATATATGCTCTGCCATCTGCGGGAATTTTATCTTTATGTATTTAACGAACGCCGGGCAGCACGATGATGTGAGAAAGCCCTTTTCCTTAAGCTCCTGAGCCTCCTTGTACGCCACTATATCAGCGCCGAGAGCCGCCTCCCATACCTGGTAAAATCCAAGCTCCTTTATGGCGCTTATTATCTGACCGGGCTTAGCGTATTTAAACTGTCCCGCTATGGCAGGGGCGACTACAGCGTAAACCCTGTATGCTGTGTTGTCCTCGCTTGCCATCATTGTCTTTATTATATCTGTGATGCTTGACACATCGAGAGTCGCTCCGAACGGGCACTGGTAAACGCACGCTCCGCAGCCGATGCATTTTTGACTGTCAATGGTGGCTGTACAGTCCTGAGCCATATATATGGCGTCCACCTTGCATGCCTTTTCACACGGTCTCTTGAAGTTTGTTATGGCGCTGTACGGGCATACCTTGGCGCATTTTCCGCACTCCACGCATTTGCTCTTGTCTATGTGGGCTATCTGGTCATCATCAACCGTTATTGCCCCCAGCTTGCAGGCATCCATGCATCTGTGCGCCACGCATCCTCTGCAAAGATCCGTCACCACATGGCCTGCCACGGGACATTCGTCGCACGCTATATCTATGACCTGTATTATATTGGGATCGTTTTTGTTTCCTCCAAGAGCTATCCTTATTCTCTCCGCCACTATGGCTCTGTCCTTGTATATACAGCAGCTCATAGGCGGCTCGTCCTTCTTCACGACTTCATTGGCTATGTCGTTGAAAACGGAAAAGGCATCATTGCCCTTCCATGTCTGATGCGCCAGCTCCTTGAGCACCTTGTACTTGAGCTCCTGTACGGCTGTATCGAATAGTCTCATCCTTATCACACCTCTTTATTACATTCACACGCTCTTTCCTTACATTAATATAATAAATTAACGAAGTGATATTGTAAATACAAAACAGAGCAAATCTCCGTTGCCCCAGGCTCCTTTTAGCCTTATAATATGATAATGACAAGGAGGTTGCCATGAAAGGATTTGATGTCGTACTGTGGGATGTTGACGGGACTCTGCTGGACTTCTCCGCCGCTGAGAGAGCTGCCATGATATCGCTCTTTCGTGATTTTGACATGGGAGAATGCGATGAGGAGATGCTTTCCCGTTATTCGGAAATAAACAAGAAATACTGGCGTATGCTGGAGCTGGGCGAAATGACAAAGCCTCAGATCCTTAGGGGCCGCTTTGAGGAGTTTTTTATGAAAGAGGGCATTGACTACGCTCCTTGTCCCGAAGAATTCAATCGCCTGTACCAGCTTCGTATGGGCGATACCATAGTGTTCTGCGACAACAGCAGGGAGATTGTATCCTCTCTTCGCGGACGCGTGAAGCAGTACGCGGCCTCCAACGGCACTGTGACGGCTCAGACCAAGAAGCTGAGCCGCTCAGGCTTCGATGCACTGCTGGACGGCGTTTTTCTCTCAGAGGATCTGGGATATGAAAAGCCGGCAGTCCAGTTCTTCGACCTTATTTTCCGTGCCATAGGCCCTGTGGATAAAAACAGGGTCATCATGATCGGCGACTCTCTTACAGGCGACATAGCCGGGGGAAACCGCTCTGGCATAAAAACATGCTGGTACAATCCGGCGGGACTTATCAACGAAACCGAAGCAGCCCCCGACTATGAAATAGGCGATCTTCACGAGGTAATGCCCATACTTGAAGGCTCCCTCTGAGCCATTACGCCATACAGGCAGCTTTTATTCCTGTATTCCGGGTATCTTTGGAAGAGCCTCTATGGATGCCTTAAGATCCTCATCCGTAGGGATATAATCTCTCATATCTCCTCTGTTGTAAGCAGCATAGGCTGTCATGTCAAAATACCCTGTTCCTGTGAGGCCGAAGAGGATGGTCTTGCTTTCTCCCGTTTCTCTGCACCTGACAGCCTCATCCACAGCGCCCCTTATGGCGTGAGCTGATTCCGGAGCCGGAAGTATCGTCTCCAGCTTGGCGAACTGAACGGCGGCTTCAAATACTCTTGTCTGTTCATATGCCACAGCTTCCATATATCCGTCATCGTAGAGCTTTGAAAGTATAGGCGACATACCGTGATATCTGAGGCCGCCGGCGTGATTGGCCGATGGCTTGAATGTGCAGCCAAGAGTGTACATCTTAGCCATAGGAGTTATCTTTCCCGTGTCGCAGAAATCATATCTGTATACGCCTCTCGTAAGGGACGGGCACGAAGCCGGTTCAACGGCCACTATCCTCGGATCAGCCTTACCGGTCAGCTTATCCTGCATGAAAGGCGCTATGAGGCCTCCGAGATTCGAACCGCCTCCGGCGCAGCCTACGACTATATCGGGATATTCGTCAAGCATCTCCATGGCCGCCTTTGCCTCAAGTCCTATGACAGACTGATGGAGAAGCACCTGGTTGAGCACAGATCCCAGAACATATCTGTATCCGCTGCTTGTAACAGCCCTCTCCACTGCCTCTGAAATGGCGCATCCCAGGCTTCCGCTGTTTTCCGGATCTTCGGCAAGTATCTTCCTGCCCGCCTCTGTCCTGTCTGAAGGCGAAGGAAATACATGAGCTCCGAACGTCTCCATTATATCTTTTCTGAAAGGCTTCTGACTGTATGATACCTTTACCATGTAAACCTCAAGATCAAGGCCAAAGTACGAACATGCCTCCGACAGGGCTGTCCCCCACTGGCCTGCTCCCGTCTCGGTAGTAACGCCCTTAAGGCCTTCCTTTGATGCGTAATATGCCTGAGCAACGGCTGAATTGAGCTTATGGCTGCCCGATGTGTTGTTGCCCTCGAATTTGTAATATATCCTCGCCGGAGTATCGAGAGCTTTTTCAAGATTGTATGCTCTGCACAGAGGCGCCGGTCTGTATATCCTGTATATGTCCATCACCTCATCGGGGATGTCGAAATACCTAGTCGTCCCGTCCATTTCCTGAGCTGCCAGCTCCTTGCAGAATACGGGATAAAGATCCTCCTCACAGGCAGGCTTACCTGTCGCGGGATTTATTATGGGAGCCGGCTGTTCCTTCATGTCGGCTCTCAGGTTATACCATTGCTTCGGGATCTGATCTTCCGTGAGATATAATCTGTGCGGTACTTTTACTGTCATTTTTTTCTCCTTTCATTCCCACCGACTGAACGAGCAACTGAAACCTCTGTGGCTTCCCATAAAAAAACGCCTTTGTCCAAGCTACGGGACAAAAGCGCTGCTTTTGTTATGCCACCCGGAGATACTATATATCTCCTGCTGTTACGCGTACAGCTTTTGATACGCGCTCCCTTTGTTACAGGCGGAGATCCCGTCAGTTTCTACTGAGTCCGCATCCGGTATATCCGGAACACAGACTGTTCGTCTGCCCTCATAAGTCCATTCACCCCGGTTCTCCTTACCGCAATCCCACCGCCTGCGGCTCTCTTTAAATTCAAATCCGAAGCTACTACTCTTAATCATCGGTTTAAAGTGATATTAAATTCCTGATAGAGTTATTATATTCACCGGTCTTTTCCGTGTCAACAGTTTTTTGAGATTTCACCTGCAGGCTCAGATCAGTTCTCTTACGTCCACTGTACCGCACTTGCACATCCTGCTCACATTGCCGCGGCTGTCCGTATGGGTGCATGCCCCGCATATCCCCTCCCCGCAGCACATATGAAAGTTATTGCTGAACACGAGCTTTTCTCCTGCCGCTCCCAGCTTCTCGGAAATGCTTCTGATATAATAATCGGATGCGAGTATTATCACCCTGTCGTAATCCTCTGCCTTGAACCTCCCTGAGTCTGCCGCTTCAGCGAGAGGACAGCTTTCGAATGTGACGCTTTCGCCGCCTCCCTTACCGTCCCACGGCTCCTGCAGATGATCCCGCACGATCTCTCCGTTTACCTTCTCCGTATCTGTGATCACATGAGCTCTTACTCTTCCGTCCGCCCATGACAGCAGGCTGACAGCGGGAGCAAATCCCGCTCCCTTCGTCATTATGAGCCATGTTTTCACAGCCCCGCTTTTCCCGCCTGCTGCGGGCAGCCTTACATCGTCTTCAAGACAGCTCCTGCCTTTTCCCAAAAGCCCGTTCCTGTAGACGCCCCTTACCGTAAGGCTTGCATCCTCGTCTGCTATTCTCTTTGTCTTTGCCGATATCACCTTGAGAGCAAGCCATATGATACCGTTTTCCGCATCGGATCTCATGACCGACACAGGGACATTGAAGAAGTCCGAGTCCCCGTTCCTCTTCAAAAATACGAAAGCCCCCGGTCTTGCGGCTCTTATGGCAAACCCTCTTGAGACTCCAAGAGCCAGCACCATAAGGTCCTTTCCGTACCATATCTTTTTTATGACAGGGGATTTTTTGTTCTCCCTTCTGTTTCTCACTACTCTGTCATTCTGGATGTATTCGTTATATATACATACGCCTGCCCAGCGGCATTCGCAGCAGTCCTTTCCCGAAAGCCTTCCGCATATGAGACAGTCGCCCGTCTCCGCCAGCGGGCATGGACAGTTGGGCGTTCCGGCATCTGCGCACAGGTCATTTATATCTGTCATTTCTTTCCTCCTGATGAAAAATATCCGTTCATATATTATAGATATGCCGCATCCCGAGAAAAGAGCCTGACCCCTGGCTCAGCTTTTGCTGTCAAAGCCGTATTCCATGAGCCTGTATGCATCGTTGAACCAGTCGGGCGCCCCCATAACCACGCAGATCATCGTCCTCCCCTTTCTTTCGGCAGAGGCTGCAAGCGTCCTTCCTGACTTTTCAGTGTATCCTATCTTTATGCCGTTTCCTCCCTTAAACTGTCTTATGGTCTTGTTTTTATTGTAAAACACCTCATACTCTCCGCCTTCCCTGTCGGCTCTGCGGCTTTCGGACGCCACGATCTTTCTGAACGTCGGATCTTTCATGGCTTCTCTTGCTATGGTTGCCATGTCTCTTGCAGTAGTGTAATGGTCCTCGTCAAAAAGCCCGCTTGGATTGGCAAAGCTGGTCCCGCGGCAGTTTAGCTCCCTCGCCCGGTTATTCATCATCATCACGAACTCACTGCGGCTTCCTCCTATTATCTCCGCCAGAGCTTCAGCCGCATCGTTTCCCGATACCAGCATAAGTCCGTACAGAAGATCCTCTATGGATATTTCCTCTCCTGCCCTCAGATATAAGGAAGAGCCTTCTGTTCCCGCCGCGCTTTTCGGTATCCTGACCTTCTGTTCTATGGGGCTGTCGTATTTTTCGAGAGTCTCAAGGGTTATGAGAGCTGTCATTATCTTTGTTATGCTGGCCGGATACGCTCTTTCATCGGCAGCCTTCTCGTACAGCACCTCTCCCGTGTCCCCGTCTATGAGGATGGCCTGCTGAGCCGATATCTCCCCCGAGGGGCCTGAAGCCCCCACTATGCCGTGCTTTTCAAAATACAGAAAAAAGCACGCCGCCACCGCTGCCGTCATCATCAGTATGAATATGTACTTTCGTTTTTTCATAAAAATATCCCCTCTGTAATCTTACGTTCACAGGGGGATTTTATTCTTCTTTTCCGGCTTTATCATATGTCTATGGATATCTGCTGTATGTAGACCTCGCCCTCCTCACCAGAGCCTTCGTCCGATACAGCCTCTTCTATATCTCCTATATGAGGCAGCTCCTTAAGTGAGCTGAATCCGAAATTCCTGAGAAATTCATCGGTAGTGCCGTACAATATGGGTCTTCCCACAGTATCGGCCCTTCCGGCTTCAGCGACGAGTCCCTTTTTCATAAGACCCTCTATGACTCTGTCGCACTTTATTCCTCTGACAGCTTCTATCTCTCCCTTTGTCACAGGCTGCTTATACGCTACTATTGCCAGTACCTCAAGAGCTGACTGAGAGAGCCTCCTGTGCTTCACAGGAGTGCACAGCCGTTTTATATAGTCCAGGTTCTCCTTTCTTGTCACAAACTGAAAACTTCTGTTCACCTCTTTTATCACTATGCCTCTTCCCTGCTGCTCGTACTCTTCCTGAAGCTCCCTGAAGCACTGATACACTTCCTTTTTATCGGCATCGAGCGCCTCTGCGGCTTCTTTTATATCAAGCGGTTCTCCCCATACGAACATCATGGATTCGAGAGCCGATTTCATGCTCCTGCTGCCTGCCATCTGCGACCCCTCCTAAACGTCTTCATTATAGAGCCCTTCCATGGCTCTTACCGTTATATCTCCGTACACATGCTTCTGCAGTGCATCCACCTTTCTCTCCTTCATCATTTCAAGCACCGATGAAAATGTCACTGCCGTATCGTATCTGTCTCCTCTGCTCTTTACAAGATCCCTGAAATCAGCCTCGCTGACTCCGTTTTGCAAAAAAAACTCTTTTATGTCCTCTATACGGGCCTCTGTGGTTATCCGCTGCTTCTCGCTTCTCCTGTGGTGAGTCCTTATTTCCTCAAGCCTCTTCTTTTTTTGCAGGAAAAGCCTGAAAGCAGCCGTAAACTGTTCGATATCAAGGGAGAGATATTCATCTGCTTCCCCTGTGAACTGCGTCATGTCCTCCTGAGGCTTCTGAAGATACATGGCGGCTTCCTCTTCTTTTTCACCGAGTATTTCGGCAACTGCCTTGAACCTCTTGTATTCCAGCAGCTTTTCCACAAGCTCTGTCCTGGGATCCTCAATGGTCTCTCCTTCGTTCCGGGCCGCTGGCCTTGGCAGAAGCATCTTGGACTTGATCTCAAGAAGGGCGGCTGCCAGCGCCATAAACTCCGAGGCTACGTTCATGTCAGCCTTTTTCATGTCGCTTACAGCTTCCATGTACTGAGCTGTTATCTGCGATATTTCTATATCGTATATGCTCATTCTGGCATGTTCTATTAGATAGACCAGCAGGTCAAAGGGTCCTTCAAAGACATTGAGTTTAACTTTATAGCTCATTTTTCCCCTCCGAGCTTTAAGTATAACATAATACTTCTCAAAGAAAAACCCCGCCTTTAAGGCGGGGCAGGTGATGCTGCGACTACAGCTTGAATTCGGCCTTTACCTCAGCGAGGGCTTCTTCCAGTTTGCTTATAACTGTATCTATAGTCTCATAACTGAGAATTGCAGGCGGTTCTATACGAACTGTCTTGGCGTTTACGAGAGTTCCCGCTGTCATTACCTGTCTGGCGAACAGTCCCTTTGTTACAGCGTATCCTACTTCTGCTTCAGGGAATTCCATGCAGATAAGGAGTCCCGCGCCTCTTACCTCTACAAGCACTGTAGGGTATTTTGCCTTAAGCTCATTGAGCTTGTTCAGGAAGTACTCGCCCTTTTCTTTTGCCTGGCCAGGTATATCGTTTTCAAGCATGTACTTGATGGTCGACAGAGCTGCCGAGCATGCAAGAGGGTTTCCTCCGAATGTCGGTGAACCCAGTATCCATGGATTGTCTATGAGCTTTTCGCCCCACATCTTAGGTCTGGCGATTATACCTGTGATAGGCATGATGCCTCCTCCGAACGCCTTACCGTATGTCATGATATCAGGGGTTACTCCCTCATGATCGCATCTCCACATGGTTCCGCATCTTCCCATACCTGTCTGTATCTCGTCAAATATGAGAGCTACTCCGTACTTGTCGCATATCTCTCTGAGTCTTGTGAGATATCCTTCAGGCGGTATTATAACGCCGCCTTCTCCCTGTATAGGCTCTACTATTACGCCTGCTACCTTTTCTCCTACTGTCTGCAGGTTCTTTATGGCTGTTTCCGTGGCGTCGGCATTACCGTACTCAACGTGCTGCACCTGCTGTATCATAGGTATATAGTCTTCTCTGTACGCTCCCTTTCCTCCCATGGATATGGCGCCCATGGATTTTCCGTGGAAAGCTCCGACAGTGGATATGTACCATCTTCCGCCCGTAGCCAGTCTTGCCAGCTTCAGAGCCATTTCAACGGCTTCTGCTCCGCCGTTGGTGAAGAAGGCATACTGGAGATCTCCAGGAGTGATCATGGCAAGTGTCTTTGCCAGATATCCTCTCAGCGGATCCACCAGCTCCTGTGAATGGAGAGCGTATCTGTCAAGCTGACACTTTACGGTCTTCAGTATCTCAGGATTTCTGTGTCCGCATGTATAGATACCGAATCCTCCCAGGCAGTCTATGAATTTTACTCCATTGAGATCCTCAAAGGATTCCGTATCATCTGTCCATTCTATGAAGGCTGAATCGGTCGATACGGATTTTCTGTATTCCAGCCATCCCGGATTTACGTTTTCATTGAAGTTTTCGATGGATTCATCATGTATGGCCTTTTTATCGGCATCTGTAAGAGAATCCTTTTCTATGTAGCCCACTACTCTTTTAGCCAGCTCTAATGCTTTCTGCTCGTTTCTTGCAGTCATGGTATGACCTCCCTTTTGCTTTCAGCCGCCCGAAATTAACGGCAGTCGGTATAACTTCTATTTTTATTATATTCAATTTTCATGCCAAGTCATCCTGTTTTTGCACTATCATGTCCAATTCATGTTTCAATTTTCTGATAAATCTCTCCCTCCAAAGAGTTTGCAATGCTTTCACAATGCATTAAAAATTTAAAAAACACGAAAAAAACACATAAAAAAGAGGAGAAAAATTAGATTTTTCTCACTCTTGTGTTTTATTTTTGATATTGTTTCTCATTTTTGATACGCGTTTTCTCTTAAAAAGGAAACTTCAAATAATGCGTTTGCGGTCAGAAAGCGTCCCTCATATATACCTGCTTATGAGCCGGTTCATCTCTATTTCCCACTCGTATGGATCCGTCACAGATGATACCATATCTTTAAGCCTCTGTGTTTCATATTCCGGAAGCCTTCTCATTTCTCCGGGGCTTACCACCATAGCAAGCCTCCTTGCTGCCTGGAACATCCTTTTTTCCTCTTCCGGAGATCCCAGATAATCATCTATGACCGCCAGCATCTTTTCGCGATCTTCCCTCATCTTTCCTCTTACTCCCTGCAGAAGATTTATTATATGGTCGCTCGCTATCCTTGTGTCCACATCTTTTGCCAGCTCTATCACCCTTCTTATTTCCAGAAGTTTCTCATCATCGCTGCATAATGTGAACGTGCCGCTGATAAAATCCTCATAGAGCTCTGTGCCCGGCTTCACGGCCGCTGTTCTTATCCTGAGAAAATCAGGATTCACCTCATTCACCACCCCGGCTGTGCCTTCAGCGTTTTCAACGGTCAGCTCCCGGCCTCCCACGCCTGGCATGAAATATACCGAAAGCTCGATTCCTCCCGCTTTTATATTCTTCCCGGCTGTTATTTCCTGCTCCGACGTAACTCCTTTGTTTATCTTTTCAAGCACTTCATCGGATCCCGACTCAAATCCCGAGTGTATCCTGTCAAGGCCTGCTGCCTTGAGCTCGGCAAATTCCTCCGCACTCACACGCGCCAGGTTCTCCGCTCTGCCGTAAGACGTTATCCTCTGTATATGAGGAAAGGCCTTCTTCAAATAAACAAGCACATCCGACAGCCTGCCGCTGCTAAGGGCCGTAGTATTGCCATCCTGAAGGAACACGTTCCTTCCGCCGTTTATAAGCCATTGGGCAACCATATAGATGCACTGTTTCTCATCCTCGCCCGCCATGCTTATCTCTGCGTTTATACCGTCTATATCCCATGATCCGTCGCTGTTTCTGTATTTACGCACCTTATCGGCATGATATACCATATTGTCTATATCCGCCTTTATGCTGTCAGCGCTGTAGGCTCTGAACTTCGTATCCTTGTATAACTGGCAGAACTTGCATTTGTTCCACGTACAGCCGTTTGTCACCTGCAGCAGAAGGCTCGTAGCTTCACTGGGCGGCCTTATGGGGCCTATTCTGAAAGTTCTTTCCATATGCTCCCTCCTCTGATTTATGTCATCATTCCCGTCTACATATCATATTTTTTAAAGTACGATACCGGAATGTCAGTATATTATACCACAGGAGGAGGTATTTAAAAGCATTTTGTTGACTTTTTTAGTAAAGTTTTCTGAAAAAATATCAGCGCCTATGAAAAACCCGCGCATTTTCATTTTGACAAAAGCCCTCCTTGCAGTCGGCGCTGTATTTCTGCTTACATTCAGGCTGGCCGCGCCTTTTTTCGACCGTCTTGCCAACATGCTCTCCTCGTTTCTTTCGCATGAGCTGAAAGAGCCGGGCTTATCGACAAGCGCTGCCTCAGGTATGACGGACCTCCTTAAGGAGCTCTTTGCAGAGGGCGTGATCCCGGGAGTATCGGGAGTGCTTGCCTTTGCCCCGACCATAGCCGTACTCTTCTTCTGTCTCTCCCTTATGAGCGAAAGCCGCGCCATGAAGGATCTGGCGCTTCTCGCAGATCCCTTTATGAAAAGGCTCGGCCTTTCCGGAGCTTCCCTGACGCCCCTTATAATGGGATTCGGATGCGCAGTTCCTGCCATAACCGCAGCAGGCAGCATGAAAGAAAAGGGAGCCGCGCGGGCCGCCGTTTTCCTCATTCCTCTCATGCCGTGCAGCGCCAAGCTGCCTGTATGCCTTCTGCTCTGCTCTTCACTGTTTCCCGGCAAAGAAATCCAAATCATCCTCCTGCTATTCACCGTCGATATAGCCGTACTCATGCTCATGGCATTGCTGCTCAGAGGATGTTTCGCAAGTCCCCGGGTTTCTGCGCCTCCCTGTTCCTCGCACGCCTCTCATGCTTTCGGTAACGCGGAGACGAGAAGCGTCCTTTTCAGACGTGCGGCTTGCACGGCTCTTAAAAGCGGATTTGATTTTGTGAAAAAGGCCTTCACCGTTATACTGATCGCTTCAGCTCTTATATGGCTTCTCGAAAACCTCGATGCTGATCTGCAAATGACCTCCTCCCCGGACGAAAGCCTTCTGGCACATCTGGGGGAATCCATCTCTCCCTTTCTCGAGCCTCTCGGTTTCGGCGACTGGAGGGCAGCCGCAGCACTCATAAGCGGACTTCCCGCAAAGGAGGCGGCAGCAAGCGCTCTTTCCGTCCTCGCCGGCTCAAACAGCGGCGCATCAGCCGTCTCCCATATATTCACCCCACTCTCAGGTTTTTCTTTTCTCGTTTTCTGTACCCTCTACATGCCATGTCTCCCCTCCTTCACAGCTATGAAAAAACAGACGGGGGATCTCCCGTCTGTGATTTTCTCATCTGTCCTTCAGCTTGCGCTGGCATGGACCGTATCATTCACGGTATATCATGCCGGCTCTCTCCTGCTGTGACCATCCTATTTAAAATCAGGATCCTGAGCTCCTCTCTGGTGTTCCTTCTTCACTACCAGCGTGCCTGTAGCCTCTCCGCAGAGAACAGGCTCCTCAAGTACGTTTGCCGCGGATATCGGAAGTTCCGGATCCCTTGCCAGGGTTATATATTTGTGAGCCTGGAATCTGCACGTAAAGGAAGTGTTTCCCTTCTTTTCGATCCAGCCGCTGTACTCCATATAATCCCCCGCATATACGGGAGCCGTAAACCTGACGTTCTCATATCCCACAAACAGACTCTCGTCTCCGTGGAGGCGTATCGCCAGCTCAGTGCCTATATCTCCCCAGAAATCCAGTATATGTGATCCGTTGACCAGATCTCCGGCATAATGAGCCTCTCCTGAGCTCATCCTTACTCTTAGTGTTACTTTTTTTCCTATCATGATTTTCCTCCTTCACTGATCACTGAATCAGCCTCGCCTTGCCAGTTCTCCCTCAGCCACCTTTGATCTTGTTATGGCCTTTGAGATAGCTATCTTGGCCTTTATGACATCATTAGGGTCCCCGCTTTCTTCGTTCTTGCTCAGCCAGTCCTCTGCCTTGGCTTTTTCGCTGAGCACCCTTTCCATGTCTATGTCTTCCTTCCACTCAACGGCATCGGTGTATATTATTATACTGTCCTTGACGTCTATGAAGCCTCCCGCGACCGCAGCCACTCTGAATTCTCCTTTTGAAGCTCCCTTTTCCTGTATCCACAGCGCCCCTATATCAAGCAGCTTGCAGGCCCAGGAATGACCGTACATGAATCCCTCGTCGCCTTCAAGGGTCCTGACTATGACCAGCTCCACGTCTCCTCTGTAGAACATCTTTGAAGGAGTCATTATTTCCAGTTTTACGCTGTTGGCCATTACCGCTCACCTCACTGCTTATTACTGTTTTCGTACTTTTCGACCACTTCGTCTATGCCTCCGGCAAACAGGAACATCTGCTCAGGTATCTGGTCGTGCTTTCCTTCCAGTATCTCTCTGAATCCTCTGACGGTCTCCTTGAGCGGCAGATACTTTCCTTCCATTCCCGTAAACTGCGATGCGACGCTGAACGGCTGAGAAAGGAATCTCTGTATCTTTCTCGCCCTTGATACTATCAGCTTATCCGAGTCGGACAGCTCATCCATACCAAGTATCGCTATTATATCCTGAAGATCGTTGTACCTCTGCAGGACCTCCTGGACTCCTCTGGCAGTATTGTAATGCTCTTCTCCAAGAATGAGCGGATCCATGATCCTTGAGGTGGATTCAAGAGGATCTACGGCAGGGTATATACCAAGCTCCGTTATGGCTCTCGAAAGAACCGTCGTTGCGTCAAGATGCGCGAACGTCGTAGCCGGAGCCGGGTCTGTAAGGTCATCGGCAGGCACGTATACGGCCTGTACCGATGTTATGGAGCCCTTCTTCGTGGAAGTTATCCTCTCCTGGAGCGCGCCCATCTCAGTTGCCAGAGTCGGCTGATATCCTACGGCTGACGGCACTCTTCCCAGAAGGGCCGAAACTTCGGAACCTGCCTGGGTAAACCTGAATATATTGTCTATGAACAGGAGTACGTCCTGATTTTCCTGATCCCTGAAGTACTCAGCCATGGTCAGCCCGGTAAGGGCGACCCTCATCCTGGCTCCCGGCGGCTCGTTCATCTGTCCGAACACCATGGCCGTGTTGTTTATTACCCCTGATTCTATCATCTCGTAGTAGAGGTCGTTTCCTTCTCTCGTCCTCTCTCCCACTCCGGCGAATACCGATATACCGCCGTGTTCCTTTGCTATGTTGTTTATGAGCTCCTGTATAAGCACCGTTTTTCCTACTCCGGCTCCTCCGAACAGGCCTACCTTACCTCCTCTCGTATAAGGAGCTATAAGGTCTATTACCTTTATGCCTGTCTCGAATATCTGCGCCGATGTATCCTGCTCTTCAAAAGGAGGCGCGGCTCTGTGTATGGACGCCCTCAGCTCTGTCTCTACAGGACCTTTTTCATCTATGGTCTCGCCTATGACATTGAACATCCTTCCCAGGACCTCATTGCCTACGGGAACCTTTATGGGCTCGCCCGTATCAGCCGCTTCCATGCCTCTCTTAAGACCGTCTGTGGAGGACAGAGCAATGCACCTTGCTACATCGTCGCCTATGTGCTGAGCCACTTCCGTGACTATCTTTCTTCCTTCAAAATCTATCTCCACGGCATTGAGCAGCTCAGGCATCTCCTCTTCCCTGAACTTTATATCTATTACAGGCCCTATTATCTGATGTATTATTCCCTTGTTCATTTTCGCCTCCTATTTCTGTGCCTCGGAACCGGCAACGATCTCTATTATTTCATCGGTGATGGCCGACTGTCTGGCTCTGTTATAGTAGAGGGAAAGCTGTCCAAGCATCTCCCTGGCGTTGTCGGTGGCGTTTTCCATGGCCATCCTCCTGGCCGCATGCTCGCATGTGGCGGACTCCACCACAGCGGCGTAAACCATCATCTCCACATATTTAGGCACCAGATAGTTAAATACCGCTTCAACCGACGGCTCATATTCCACCTGCTTTGTATCGCGTATGATCTCCGGATCCTTTTCCACCTCAAAAGGCAGCAGCGTCACATTTTTTACCTCCTGCTCCATCGAGCTTATGAAGGATGTATATATGAGAACGACCTCGTCTATCTCTCCGCTGTTGTACATATCCAGTATAGGTCTGCTCATTTCTCTGGTCTCGAGAAACGATATGTTTTCAGGAGGCGCCAGATAGTCTCCGCAGATCTTATATCCTCTTTTTTCAAAATACTCCTTGCCCTTTGTGCCTATGGCAAAGATATACGGCTCCTCCCAGTCGGCATCTATCTCCTTCTGAGCCTCTTTCAGTATACTGCTGTTGAAGCCTCCGCACAGCCCTCTGCTGCTGGTGACCACTATGTAGCACGTGGTCTTTATCTCTCTGTTGCCCGCAAGATATTTGTCGGGTATCTCCTGGCTGCTGTTAAAAAGTTCGGCTATGGTATGAGTAATGTAGTGTGAGTTCTCATTGGTCTTCTCGAATATCGCCTTAGCCTTCCGGAGCTTTCCCGCCGACACCAGCTTCATGGCGTTTGTTATATGCTCCGTGCTTGTGACGCTTCTTATACGTCTCTTTATGGCCTGCATACTGTCAGCCATTCTCACACCTCCTCCTGTAAAATTCGTTCTTTATATGTCCGGGCTCTATATCATGTCTTTTTTGAATTCCTTCTTGAACAGCTCTATAGCTTCTTTAAGTCTCTCCTCATTGCCCTCGCTGAGCTGCCCCGTCTTCTTTATGTCGCTTCCCACATCACGGTACTGAGCATCCATGAATTCATAGAATCCCTTTTCGAATTTCTTTATATCCTCAGGCTCTATATCGGAAAGGTGACGGTTTATGGCAGCGTACATTATCATCACCTGCTTTTCGACAGGTATAGGATTGTACTGAGGCTGCTTCAGTATCTCCATAAGCCTCTGGCCGTGATCCAGCCTGTTTTTCGTATCCTGATCCACATCCGATCCGAACTGTGAGAAGCTCGCCAGCTCTCTGTACTGAGCCAGCTCCAGCTTTACCGTGCTGGAAACCTTCTTCATAGCCTTTATCTGAGCGTTTCCGCCTACACGGGACACCGATATGCCGGCGTTTACCGCAGGCCTCTGTCCCGAGAAAAACAGTTCGGATTCAAGGAATATCTGCCCGTCCGTTATGGATATAACGTTAGTAGGTATGTAGGCCGAAATGTCTCCCGCCTGAGTTTCTATAATAGGCAGGGCCGTAAGCGAGCCGCCTCCCAGCTCGTCAGAAAGCTTGGCAGCTCTCTCCAGAAGCCTTGAGTGAAGATAGAATACATCTCCGGGATAAGCTTCTCTTCCCGGCGGTCTTCTCAGGAGCAGCGACATGGCTCTGTATGCCACCGCGTGCTTGGAAAGGTCGTCATATATTATAAGTACGTCCTTTCCCTTGTACATAAAGGCTTCTCCTATGGAGCAGCCTGCGTACGGAGCTATATACTGAAGCGGAGCCACATCGGATGCGGTAGCCGAAACGACTATGGTATAATCCATGGCCCCCTTATCCGTAAGGTTCTGCACCAGCTGAGCCACAGTGGAATTCTTCTGTCCTATGGCTACATATATGCATATTACGTCCTCATCCTTCTGATTTAGAATGGTGTCTATGGCTATGGCAGTCTTACCTGTCTGTCTGTCGCCTATTATCAGCTCTCTCTGCCCTCTTCCTATGGGTATCATGGAATCTATGGCCTTTATCCCCGTCTGAAGAGGCTGGTTTACGGATTTTCTCTGAAGGACTCCCGGCGCCGGGCACTCTATAGGCCTTCTTTCCTTTGTGATTATCGGCCCCTTACCGTCTATCGGCTGTCCGAGAGCGTTTACAACGCGTCCCAGCATACCTTCTCCCACAGGCACCTCCACTACGGTCCCCGTAGGCTTCACTATGTCGCCTTCTTTTATCTCCCTGTCAGAGCCCAGTATAACGGCTCCTACGTTATCCTCCTCAAGGTTCAGAGCCATTCCGTAAACGCTTCCCGGAAATTCCAGCAGCTCTCCGGCCATGCAGCTTTCCAGACCGTACACTCTGGCTATACCGTCTCCCACCTGGATAACGGTACCGAAATCAGAGATATCCAACTGATTTTTGTAGTTTTTTATCTGTTCCTTTATGACTGCGCTTATCTCTTCCGGTCTCAAATTCATTTCTTTTCCTCCCCGAGCTTAATTTATCTGACTTTCCAGATCGTCAAATTTTTTCCTGACTGAGGCATCGATTATTTTTCCTTCGACCATTATCTTTATGCCTCCTATCAGCCTGGGATCGATCTTATTGTGCAGCTTGACATTTATCCTGACAAGTTTTGAGGTCTCTTCCTCGATCTCCCTGAGCCTGTCGTCAGTAAGAGGGATGACTGAATATACAGTTCCCGTCGCCACACCGTCCTCCTCGTCTGTCAGGTGTTTGTATACTTTTATTATCTGAGGGAGATTACCGGTTCTTCTCTTATCGATCAACACAAAGAGAAAATTAAGAAGTTCATCACAAATCTTCCCCCGGAATATGCTTTCCAGCGTCTGTTTTTTCTCATCAGCGGATATGGTAGGATGATTCATGAACAGCCTAAGATCGGGATTCTCTTCCAGAAGATCAAGAATCACCTCCGCCTCATCCATGATGAGTTCCTTTTTCCCGACTTCCTCAGCCGCCTCAAACAAGGCCGTGCCATATGTCAGGTCAACGGTCAACTCTGCCATCCGTTACTCCTTGCCTGTCTGATAACATCATCAACTATAGCTTCCTGTCCTATATTCTGTATCTCTTTTTCGACTATCCTTTCAGCCGCCAGAATAGCGAGAGCCGCAATTTCGTGCTTCATCTCTTCCATGGCCTTTTCTTTTTCTCTCTCTATGGTGTCCTCGGCTTTGGATATGATCTTTCCCGCCTGCCTGTTGGCCTCTTCTATGATCTCTCTGGCCTGAGCATCGGCTTTTATCTTGGCCTCCTTGATGATCTCTCTTCCATCGGCTTCAAGACCAGCGATGCGCTTGTTGTAATTGGCCATTTTCTCATCAGCCCTTCTGTTTACGGCTTCAGCGCTGTCAAAGGCGTCCTTAATGGAGTTTGTCCTGTTTTCCATGAAGTTTTTTATCTTCAGGAAAAAGAATTTTCTGAGCACGAGAAACAGAACGATCACTGTGATCCATATCATTATTATAGACCAGTTTATCTCTATCAGGCCCGTATACTCCATCCTTCATCGCCTCCTTCCTGTCGTTTGTATGGTGTTAAGGTTACAGCTCATCAGGGTTTAAAGCATCCCTACCAGCGGATTCGCAAACAGCAGAAGTATGGAAACCACGAAGGCGAATATGGTAGGTGTTTCGGATACGCCCTGACCTACCAGCATGATCTTCAAAATATCTCCCTGAGCTTCCGGCTGTCTGGCAACTCCTTCTACAGCTCTTCCTGCCGCGTAGCCCTGTCCTATGCCTGTACCTATACCGCAGATCATGGCGAGTCCCGCGCCAAGACCAGATAATCCCAGTACGAAAGCTTCCGGTGTAATTCCTGTCATAATAAACTCCTCCTTGTTTTAACGTCGTTAATCTTCAATATGATTTCT
This sequence comes from Bacillota bacterium, assembly GCA_963929955.1. GTDB lineage: Bacteria > Bacillota > Clostridia > Peptostreptococcales > Anaerovoracaceae > Lentihominibacter. The sequence continues at coordinate 29,870 of CAWVKQ010000046.1, forward strand.
TAAGCTTATAGCCTCGTTGGCCGTAAAAGCCATTGTTAACATTGTAAATATATATGCCTGCAGCACCGGCTCGAACATATCAAAAAACGCATTGGCCGGAAGCGGCAGTATCGCATCGAGAACAGGTATGCTCGCGAACTGATACGAAAGCGTCGCAAGCCCGCTGTATACAAGAGACATTACTATCAGCCCCGCGAGTATGTTTCCGAAAAGTCGGAGACCCAGAGACAGCGGAGTGGAAAACATCTCTATAACGTTTATGATTATCATGAACGGATACGGCGAACACATATGCTTCAGCTTTCCTCCGACTCCCATGTACTTTATTCCCGTCCCCTGTATTATGAAAAACGTAGTGATCGCCAGGGCAAACGTACAGTTCACATCAGTCGTAACCGGTCTGAATCCGAACAGCCCCAGCATGTTGGAGAACAGCATAAAGAAAAATATAGTCGCCATATAGGGAGCGAACACCGTTCCCAGTTTCGGCCCCATTATGGATTCAACCATATTGTAGGCCTTTTCCACCACAAACTCGGCTATCACCTGTTTTCCCTTCGGTACCCTCTGCAGCCTGCTGGCGGACCAGCACGCCAGGATCCCTATTATCAGCGCGACGATCACTCCCCATACTACGGTTTCCGTAATAAAGAATGTTCCGTCGCCGAATATGAATATCTTTTTTGGCCCCAGATGCGAAAGATCATGCATATCTATTCCTCCTTTCCGCTCCAGCGCTCATCCTCTTCCCTGTCCTCTGCTTCGTACATTTCCCTGACTTCGGGTCTTACCTTCCTTTTCGTATTGAAGTCAGGCTTTACGGCATAGAAGTAATAAAGAGGCAGCTTTGGCGCCAAAAATCCCATAAGGCAGGCGAACGCCGGCGCTGTTCCCTGCTTTACGGCTATAAAAAATACCGCGCAGTATATAAGTATCCTTATCACAAGGCTGAGTGTCGAAAGAGCCGCGTTACCGCTGTCCAGCATCTTCTTGAGGAAAAAAGCGATAATATTGAAATTTACTATCCCCGCAAGCAGTCCGGCCAGCAAAAACACTGAAAAAACAGCATCAAAACCTATAATAAAAAAGGATACTATCTGGCACAGTACTATAAAAGCGAACCCGTAAACAGCTACCTGTTTCTTGATTTTACCGATGTCATCCATTGCCGATAATTAGCTCTCTTTCAATTTTTGATTTGTATATAATTATACATCTGTTTGCTGTAATTGTAAAACTGTTTTTGAAAATTTAATGTTCCCTTAACCTTGTCACTTCAATATTTTCAAAGGATTTAAGGTATACATCAAGAATTCTGTATACAACCCAAATGTACTATTTTGCGGTTGTCCTTTACCCTTTTGTTCAGTTGGTTTCTATGCCTGTTATCACATTGTTCAGCCACTTTTTGCTCAGATATCTCCTTGTCAGAAGAGCTCCCTTTACCGCCTCTTCCGTCTTGACCGCCAGCACAGCGAAGTATACGGGCCACCCCAGCACAAGAGACGTGATGAACGCTGCAGGCACTCCTATGATCCATACGGTTCCGACTTCGGTGAACATGGCGTATCTCGTGTCGCCTCCGCATCTCAGCGTTCCTGTTATGTGCATGGCGTTATATACGGCTATCCACATGGTTGCTCCGTAAACGATGAGTATCTTTGAAGCGTAGTCCGCGCCTTCAGGCGTGAATGTGAAAAGGCTCAGGATAGGCTCTCCCAGCAGTATTATTCCCACTCCCATGGTTATGCCCACCACCAGGCCCATCTTTACCATCTTTTTCGACATTTCCCAGGCTTCTTCCTTTTTCCCTTCACCCAGCTTCTGTCCCACCAGGATCAGTATGGCATCTCCTATACTGAAGGCTGCCAGCGTAAAGAGATTGTTTATCGTATTGCATGCCTGTATTGCCGCTCCCGCCGTTATGCCTATCCTGGCAAACGCCGCCACGTACATGGAGGTGCCTATGCTCCACAGAGACTCGTTTATCGTGGTTGGGACGGCGTTTTTTATCACCCTCGCCGCAAGACGTCTGCTGTACGAGAAAAATTCCCTCAGATTCCCCGCTATGATGTTTCTCTTGCCAAAGACCATGTAAAGTATGAGGCCCATCTCTATGGACCTGGCTATGGACGTTGCCAGCGCCGCTCCGGCCACTCCCATATGCGGAGCGCCCAGCTTGCCGAATATGAATATGTAGTTCAGCACAGTATTCACGGCAAGGGCCGTCACGCTGGCATAAAGCGGCAGTCTCGTCTGCTGCGTGGCTCTCAGAGCTATGGTGAAGGACTGGGTCACAGCCAGCAGCAGGAATGTAGGCGCGCATATCCTGACATAATCCACCCCGACCTCTATGACCTCCGGGAACCTGGTGAATATCCTCAGTATTTCATGAGGAAACGCCAGAGCCACAACAAAAAACACGAGGCCCGCGCTTAAGTTTACCGTGATCGCCAGGCCTGTCGTCCTTCTTATGTTTCTGAAATCTCCGACTCCGTAAAACTGCGATATGAATGTTGCCACTCCTCCGGAAAATCCGTACAGAAGCATCCAGTATATGAAGAATATCTGTACCGAAACTCCCACTGCGTTAAGCTCGAGTTCTCCGAGACTTCCCACCATGAGGTTATCTATAAGATTGAGGCTTGATCCTATGAGGCTCTGAAGCGCTATAGGCAGCGCCACTTTCCCCATGAGCCTCATCAGCTCACTGTTTTTTCTTTTCTGATTCAGGTCCTTCTCCGCTGTCATTGATATCCCTTTCTTCCCTTTTTATTTTGCTTGCCTTTATGGTGACGTTCCTGTTTCCCGTATCGGAAAGAAGCACATATATGAGCATTATTGCAACAGCAGTAAGCCCTATATATTCCACAGCATATCCCCTGCTGTAAAGGACTGCCACGATGCCCATTATGCCGCTTATGCAGTACATGAGCATTACCGCCCGCCTCTGCCCGAACCCGGCCTTCATTATCCTGTGATGGAGATGCTCCTTATCTCCTCTGCCTATAGGCTGCCGCTTTACAAGTCTTCTGACTATGGCAAACGCCGTATCGAATATAGGAAGTCCCAGCACCAGAGCCGGTATCACCACCACTACCACAGTGGCGCTCTTTACCGCTCCTATTATGGAAAACGCCGCAAGAGAAAATCCCAGGAGCTGGGATCCGCTGTCCCCCATGAATATCTTCGCAGGATGAAAATTATAGGGCAGAAATCCGAGAGCGGCTCCGGCCACCGCCATCATGGCCATCGTACATACATACTGGCCGTGGATGTAGGCCACATATCCTATGCACAGGGCGGATATGGCCGATATTCCGGCCGCCAGGCCGTCAAGACCGTCTATTAGATTCACGGCGTTTGTTATGCCCACGAGCCACAGAACCGTGACAATGAAGCAGGCAAGATCTCCGAAAGCCATGTTGCCTGCTCCGAAGTAATTTGTAACGAATTCTATCCTGAGGCCCGCCGCGTACACTGCTACAGCACACACAACCTGTCCGCAGAGCTTTATGACAGGCTTCAGATTCACAAGATCGTCCACAAGTCCCAGAACATATATCATACAGCAGCCCAGCATGGCGCTCCCCACTCCCTGTTCTCCGAGAAGGAACACCGCCAGTGCCGCCATCATCCCGATAAATATCGCCATCCCTCCGAATCGAGGCATGGGTCTTTTGTGCATGCGCCTTTCGTCCTTGGGTATGTCCATGGCTCCTATCCTAGGCGCGATCCATATTGCCGCAGGGGTCAGAAGCGCTGCGACCGCAGCCGCTGTAATAAATGGCCCCCACAGCTCTATACTGGTAGCTGTCACTTCTTATTCTCCTAACATCACTATTCTCAGTCCGGCCTCTCCCAGTATCTCTACGGACAGCTCGTCCGGATACCCTTCCTTTACCACTATTCTGCTTATGCCGGCGTTTATTATCATCTTCGCGCATATGACGCATGGCTGATGAGTTATGTATATGGTGGCTCCCTCCACGCTCTGTCCCAGCGTCGCCGCCTGTATTATGGCGTTCTGCTCCGCATGGAGAGCCCTGCAGAGCTCATGCTTTTCTCCGGACGGTATCCCCAGCTGCTCTCTCAGGCAGCCTTCCTTTCTCTCTCCGCAGTGTTCGAGCCCCTTTGGAGCGCCGTTATATCCTGTGGCTATTATATGCTTGTCCTGGACTATTACAGCCCCCACATGTCTTCTCAGGCAAGTTGACCTCTTTGCCGTCAGCTCGGCCATTTCCATAAAATATTCATCCCATGTCGGTCTCTTATCCATTTTCATATCTCCTTGCTCTACTGCTCACCACTGTAATACACCTCAGCCAGGCAAAGTCCGTACGGCGGAGCCGTATGGCCGGCAGCCCTTCTGTCGCGCGCCTCTGCTATGGCTCTCATATCCTCCGGCGCTCTGTCTCCTCTTCCGACCTCCACAATCGTGCCGGTCATTATCCTTACCATATTGTAAAGAAACCCGTCTCCCTTTATGTGAAGCTCTATGGTCCTGCCGCAGTCTTCACGGAATGCTCTGACATCGATGTCGTATACGGTCCTTACCGTGGTTTTTCTCGGCGTGCCGCCGGAAGCTTCAAACGACTTGAAATCCATCTTCCCTCTGAGGAGCTTCGCCGCCTGTCTCATGGCCTCCACGTTCAGTTCATCCTTTATCTGATAAAAATAATTCCTCCTGAACACGTCGCAGCTGCCGCCGTCTCTTATCCTGTATATATACTTTTTTCCTGTCGCATCGAATCTCGCATGAAAGCCCGGAGGCTTTTCCTCAGCAGCCAGGATCCTCACAGGCGATATCTGAAAAGAGCTCTTCTCCCATGAAGCAAGACTGTCGTTCATGACTCTCGGCAGTTTTTCGACAGGTATCCTGAGATCCGTCCTGAATGTGGCTCTCTGTCCCGCCGCATGTACGCCCGCATCTGTCCTGCTTGTCCCGTCAACCGTAACCGGCCTGCCGCACAGCCGTGAAAGCACCTCTTCGATGCGCCCCTGTACAGTGAGTCTTCCCGGCTGTCTCTGCCAGCCCGAAAATCCGGAGCCGTCGTATGCTATTGTGAGAAGTATGTTCTTTTCCATGACTGTTCTCTTCTATTATATATTATTTTACCTGAAATGCACGGGAAATTTACTGTTCGCTCACATCACAGCAGGAACGGCCAGACCACGAAAATATAAAATATGCCACAGCCGCATATGTATGGGCCCAGAGGTCTTACATCGTCTTTCTTCAGTCTTTTGGCGGCAAGCGCTGCAGCGGCCGCAGCGCCGCTCAACAGAGACGTGCCTATTAGGACGGCTACAGTGCCTGTCGCTCCGAGGATGAGTCCCAGGGACGCGAAAAGCTTTACATCTCCGAATCCGAGAGCCTGCTTTCCCGCTGCCGCTCCTCCTATCACGCCTATCATAAGCATTGCCCCTCCGCCTATGAGCGCGCCTGCAAGAGGCTGCAATACGCTGTGATGATATGGGACAAAGCCAAAGGCCGTAAGAGCCAGCATTATGACGAACTGATCGGGTATTATCATGTATTTAAGGTCAGCCAGACCTATTATGAGCATGGCCCAGCACGCGAACAGAGCCGCTGCGGCAAACTGTACGTCAAAAAACGTCAGCCTCACCATAAGGCACGAAAACCCCGCCGCGTATATCCATCTCCACGGGAACCCCTTCACCCTCTGCACGTAAGGATCTTCCAGCTCCGGCGCCGGCTTCTCGCCGTAATCGCACAGCCATCGCGCAGGCATTTTATTGAATATATAAACAGCTCCAAACCCCGCAAGGATCCCGAAGACTATGCTTATTCCCAGTTTTACGAGAATCTCCGTCAATGCTAAAATCCTCCTGTTATCTACTTTATTCTATCAATTTCTCTTTTTCACTACAATATTATTTTTAGGAATTTGTCGTATTATGCAGAAAGGAGTCGCATAATTACTGTAGTCAATCCTCTCTGTTGTCATTACAATCAAAGTATGGGAAAACTTATTGACAAGGTATATACATACCGCCAGAAGGAGGCATTTATGAACAGAGAATCAAACAAAAGATACGGCAGCGATACTGTACTTATCGTTGAAGATACAGCCGCAAACAGCGAGATAATAGAGACGTTTCTCGATGATATAAACGTAGGCAGTGAAAAGGCCCGTGACGGTATGGAGGCTGTCACCATGTGCGGATCCATGGAAGACGACAGCTTTTCTCTCATTCTGATGGATATAAACCTGCCCCGCATGAGCGGCATGGAGACTGCCAGAAGGATACGGTCCCTTGGCGTAAACTCTCCAATAATCGCAGTCACGGCATCCGATAAGCGAGCCGACAAGATCCACGATGAGAAAAATCTTTTTTCGGCTCTGCTCTTCAAGCCTTTTAATTACCTTGAATTTTACACCGCCATATCTCCGTACATCAGGAACGCCATGGCATACACGTCAGGAGATGCGTCTGTCTTCAGCGGCATCGAGGCGGCCCCTGACACCGACCCTGCAATATGCGACATAAACCGCGCCATATCGAATATGGGAAACAATCCCCGGCTCTTTATAAAGCATTTCAGAAACTTCAAGCGCAATAACGTGGATCTGAGCGTCAGACTGCGCGGACTCATAGAGTCGGGCGACATACCGGGCGCGGCGGCTCTCTGCCACTCTGTAAAGGGCCTCTCCGGAATGCTGGGGCTGGGCAGCCTCTATGAGCATGTATCGCAGCTGGAGGATCTTCTTTCCGAAACGCCTCCGTTTTCGGAAAAGCATCAGAAAGTCATATACCTGCTGCTGTCGTCCGTAAGAGAAGATATAAGATCGATTTGCCGCATACAGCTGTGAGACACAGGGACTTTTTGAGCAATTTGACAAAGCCCTTTTTTTGTGATAAAACAAAATCGGCGATACAACCTATATTTTTATCCGGAGGTAATCATGGAAACAGACAGCAAAGCCTATATAGAAGGTTATATAAAAAGAGCGCGCGCAGCGCAGAGAGAGTTCGAGAAAATGTCCCAGGAGCAGGTGGACGAAGCTGTAAAGGCCGTGGGAAAGACAGTGTACGACAATGCGGAATATCTGGCCGAGATAGCTGTAGAAGAGACCGGCATGGGTAATGTCCCCGACAAGATTGCGAAAAACAAACAAAAGGCAAAGATAATATGGAACAATCTGAAGGGAAAAAAATCAAGAGGCATCCTCGACACTGACGAGGAAACAGGCATCACTCGCATAGCAAAGCCTGTCGGCGTAGTGGCCGCCATAACTCCATGCACAAACCCGATAGTTACTCCAATGAGCAACGCCATGTTCGCATTAAAATGCGGTAACGCCATAATCATCACGCCTCACCATAAGGCCGTAAAGTGCAGCACCAGGACAGTCGATATGATAAACGAAAGGCTTGCGGAGCTTGGTATGCCCGGTAACCTCATACAGATCCTGGATCAGCATTCCAGAGAGAATACCGGCAACCTTATTTCAATGGCTGATGTCGTTGTTGCCACTGGAGGCGCCGGAATGGTAAAGGCAGCCTACAGTTCAGGCAGGCCGGCTCTTGGAGTAGGCGCCGGAAATGTCCAGTGCATAATAGACAGAGGCATAGATTACAGCGAAGCTGTTCCCAAAATAGTGGCAGGCCGCTCCTTTGACAACGGCATAATCTGTTCAGGCGAGCAGAGCGTCATATGCCCTGCCGAAGATTTTGACAGTATAATGGATCAGTTTGAAGCCAACGGCTGCGTAGTCATAAGAGACGTTAAATCAAAGGATGCTCTCAGATCCGCCATGTTTGAGGACGGCGCCATGAACAGACACGCTGTGGGCCAGAGCGCTGCCGCTGTGGCAAAACTGGCAGGCATCAGCATCCCGGAGGACACTCGGGCCATAGTTATAGAGGCTGACGGAGCAGGCGGGGATGATATTCTCGCCAAAGAAAAAATGTGCCCTGTCATAGCCGCCTATAAATACGACAGCTTCGAGGAAGGCGTCGCCATTGCCGGCGCCAATCTTGAAGAGGAGGGCAAGGGCCACAGCGTCTCCATACATTCAGATTCCGAGGAAAATATAAAATACGCAGGAGAGACTCTCTGCGTATCAAGATTCGTAATAAACCAGATATGTGCCAGCAGCGCCGGCGGCAGCTTCTGGAACGGTCTGGCTCCGACCAACACCCTTGGATGCGGAAGCTGGGGCCACAACAGCATATCCGAAAACCTGGACTACAAACATCTTATGAATGTTTCCAGAATAGCCAGGTATATGCCTGACAACCACGTTCCCACCGACGAAGAGCTGTGGGGCTGAAGCAGATTCAATCGAGTAGGGTCTAACCTGTAGCCCCTCTCACACCACCGTACGTGCCGTTCGGCATACGGCGGTTCAATTCAAATAATAATCCATGCAGCTCAGAAGTCCTCGTCTTGCGAGGATTTCTTTGCTTATGAGGTGCAGTCCTGTAGTTTTAGCTACAGCCTGATAGTGGTCTCCAAATCCAACGGACTGCTTTGCCATCCACTCCGGGGCTCCGAGCTTTCTAAGCCCCCAGTATCGTTTAGATGACTTCTTCCATTGTTTCCATATGACTATCCTCATGCGGGTCCTGAGGTGTTCATCTATTTTCTGCAGTGCTGTTTTCATGCTTCCTATCCTGAAGTAGTTTATCCACCCTCGTATCACCTGATTAAGTCTCTCTATCCTGTAGTCCATATTCACTGACCAGCTTCTCTTTGTCAGCTGTTTCAATACTCTTTTGAATTTCAAGACAGAGTCCTGATGTGGTCTTGTCTTCCACCCCTCTGCGTCTTTCCAGAACCCGAATCCGAGGTATTTGAGTCTGCCCGGTTTCGTGACTTTCGTCTTTGTCATATTGACTTTTAGTCCGAGCTTTCTCTCTATCCAGCTTGTTACTGTGTGCATCACTCTGTTTGCTGCCGCACTGCTTCCTGCTGCTATCACACAGTCATCTGCATACCTGACAAAGTGTAGTCCTCGTCTCTCTAGTTCCTTATCAAGCTCATTGAGCATGATATTACTTAAGAGCGGTGAGAGGTTTCCCCCTTGTGGTGTACCTTTGCTCGTCTCCTCATATCTTCCCTTTATCATTGCCCCTGCATTGAGGTATTTCCTTATCAGGGACTCCGTATCAGGGTCATTTATGAGTTTGTGTACAAGCGTCATGAGTTTGTCCTGTGGCACATTGTCGAAGAATTTCTCCAGGTCGATATCCACTACGTATGTGTACCCATCATTGAAGTATTCCAGCAGTTTTATCACTGCCTGCTGTGCTCTGCGTCCCGGTCTGAAGCCATAGCTGTACTCACTGAAATGCGGTTCTACTATTGGCGTCAGCCTCTGTGCTATCGCCTGTTCGATGATTCTATCCACTACTGTAGGTATCCCGAGGTTTCGCACTCCTCCATTCGGTTTTGGTGTCTCTACTCTCTTCACCGGTTTTGGCTTGTACTTCCTCCTTCGGATTTTTTCCTGGATATCTTCCCAGTTCTCCTTGAGATACTTATCGACTTCCTCTATTGTGATTCCATCGACTCCACCTGCCCCTTTATTGGCTTTTACCCTTTTGTAGGCAAGCTGCATATTCTCTCTACTTAAGATTTCCTCAAGCAACTGCGACATGAATCACGTCTCCTTTCTTTGCTATGCTTCGTATCCTTTCCCCTACCTCCTGTGGAAGGTTCGCTCCGTTACGTCTTTGCTACTATCTTCCTCGTCGGATATGGATACTTACTTTTACAAGTCCATTTGACTTGAA
>CAWVKQ010000047.1:0-14258 GCA_963929955.1 Bacillota bacterium
AACTAATGGTAGCGGCGAGTGGAGTCGAACCACCGACCTTCCGGGTATGAACCGGACGCTCTAGCCAACTAAGCTACACCGCCATAATGTAATGCCACTAGCAGAAAATATATTACCATTTTAGTCACCCTATGTCAAGGTGTTTTATATTATAATATCGAAGGTTTTTCTCAAATTGCCGGACTACATATTTCTTAAAAGGAGGCAACAGGTGAAAAAGGAAACTATCCCTCTGTCCATGGCAAGCCTTGGCGAAGAGTATGTCATAGAATATGTAGAGAGCGGCATGAAAGGATCCTCATGTCTCAAAGGCTATGGTATAATGCCCGGCATCAAAGTCCGGCCTCTGTTCAGGAGCCCTTCAAAAAACCCCGTGGCCTATGAGATCATGGGCGCTGTTCTTGCTCTGAGGCTGGAGGATTCAAGGCGCATATATGTCACTCATCTTCCTCATCTGGCAGAGAAAACTTAAGAGCCACCTGCGTCGTGGTATCGTAGCATCTGAAGCAGTCGTCTATAAACTTCTGATCAGGCTTAGGCGTAAGAAGGCTGACAACAGGTACGATCACAAGTCCTGCCATCATCGCGCATGCGCCGGCGTTTATCGGCGACTGTAACAAATCCGGAAGTATCTGCGGGCAGAGCATATTGACCAGCATTATGCCGGTGCCGAAAACAAAGCTGGCCCAGCATGCGCCCTTTGTTGTCTTTTTCCAGTAAAGGCCGTATATCATCGGCGCGAGGAACGATCCCGCCAGAGCTCCCCATGATATTCCCATGAGCTGCGCGATAAACGTCACCGAGCTCTTATACTGTATCATCGCTATGATAACGGATATGATTATGAACACCACTATCAGCATTCTCATTATGAAGACCTGGGTCCTTTCGCCCATATCCCTTGCGAAATTTTCCTTTATAAAATCAAGCGTAAGGGTCGAGCTTGACGCCATTACAAGAGACGACAGCGTGGACATGGACGCTGAGAGCACCAGCAGCACCACAAGGGCGATGAGTATGTCAGGCAGTCCCGATACCATAGCGGGTATTATGGAGTCATACCCTTCCGCCTCAATATTCACCTGATCTGAAAAGAGTCTGCCGAACCCGCCCAAGAAGTAACAGCCGCCCGATACTATAAGGGCAAAAAGCGTCGATATTATAGTCCCCTTATGTATATCCTTTTCGCTTTTTATGGCATAAAACTTCTGGACCATCTGCGGAAGGCCCCATGTGCCCATGGACGTCAGGATAACGACCCCGAAAAGATCCAGGGGAGCCGGTCCCAGAAATGAGGCGAACGCTCCGTTCATCTGTGTGGTCTCCGGATCCTCCACTTCAGCCAGTGCGTTCATGGCTTCCATGAACCCGCCTTTGCTTTCCAGGATCGCCCATATGACCGCGCATATCCCGAAAAGCATTATGATCCCCTGTATGAAATCATTTATGGCCGTCGCCATATATCCTCCGGCTATGACGTATATACCCGTAAGTACCGCCATTATCACTATGCATACCGTAAAGTCCACATTGAACGCCATCGCAAAAAGCCTCGACAGTCCATTGTAAAGAGAGGCGGTGTATGGGATCAGAAATATGAATATCAAGACAGAAGCTCCGATTTTCAAAGCTCTGCTCTCAAACCTGGAGCCGAAAAACTCCGGCATGGTCGACGAATCAAGATGCTGTGTCATTATCCTCGTGCGCCTGCCCAGCACGACCCACGCGAGAAGAGAACCCAGCACAGCGTTCCCAAGGCCTATCCATGTGGATGCGATCCCGTATTTCCATCCGAACTGTCCCGCATATCCCACAAACACCACGGCCGAAAAATACGATGTTCCGTATGCGAACGCCGTGAGCCACGGCCCCACCGAACGGCCTCCGAGTACGAAACCTTTAACATCGGTAGCGTGCTTTCTGCAGTAAAGCCCTATTCCTATCATAACGGCGAAAAATGCTATCAGCATAGCCAATTTTATTACCATAATCACTGTCTCCCGCTTATTTTAAATTTCACCTGCCATCAACTTTACTACTCATTAGCCTCTCAGTCAAGAAATTATTGGCGTCCGGAGCTATTTTACAGCGCCCGCCTCACTCACACCGGGTCCTTTTCATATACTTTCTGTGGAGGTGTTTATTTATGAACAGAAAAACCGTCGCCCTCGCAGGCAACCCAAATGTGGGTAAAAGCACTTTATTCAACGCTCTTACCGGAATGAAGCAGCACACAGGCAACTGGTCGGGAAAAACAGTCACAAATGCCTCAGGACGCATGAAATACAAAAATACGGTATTTGAATTCACAGATCTTCCCGGAGCTTATTCGCTCTCATCTCTCTCACCGGATGAAAAGGCCGCCGCCGATTACATAAGATCCCGCAAAGCCGATGTTATACTCATAATCGCAGACGCCACATGTCTCGAAAGAAACCTTCTTCTCGTGAGAGACATACTCTCCGTCACAACAAACGCCGTATTGTGCGTAAACCTCATAGATGAAGCGAAGAAAAAGGGAATAGACATCAACATAGAGCTCCTGTCGGAAATGCTTGGCATTCCGGTCACAGCCACAGCCGCAAGATCCGGAAAAGGTCTTTCCTCACTTCTCAGGATACTTTACAGCTTTCAGCCAAAGCCCGAGCCTCCCGTTGCTCCCGGGAAGCAGATACCCTCCGCGTCCTGCATCTTCTCGCGATGTGTCAGCCTGAGCCTCAAAGATCCGCACAGCTTTGACAGAAAGATCGACAGTATGATCACATCAAAAGCGCTGGGCTTTCCCATAATGCTCCTTCTTCTGCTCCTGATATTCTGGATCACCGTGTCCGGGGCCAATTACCCCTCCGCTCTTCTTTCAAAAGCATTCGACCGTCTTGGGGATGTCCTTGAGAGCGCAATGGATTCCGGCGGGATCCCGGCGCCTGTGACTTCTGCTCTTACAGACGGAGTGTACGGCACTCTCACGTGGGTCATCGCGGTAATGTTTCCTCCCATGGCTGTGTTTTTCCCGCTCTTCACATTGCTTGAGGATCTTGGCTATCTTCCCCGCGTAGCCTTTAACCTCGACGGCCCTTTCAGGAAGTGCGGCGTACACGGCAAGCAGGCGCTTACCATGTGCATGGGCTTTGGCTGCAACGCATGCGGCATAACAGGCTGCCGGATAATAGAATCTCCCAGAGAAAGGCTCATCGCTGTTCTCACCAACAGTTTTGTTCCATGTAACGGGCGTTTAGCGCCGCATCCCGGAAATTTTGCGCAGCAGAAAGGCGATCACCATGTCTACTCTCAGTATTTGCATGATAGTAAAAAACGAAGAATCAGTACTCGCCCGCTGTCTGAAAAGCATAGAGCCTCTCGCAGATGAGATCGTGATCGCAGACACGGGCAGCACTGATTCAACAAAACGCATAGCCTCACGTTTCACTGACAGGGTATACGATTTCCCATGGAACAACGATTTTTCCGAAGCCAGGAACTTCTCATTCTCAAAGGCTGTTATGGATTACATAATGTGGATGGACGCTGACGACGTTTTTAACAGATCCTTCTACAGTGAATTCAAAGCGCTTAAGGAAGCTGATTTTGAAAACGCGGATGCTGTTATGATGCCATACGAAACGGCCTTCGATAAAAACGGCAGAGCGGTCTTTTCATATTACAGAGAACGCATACTGCGAAGGAGCCGCGGTTTTCTCTGGCACGGCAGGGTACATGAAGCCATATCCGTCGACGGCGATATAATATACTCCGACATTCCTCTGGAGCACAGATCCCAAAAGACATCATACGGCGACAGGAACCTCAGGATATATGAAAGACAAATATCGGAAGGCGTTCCCCTTTCTCCCAGAGATACGTTTTACTACGGCCGTGAGCTCTATTATCACAGGAACTACTTGGCGGCGGCAGCGATACTTCTCCACTTTTTATCGCTGGGATCCGGCTGGGTGGAAAACAGGATAGAGGCCTGCAGGATCCTTTCATGCTGTTATAAAGCAACAGGTGAAAACGACAGGGCCATGGAAGCTTTGTTCTCTTCTTTTCTTTATGATTCTCCGCGAGCTGAAGTGTGCTGCGACATAGGCAGCGGATTTATGGATCGCGGGGATTACAAAACAGCCGCATTCTGGTATGAGACTGCCCTGCGTATACCTGAGTCCGGCCGATCGGGCGCCTTCATATCTCATGATTCATACGGATATATCCCCTATATACAGCTCTGCGTATGCTTTGACCGGCTCGGAGATCGCAAAAAGGCAATGGAATACAATGCAAAGGCCGGCGCCTGCCGCCCCGATTCCGAAGCTTATCTCAAAAACCTGGAATACTTTGCCTCAATGCCGGAAGGATGAACCCATCGATTCACCATATCCGTATATGCGGAATATAATGGAATTAAAGTTTACATGTGATACGCCGGATCCATCATCCCGCGTTATATGTAAAACTGTTAATTTCTATCTGAAAGGAGCATTTTTGTAATGAATTTCAATAACTGCAATAAAAACAATCCATGCCGGCCGTGCTGTCCGCCTCAGCAGCCTCAATGCACGCCCACATGTCCGCCTCTTATAGGTCCTGTGGGTCCGACAGGCCCAACAGGACCTACAGGACCTGCCGGAGCAAACGGATTCCCCGGGCCTATGGGGGCAACGGGACCTACAGGGCCTACAGGTCCCACAGGCGCGACCGGCGCCACGGGGCCTGCGGGAGCTGGCCTGGATGCTGTTTCTGAATTCACTCCCGGTGTTCCATACTCATACGGCACCATGGTCTTTTATGACGGGGCATTGTATCAGGTGGCCAGGAGCAACCCAACAGGCATTCCCGGATCTTCTCCCGACTATGATCTTGTGACCGTAACAGGCGCAACCGGTGCGACCGGCCCTACCGGCCCCGCCGGTATCAACGGTGCCACAGGAGCTACAGGGCCTACAGGTGCAACAGGCGCAACGGGGCCAACAGGGCCTGCAGGGCCTGCGGGTGATGCGGGCGCGACCGGCGCATCCGGACCTGCGGGAGCTACAGGACCTACCGGCGCGACCGGCGCCACGGGAGAAACAGGGCCTGCCGGCCCTGCAGGAGCCGCAGGAGCCACGGGGCCTACGGGCGCGGCTCCTCCTCTGAACGCTCTTTATGCCACAAACGATCCGTCACAGTCTCCGGCATCAAACGGCGATGCCCTGACCTTTGATACCAATCAGGTCCTTGAAGGAACAGCCATAAGCCACACGGCCGGCTCCGGAGACTTCACATTAAACGATGCCGGAATATATAAGATAACCTACTCGGTAGTTGGAACAAATACAACAGCTACAGGAACAGCCAGTGTTCAGCTCAACAGCAACGGTACTCCTGTACCGGGCAGCCTCACCTCAGGCACGATAACCGCCACATCGGCTACGACGACGCTCGCCGCATCCGCCCTGGTAAACGCTTCGGCCTCCGATGTTATCACTCTGACGATGATAGGAACGGGCTACTCCTTTACAAACGCAGGTATTGTGATAAAAAAGGAAGACTGAAGACTTTAGTCTGAATTTCTCCGATGCGGCGCATTAGCTCCTCTCACTTTATCGTTCCTCCTTCCGCGAAATATTTCGTAAGCCTTTCGGTCACATACGCCTGCTCTTTGCCGCTGAGCCCGCTTTCCTCAAGAAAGCGCCTGACGCATTTCTCATATTCTCTTCCTATATTCTCGGCAATCTCTTTTTCATTTTTCCCCTTATGTATAAGTATCTCTTCGGCTATATTCTTTTTCAATACGACCCTCCCCTTTTTTAAACCATACATTATATATCGACTGTATATCGTATATAGATATGAAGCTTTTGTATGTCCGATAACAGAGACTGTTAATATCCGGCGTTTTTTCATATATATTTACAATGAAAGGCAGGTTGATCATATGGTATTTTTCATTTACAGCCGCAAATCCGTTTATACGGGAAAAGGCGAGAGCGTTGAAAATCAAATAGAAATGTGCCGCAGATATATAGCGGATAAATTCCCTGAAACGAGAGATGAGGATATTTTCGTATATGAAGACGAAGGATTTTCGGCAAAGGACACGGCGCGCCCCATGTTTAAAAGGATGCTTCGTGATATGGATGTAAAATGTCCGGACTTCATAGTATGCTACAGACTCGACCGCATAAGCAGAAGCGTCAGCGATTTTTCTTTTCTCATAGAGGATCTCAATGCCAGGAACATTTCATTCATATGTATAAAGGAGGAATTCGATACGTCAAAGCCAATGGGCAAGGCCATGATGTATATAGCCTCCGTATTTTCACAGCTTGAGCGCGAAACAATAGCTGAACGCGTGCGCGACAATATGCTGATGCTTGCCCGTACCGGAAGATGGCTGGGCGGTACCGCTCCTACAGGCTACGCTTCGGAAAAAATATGCGAAACGATCGTGGAGGGAAAAGTGAAGACATCCTGCGCGCTAAAAGAGCTTCCTCATGAGCTGGAGACCGTAAAGGCCATATTCGTCATTTTTCTTGAAACAGGCAGTCTGTCCGCAGTGAGCAGGCGCCTCGCTGAGAATAGAATGTTTTCACGCACCGGGAATCCATATTCGCTTCCCGGCCTGAAGCATATACTGAAAAATCCCGTCTACTGCCGTGCCGATGCCGAATCGCTGAGCTTCTTTTCCAAGATGGGCTCAGAGGTGTGCTTTGACGAAAAGGATTTTAAAAAAAACGCAGGACTCATGGCGTACAACAAGCGTGATTATTCCCGCAAGGGTTCACCGCACCGTCCCATGGATCAATGGATAATAGCCGCGGGAAAACACAGGGGACTCATTTGCGGGAAAGCATGGGTAAAAGCACAGGAGCTTCTCGGCGTATCGCCGCACCGGGCCGAAACGGCCTCCTCAGGCTCCACGTCATATGAAAGCCTTCTAAAGGGCCTGCTGATATGCGGTAAATGCGAAGGATCCATGTCAGCAAAAAAGCGTTCCCGCGGCTCAGAAAATACGCCTTCCTTTGATTACATCTGTTCAAAAAAACTGAAAAAAGGCAGCAAATACTGCCCTTCCCAGAACCTAAACGGCCCGCGCTCCGACAGGTCGGTATTCTGCGCACTTCTGGAGCTGACATGTACTATGCGCTCCCTCACCCTAACGAAAGAGCTCGCACGCTTCATCCCGCATACATCCGGATCCCTCTCACCCGCCTCATGCCTCCGCCTGGATGAAATATCCTCACAGCTTGCCAGCTCTTCCTTTATATTCGATATCATGCCTGACTGTGAAAAGAGAAGTCTGATCCGTTCCGCTGTCAAAACGGCTCTCTGGGACGGCAAAAGGCTGCATCTGTTTCTTTTCTGATAAACGGGGGCTTCCCTGCTCTCATAGGGATCATAACTGTATTCTTCACAGCGGGAGCATCCGCGCTTTCAACGCTTTTCGCAGGCATAATAATGACGCTTTTCATAATCCTGGGCATCATCATGACTCTGGTTGTTTCCAAATTTCTCTCAATGACATTTCTGAAGGGAATGCCCTCATCATTTATCCTTGAGCTTCCGCCGTACAGAAAGCCCTCTCCCGGAAGCATCATCATTCGCTCGCTCATGGACAGGACCGTCTTCGTACTGGGAAGAGCCGCAGCAGTAGCGGCTCCCGCAGGGCTTGTCATATGGCTTCTTGCCAACATCCCTGCTGGAGACCTGTCTCTTTTGGATCGTTTTACAGGCTTCTGTCATCCCTTCGGGCAGCTCATAGGCGTTGACGGTGTCATCATCGTCTCTTTCATCCTTGGCTTTCCGGCCAATGAGATCGTGATCCCCATAATGCTCATGTGCTATATGTCAACAGGCACCCTGACAGACTATGCCAGTCTTTCAGAGCTCCATCACGTCCTCACTGCCGCCGGCTGGGATATGCAGA
Organism: Bacillota bacterium; assembly: GCA_963929955.1. Classification (GTDB taxonomy): domain Bacteria; phylum Bacillota; class Clostridia; order Peptostreptococcales; family Anaerovoracaceae; genus Lentihominibacter. The sequence continues at coordinate 7,904 of CAWVKQ010000047.1, forward strand.
CAGCGTTTTCTGTCCTGATACTCTGCTTATTTCACTTTCCGTGCGCCACATCATGCCTTACTGTAAAAAAGGAAACAGGAAGCTGGAAATGGACAGCCGTATCCATACTTCTTCCCGCCTCCACAGGCTTTCTCATATGCCTTACAGTAAACATGCTTTTACATCTTTTTCATCTGCCGGTTTAAAAAGCGTGAAGGCTTCAATGCAGGAGTCGGGAGCTTCCGGCAGCCATGATTCATCCACAGCCTCAGCCTCTATCCTGAACCTGTATCCGCGCTCCTCTCCGTTCTCACCGTTTACCAGACTGTCAAGCAGCGGCCGCGTCGTCTCCCCCTCTTCTATGGGGCCGGCATAATAGTACCAGCCGTCTCCGCTCCCCATCCATATCCCTTCATCCATTGCCCGTGAGATCATCTGCGCTCCCTCTCCCTTTTCTTCGGATCCCGCATTGTCTCTTAAAATTATTCTCGCTCTTATCCACAGCTTCCCGTTCCCGTTGTTTGTCACAGAAGTATCATCATTGAACGCCAGTTCTGTCTTCGGCCTTTCTGTTTCACTTATCTCAGGCGGTCCTGACAGCCACGTCCTGTAAATTATAACGCAGTTTACGGCTACCAGCACTGCGATCGCAGCTGCCAGCGCCCAGGATACCCTGTCCGTACTTTTCACATTCTCCACCTCTCCTTCAGTAGAGAATCTACCATCCGCCGCCCTGTGCCGCAAGCTGTGCTTCAGCGCAAATTACGCCACTGTCCGCCCTTATTCGCACGGGCTTTCATCTGCAATAAAAAAACCCGGCGCATTATCAGCTCCGGGCCGAAGTGATGGTGGAGACAGAGGGACTCGAACCCTTGACCTACGCGTTGCGAACGCGTCGCTCTCCCAGCTGAGCTATGCCCCCGAATCATCATGATAAGATTTTATATCTATTTTTACCTCAAGTCAATATACCCGCGGTATTATTTAAGCGTTATTCAGCATAAACAGATTATATTTTCTTATTCTTTTGATATCGTCCTTATCTATGATAAGCTTTGAAACCAGATCTTCATCTTCCGGGAGTATGACAGGAGATATCAAAAGCTTTGAAGAGAACGGGGCAAAGGGCTGAAACGAGATCCCCATAAGGATCCCGTAAAAGTATTTATCGATTTTTTTATTAAGATGCTGCAGATGATACGGGTTTGTAGCGCATATGGAAACCTTGCCAAAGGAATTGAAAGGATTCGTCAGCGAAAAATGTATTATCGTATCATAACTGTACATCGTGCCATGATAATAATAACGGCAAAGATTGAAATGTGAAAAATCAGGAACATCCAGATAAAAGATCACATTGGGATTAAGATCATCTTTATTTGGTGTGATATACAAAAGCGACTTCGTGACACGCTTCAAGCGTCCGTCATATTGATATGCAAACAAGCGGAACGGCATCTCGCTGTCCCTTGCAAACGGAGAAGCTTCCATGCCTGTATCCGGCGCCTTTGCCAGCGGCCGGGCCATATTTATGAGCTCCTGCGGCTCTACTTCAAGGGCATTTGATATTTCAAACAGCGTGTCTATATCTAAAACTATGCTTCCATGCTCGTATTTTGATACGGTAGATATCGTTTTTTGAATCCTTGCCGCGAGATCCTCTATTTTCAACCCCTTCTCTTTTCGTATCCTTCTTATCTGCTGCCCTATTAAAACAGTGGGCTTTAAAGCATTATTTCTCATTTTAATCACCATTTAACCGCTGTCCGCTGCACAAGTCAAGAGAAACGTATCCGAAGTTTATTGGTATATTATAGCACAATTCAAACGAGAGACAAAGTTTGATTCTCTATCCGTATATCCGGACGAAACAGTTGATCTGAAAATTTTCTTACGAATCACAAAAATGTTATTAAAACAGTGCTCAAAAGCGTTACATATATACAACTCTTTAAAAAATCACTTTTATTATATTTATACGACAAAAAAACGCATTGTTTTTTCTTTATACGAAAATATTGCTTGCTTGAAAAAATTTTTCGTATTTTTTAGAATTATCGCATAATTATATATCCCATTATTTTAATCATCATGAAAGGAGAGTGTTATGAAAAAGATCAAAAAAATCATAGCCGCCGCCTCAACAGCTGTATTGTTTACTGCATGCCTGGCATCATGCGGCGGGGATTCCGGCTCAGAAAGTGGAGGTAAAACGTATAATCTCCGTCTTGGAACCATAGTAAATGAAGACCACACACTTACAATCAGCGCCAAAAGATATGCTGATGCAGTAGAAAAGGCCACCGATGGTAATGTCAAGATCACAGTATATGCCTCAAGCCAGCTTGGTGATTATACGAATGTTTACGATGAACTGAGCATGGGCAGCATCGATCTGGCATGGCAGACTATACCAGACACGTATGACAAGAGAAACAATCTTGGGACAGCTCCTTACCTCGTAAGTGACTACGAAGATGTGAGGGCGCTTTACGGCGATCATGAAAGCTGGTTTTTCAAAGCTTTGAGCGATATACACGCTGAAAAAGGCGTAACTCTTCTGGGTCTTGCCCCTAACGGTTTCATGGGCGTTGGAGCAGAGTCTCTCGGAAACCTTGATACGATCTATGATTTCGACACAAAGCAGGACGCTCTGATACGTTCAGCTTCCATAGATTCGCTTATCGCTCAGACTGAAGCATTCGGCTTCAACGTTACTACCATAGCCTATGCTGATCTTTATTCAGCCCTTCAGACGGGTGTTGCTGACGGCTGGTACGGAGGAAGCGCCATATCTAACTATCAGGGGTTTAAGGACGTAATAAAATACTATGCCGAGTATTATGCGGTAAATGAACCTATGGGTATGTTTATGAGTACCAAAACACTTGAATCGCTTCCTGAAGAATATCAGGAAATAATGATCTCCCTTGCGCAGGAAGAGAATGACATGGTAATAGACGATGTTGAAAAAGCTGAGGGAGAAGCGCTGCAGGCACTGAAAGACTATGGCATCGAAGTTATAACTCCTACAGATGAAGAGCTTGCAGATATTTCGCAGGGAGTCATAGATACTGTCTATCCTGTTATTGAAGAGGATCTTGGCGCAGATTTGATGAAGCAGGTAAACGACTGGCTGGATCGAAAGTAAGCACGGCATGTATCAGTAAAATTGGCTTGGTTTGGAAAGGAAAACACAAATGAACAAATACTATTTTAAGTTTGAAAGTTCTAAGGCATGGCAAGCCTTTTTACAAGTCATCAAAACCGGGATATTTATATGCGCCGTTATTACAGTGGCTGTCATGTTCATAGCTGTGCTCATGAGATATGTTTTCAAACTGGATTTTCTCGGGTACGAAGAAATCGAACTGACTCTTATTCTGTGGCTTTACTACCTGGGCGCTGCTTATGCCACCTACAACGAAACGCATATAAAGGGAGATGTAATGTCTTTCATTTTTAAAAGCGGAAAGGGAAAGAAATTTTACAATATAAGCATAATAGTATTTTCCCTTATCGTTATGGCATTTTGGGTCGTGTGGGGCTTCCAATACGCTCTGTGGAATATAACGTCAGGCGGCACGTCGGCAGCTCTTCATATTCCTCTGTGGATCGGTCAAATAGCCATATACGTGGGAATATTGGGCTTATTCTTCTTCGCAGTGCTTAATCTTGTTAGGTACATAAAAATGAAACCGGAAGATTTCGTCGCCGAGAAAGGAGTTGAAGCAAATGTCATTTGAATTGTTGCTTGCCCTGGCAGTAATAATATTAACAGTTTCGATAATATACGGAGTCCCGATCCCGTATGCCTTCGCCGCCCCGGTTGTACTGTTCGTTCTGGTTCAGGGCATAAATCCGGAGATGCTGCTTGTAACTACATACGGAAAAGTATATTCCCTTGTATTGCTGGCCATTCCGTTTTACATAATGGCAGGCGTTATTATGGAAAAAGGGAAGATAGGCGAACTGCTTGTAGACTGGATCGACTGCTTTACAGGTAAGATGAAAGGCGGGCTTGCCGTAGCAGCTACTGTATCGAGCGCTGTGTTCGGGTCGGTTTGCGGCAGCGGATCTGCGACTGTAGCATGTATAGGCGGCATAATGGCGCCCCGTATGAAAGCCAGGAATTATAATCCGGGAATAATCGGCGCTGTTATATGCTGCGCCGGTCCTCTGGGACTTCTCATCCCTCCTTCATCTATACAGATATTATATGCATGGTCGACAAATCAGTCTGTACTGGCATGTTTTTTATCAACGGTTATACCGGGAATTATGCTTACTATACTGCTTAGCATCGTATCCGCGCTGCTGCTTAAATACGACAAGGTATACAAGCTTCCTGACCCGCCTGTAATGAACGTAAAGGCGAGAGGGAAAAAATTCATAAGAGTCACAAAAAAATCCATTCCGGCTCTTCTCATGCCTTTCATAATTCTCGGAGGAATATACGGCGGATTTATGACTCCTACCGAAGCGGGCGCCGTTGCAATAATATATGCGATCCCGGTAGCCATGTTCTATTACAAGTCCATGGGCCTCAAAGAGCTTAAAGAGGTTCTTACAGAGGCCGGCATAACCACGGGAGCGATATTATGCCTGCTGACATTTGTATCAATAATGAGCCGCCTGTTTCTTCAGGAGGGACTTCCGGATATCATACTTAACGCGCTTACTATGATATCCGACGAAAAATGGGCTGTTCTGCTGATGATAAACCTCATACTGATCATACTGGGAATGATAACCGATGATATCTGCGGAACATTAATCGCCGCTCCTATACTGGTGCCGGTCTGCCTGGAAATAGGTGTGAGCCCTATACATTTCGCGGCAATACTGGGTGTGAACCTTGGCATGGGTAATATCACACCTCCGTGCGCTCCGTTTATATTTCTGTCATCAAGGATAACAGGAATACCTGCCGCTCCGATAATGAAGTACTCCTTCATACTGATAGTTGCGTGCTACTTGCCTGTTCTGATTCTTACAACTTATATTCCTGAACTTGCATTATGGCTCCCTACGACAATACTGGGCGATAAGGTAAGTATTTAGCTTTACATGGATTTCAGATATGCAATATGCTGAGGAGGTAAATAAAATGGAAAAAGTTACATTTAAATATTTGTCACAGGAGGATGTTTTAAAGGCAGAACTGCCATATGAAAAGATAATCGACACTGTAGAAAGGACTATGGCCTCCAAAGGACGGGACAAGGTCGAGTGCCCTCCAAAGCCGGGAGTTCATACCCGGAACAGTACCTTTCTTCATGCAATGCCTGCGTTCGTCATGGATCAGGATATCTGCGGTATGAAGTGGGTAAGCGGTTATCCCGAAAACTATAAATACGGCCTCCCGCAGATAGCAGGCCTGATAATCTATAACAGCCCGGAGACCGGAATGCCGCTTTCTGTTATGGACTGCAGATGGATCACAGCCGTAAGAACAGCCGCCGTAAGCGCTGTAACCGTAAAGTACTGCAAGCCTCAAAATGCGGAAGTGCTTACTATCATAGGCGCTGGAGTTCAGGGACGGGCCCATGCATTGATGTTAAAAATAGTGGCTCCTGAAATCAAAAAAATATATATCCATGATATAAAGCCTGAAGCCGTCAAAAAATATATCGAGGATATGCAGAGCAGGGTAGATGCGGAGATAGTACAGGCTTCCAGCGCAGAAGAGGCAGTAAAAGCCGCAGATATAATTGTAACAGCGACCCAAAGGGTTCCCAAGCCGATAGTTTACAGAGAATGGCTTAAACCGGGCGCTCTTGGAATAGCTCTTGAGGCCAGCCGCGCATGGGACGGAAAAGCTATACTCAACGTAGACAAATATATTACGGATGACTGGGATCTGACAAAATCATACCAGGCTCAGGGTGCTTTTCCAGACGGTCTGCCAAAGCACCATAACACTCTGGGGAAAATCGTGATCGGTGAAGAGCCGGGTCGTGAAAATCCGGAAGACGTAATACTGGCTATTAATGAAGGTATGGCCATTTCCGATATCGCTCTGGCCGCGGAAGTATACAATACCGCGTGCAATAAAAAATTAGGTGTAGATCTGCCGCTCATGGAGCAGGAAAATATTCTCTAGCAACATCTGTGCATATAAATGCAATGTCTTAACGCGGTGGTATAAAAATGATAAGCATACTGAATCAGAAGAAATCCAATAAAGCGCAAGGGGCTGTCGCACAGTTGACCGATCAGGTTGGCCGGAGCGATAGCTCCTTTCTTTTGCATAAAAACATGAAAACCCTTGCAAGTTCAACACCTACAAGGGTTTTGGTGGTATAATATCTGTATGAAAAAACTTAACACCACCAATAAAAACTATACAACAAATGAAAAGTGTTTTCAACTT
>CAWVKQ010000048.1:0-31320 GCA_963929955.1 Bacillota bacterium
CAGCAGATAACCAACATAAATAGCACATTCATCAAGCCTCCTATCGGGTAAAATGTATCTGATAGGAGGTTTTTTGCGGAATGGAAAACAGGCATTTAAAAGTAAAAAAGGCAATGGAATTAAAAGCCTTTTAAGAGCCTGTATTTTCAACTATATCGTACACCTGCAGCCTGAATTTGTTAAAATACTGGTAATTGCTCGATTATGACGGTGAAATACTCAAAAGAAAAACCCTTGAAACATTGAAATTTCAAAGGTTTCTTGGTACACCATCAGGGGTTCGAACCCTGGACACCCTGATTAAGAGTCAGGTGCTCTGCCAGCTGAGCTAATGGTGCATATTGAAAAGTCTTTTTCAACTCGCACATACGATTATACAAAAATAAAATCGATTTATCAAGAACTTTTTTTAAATAATTTGACGGGGCGGCGGGCGGAGCGTGATTTTGCGATTGCTGACAGTCGATCGGGTAAGCGATGATTCCGTCTTTTATGCCTTTGGTGCGAAAAGGGCGGTTTTTTCCAAAGAAACCCAGCCTTTTTTGCATATACATTTGAAATTGCCCGTTACTTATAGTATAATACATGAGACTATAAATTCGTACAGGTATGCCCAAAAGCAGTAACTTGCAGACATGTCGTGTCGATGGAAACGTAACGAATCACGTCAGGAGAGAACAGCTGTATGACTACAATAATAATCGTAATCGTTGCTGCGTGGATTTTTTTTACTGCAGCATACGTGTTCCTGTTTATAGAATGGAAGGATGAGACCAGCAGGCGGGCTGAGAAGCTGAGAGAGATGGAGGCTGCCCTTAAGGACATGGACAGCAGACTCATAGCTCTTGCCTCATCCATAGAAACGCTGGGAAAAATGGAGGCTATACGCAGAGAAGTCTCCGATATGAACAGGTTCAGACACCGTCAGTATGAGTATGACGGAGAAAACAGGGAAAGACCTTCTCCGGCTCGCGATATGGTGATGAATATAAGCGAAGGAAAGGATGAACGAGCCGGAGAAGACGGACAGGATCCTTTTCGCTGGGTAAGAGAGAAGGAGCCCAAAGAGGCCGCTGATACAGAAGAAGGCGTAAAGGCTGATACGGTGACAAATGAGACGCCGGCTGACAGCATAAAGGACATCAAAGAAAAGGCCGGAGCCGGGAATACATATATAGAGGAAGAAAAAGAAGGCGCGGCCGTACGTGAAGAGACTTCCGAAAAGGCCGTAAAAGCTCCGGGACCGGAAGAGGCTGCGGCTGAGCCGGAGAAAACGGAAGAAAAAAGCGCTGAAGAAGCGCGGAGACCGGAAGAAGACGTACAGGAAGAGAACGATGATAATAAAGGCGCGCTTCTTGAAATGATAGAAGCGCCGCCGGAAAACCGTAGCGGTCAGACGGAAGAGCGTGATGAAAAAGATCATGAAATATATGATGAGATCGATTTGGATTTCATAGATGACGACCATGAGTTTTCCCGGATAAAAAACAGTATGGATACCGACAGGCCGAGAGGCCGCGATGTGGGGAGAAGCGGGAAAAAATATACAGCAGAAGAACTGGAAGAGCTGATAAAAGAATGATATCCAGGAGGAGGAACTTATGTATTGTAAAAATTGCGGAAGCGAGATAGCGGATGGCTCGAAATTTTGCAGTAATTGCGGCCAGCCGGTGGCAGATCAGGGGAAGCGCCCCGTGGAAGCTGCCAGCGCCGCCGACAATGAAGCGGTCAGACAGACAGAGACGAAAAAGAGCGCAGACAGCAGTGCAGACAATGTGAAGACTGCCGGGGAAGAGACTGCAGCAAGACCTGTATTTGAGGAATTCAGCTGGAACGTAGCAGACTATCCTGACAGGAATGTTATAGAGAAGACAGACGATATAGATTTCAACTGGAACGCGAATCCTGACGACATCCCTGATCCGAAGAGCAAAAGGGAAACAGTACATAATGCAGAGCCGCATGCGGAGCCGCGCGCAGCTGCTCCGGCTGAAAAGGCAGCTCCGCGCGAACCGGAGGTGCTCAAGGGCAGGGATCTTGAGCAGGCGGTTTTCGGACAGGCGGATCAGACTCAGAAGACAGAGCCGCTCAGCGCTTCCGAGAGAATAGACAAGTTCTACACTTTCAATAAAAAGAACGAGGAGTTCCAGAAGCTCCTTAACAGGGAATATCAGAAGGTAAAAGGCGGGAACGCCATTGAGCAGGAAATGTCCGAAGCCGATGCTCTCGCTTCGGAAAAGTTCAGGGAAAGATCAATAAAACCTGCTTCCATGGACGAGTTTCTGGAATCAGAGGGAATAGTGAAGCCTTATCAGCCTAAAGCTTTTCAGTCAGACGTGCTTCAGAGAATAGAGGCTCAGGAAGCCGAGAAGGAGGCAAAGAGGCTGGAAGAAGAGGCCAGGGCGGAAGCGCTGGAGCAGGCCAGAAAAGAAGCTGAAGAAAAGAAAAAGGCAGAAGCTGAAAAGCTTGCCGAAATAGCCAGAAAAAAGGCCGAAGAGGAAGCCAGGGCAGCCGAAGCGGAAAGAATGGCCGCTGAAGCAGCCGAGCAGGCTCGCATAAAGGCTGAAGAAGAGAAAAAGAGAGCTGAGGAAGAGCGTATAAAGGCCGAGGAAGAGAAGATAAGACAGGAGCATGAAGCCAGACTCAGGGCAGAAGAGGAAGCGCGAAAGCTTGCTGAGGAAGAAGCGCGCATAAAGGCTGAGGCCGAAGCCAAGATAAGAGAGGCTGAAGAGGCCAGATTAAAGGCTGAAGCCGACCTCAGGGCAGCACAGGAGGCTGCCAAGATAAGGGCTCAGCAGGAAGCAAGGCTTGCGGCCGAAGAGGAAGCCAGGTTCAAGGCTGAGCAGGAAAGACACAGGCTTGCCGAAGAAGAGGCTCAGAGAAAGCTGGAAGCAGAGAGACAGAAGCTTGCAGCTGAGGCCAATCAGGCTGTGGCTCAGGAGGAAGCCAGAAAGGTTCTGGAGCAGACCGCAAGGATGCGTCAGGAGGAGGCTGCCAAGATAAAAGCCGCGGTGGCCGATCTCAGAAGCGATGCAGCCGATCAGGCGGGAGCGGAAAACACGGTACATCCGAGAAAAGAAGTAGAAGAAGCCCATCAGGCTACTAAAAATCAGATAAATGAAATGGCAAGGGCCAGGGACGAATTCTTTGCTCAGTTCGAGGATGAAGCGGAGCCGGAGAAAAAGAGGCCTGAAGCGCCTGAAAAGCCTGAGCAGAAAAAAGCTGCGGAAGAGGAGTCTCATCCTGTTACGGGAAGAGATACGATGCTCAGCAGCAATGATATGAGCAAAACACGCATAGTTGACAAAGCGGCTATACTCGCGGGGATAAACGACGATACGAAGGTCGTGCCTGAGGAGGAGATAAAGAAGGGCATAACAGAGGAAGACGATAAATTCTTTGAAAGCCTGCAGCCTGCAGGAGTGGCGGGGGTCACGGCGGGCGTAGCAGCAGGAGCTGCAGCCGCTGCCGCCGCAGAAAAGGCGGCTGCCGGGGAGGCTCCTGCGGCAGAGGCGAAGCCTGTAGACTTCAAAAAAGAAGAACAGGATCAGGTGGACGATCTTCTCAGTCAGTTTGAGAGCGTCAACGGCATGGATGAAAACAAGCCTGCCGACAAGCCGGCTGCGCAGGAAGAAAAACCTCAGCTGAACGATACTGTCGTAATGCCTCAAAGCGAGCAGGTGAAGAAAGCGCCTGCCAATGATTTTGACAATTACGGAGTCGAAGAAGCGGCCAATTACATAAAGCAGCAGGAGCAGAACAAAAACATAGAAAAGAGCGCCATGGACGATTTCTACGGAGACGATTTCTATGATGACGATGATGAAGAGGGCCTCACGAGGAAGGAGCTCAGGCAGCGTGAAAAAGAAAGAAAGAAGCAGGAAAAGCTCAGAGCCAGGGAAGAAAAGGCGAGAAAAAGAGGAATAGACGCTGACTTCGGAGACGGCGGACATGATGATGACGATGAGCATGAAGGCGGCGGAAAGGGCAGACTCGCCCTTAAGATAGTCCTGGTAGTGCTGATCGTGATACTGGCTGCAGAGGTCGTAGGCATAGGGATAAGGTTCCTTGCGCCTCAGAGCAAGGCGGCTGAGTTTATAGATTCACAGCTCAACAAGGTCATACAGCTCATTACCGGAGACGATACGGAATACAGCGTAATAGCCGCCCAGGTGAGAGCGGAGCCGATGGAGGACAAGACCGACCTTATAACGGCTCAGATGGACAGAAATAAAAATAACAACATAAAGGAGATCGTTTACAGTTCAGATCTGGGATATGACCAGGAGACTGACGGGGAGATATCGGACCTGGTCCTATCACAGCCTATGATCCAAGTCGAATGGGGCAGGGATGAAGACAATTATCCGGTCTATTATGATGAAGAGGTCGTAGGCGAAATGATAGCTTTTGCGTCAAATAAAGTTGAACTTATGAACAAAGGGAACGAGCGGGCTCTCAAGATGATAGACGGAGATTCAAATCTTTATACGGAGACCGCTGCGCTTAAAAACCGGCCTATGAACGGAGAATTCGAAAAGCTGGAAATAGGCGAGATACGCCAGGCGGGAAGCAACTATTACATATGGGTGAGGGAGACTATAGGAGGGACCTCTGCAGAGAAGGTTTACTCCATGTATCCGGATAGAGAGTTTGTCATGAAAATGGCAGCATGTTATGAAGTTTAAAGAGGAGGATATAATTTGGAAAACGTAAAGGGAAAGCGCAGAGGGGGAATAAAGTGGATAATACTGGCTCTTATCGTACTGATAATTCTGTTTGCGAGCCTTATAGGCTTTATAACGGATTTTCTGTGGTTCAGAGAGCTGGATTATGTTTCTGTATTTTTCACCAAACTGTTTACACAACTAAAGATAGGCATACCTACATTTGTGGTGATCACCTTTCTCGCGTATGTGTATCTGAAGTTCCTCAAAAGAGGATATTTCAAGAAGATAGAGTCAAGTGAGCAGACAGACCACAGAAGACTCAACTTCATATCCTGGGGGCTTGCGGGACTTTTCGGCATAGTGACCACATATTTCACAGTCACCAGGCTCTGGTTCAGTTTCCTGGAGTTTTCCAACAGCACGAGCTTTGATCTGGAAGATCCGCTCTATGATCTGGACATATCATTTTATGTGTTCAGACTGGGCTTTATAGAGGAGCTCAACCAGATACTGATAATACTCCTTATTGCTTTTATAGTCCTTACGGTGGCCTATTATGCCATACTGCTTTCCATGAGGACGCCGCAGATGTTCAGGGATGACGATTCCGGAAGCGAAGATGAGGATTACGCGGAGGAAGAGCCTCATGTGGGCGGATTCGGAACAGGAGGCGGAGGCTTTGACAACATAGGCGATATGTTCGGGAAGTTTGCCCAGTCCTTTGCCGGGGGAAAAGGTAATTTTAACAGCAGGCCGAAGAAGAAAAAGCAGTTTGACAACAACAATCTGAAGATGCTCATATCCATAGCTGAAAAGCAGCTTATAATAGTCGGAGTGCTGTTCTTCATAATGCTGGGTGTACATTTCTTCCTCAGGCAGTACAGTCTTCTGTTCGGCAGTACGGGAGCGGTCCACGGAGCAGGCTTTACGGACGTGAACGTTACGTTGTGGGAGTACAGGATACTGATGGTTCTCTCTGTTGTAGCGGCTGTGGGATTCGCGTACGGCATATCGAAGCGAAAGGTAAAACCGGCTGTAACAGCGCCTGTGATCATGGTGATCGTAGGACTGCTGGGAATGGGAGCAGGGCTCATAGTACAGAACCTGATCGTAAATCCGGATGAAATAAACAAGGAAAGCAAATATCTTGAGAGAAATATAGAATACACTCAGCAGGCTTACGGCCTCAGTGAAGTGGATATGCGGGATTTCGCGGCCAGTCAGGATCTTACGGGAGAGGATATAGCCAATAACGACGAGACCATATCCAATATAAGGATCAATGATTATTCGCCTACTCAGACATTTTATAACCAGACCCAGAGTATAAGGCAGTATTATACGTTCAATGATGTTGACGTTGACAGATACATGATAAACGGTGAATATACGCAGACATTCCTTTCACCGAGAGAGATAGACGAGGAAAAGATCAGCGACACCTGGCTTAACAGACATCTCAAGTATACTCACGGATACGGAGTCACTCTTTCGAGAGTAGACAAAATAACAGCAAGCGGCCAGCCTGATGTGCTCATAGGAGGTATACCTCCTGAATCGACGGCAGAGGAGATAGATATAACAAGACCTGAGATATACTACGGTGAGCTGACAAATGATTATGTCCTCGTAAATACATCAGAGGATGAGTTCGACTATCCTGATGGTAACAGCAACAAGTACACACAGTACGAGGGAACTGCCGGGATAAAGATGAATTTTATAAACAAGCTTATGTTCTCTGTAAGGGAGAGAAGCGTGAATCTGCTTGTTTCAAGCAATGTGAACAGCGATTCCAAGATACTTATAAACAGGAACATAGCCGCCAGGGTACAGGAGATAATGCCTTATCTTGAGTATGACAGCGATCCTTATATGATCACCGTTGACGGCGGTCTCTACTGGATAATAGACGCTTATACCCATACCGACATGTATCCTTACTCAGAGCCTTACAGTGAGAACAGCGGCACCAATTACATCAGGAACTCGATAAAGGTGGTAATAGATGCCTATAACGGTACGACAAGCTATTATATAGTAGACGATACTGATCCTATGGCTCAGACGTTCAAGAAGATATATCCTGATCTGTTCAAGGATATGGAAGACATGCCGGAAGGGATAAGGGCTCATATAAGATATCCCAGCACGCTGCTCAACATACAGGCACAGGTATATCAGAGATATCACATGAACGATGTCAAGGTGTTCTACCAGAACGAAGACCTCTGGGAGATATCCAATGAGATATACGGCATGGAAGAGCAGGCAATGACGCCTAACTACTATATAATGAAGCTGCCGGGAGAGGAAAGCGCCGAATTCGTCAACTCCATACCGTTCACGCCTCGTGACAAGAATAACCTGATGGGACTTATGGTGGCGAGGAACGACGGAGAGAATTACGGAGATCTCATACTGTACCAGATGCCTAAGAGCAGGACCGTATACGGACCTATGCAGGTGGAGGCACAGATAGACCAGAACACGGAGATATCACAGGAGTTCTCGCTGTGGAACTCTTCGGGATCCAATTACAGCAGAGGAAATATGTTCGTTGTTCCTATAGAGGATTCCCTCCTCTATATAGAACCGGTATACCTGGAGGCTACAAATTCAAGTATACCTGAAGTAAAGAGGGTAATAGTCGCTTATGGAGACAGGATCGCATACGAGCCTACTCTGGCTGAAGCGCTGAATTCGCTCTTCGGAGAAGGAAGCGCTCAGGAAAGCCAGGGTAGCGACGATCAGCAGGCGGCAGACAGCGGAAGCAGCGATACGCTGAGCCGGTCGGAGATCGTAAAAAACGCTCAGGAAGCGTTCAGCAAGGCTGAGGAGGCTTCGCAGAACGGCGAATGGGCGGAATACGGCAGATACCTGGATGAGCTGGAGAAATATTTGAACATGTTAAGTGAATAAAGTTTATTGTTCAGGACATTCTCAACGTTCCCCATAAGGCATGAAGAGAATGTTCTGACTTATTTTGCGTTAAAACAGCAGGACTCTGTCAAGGGACAGAAGGATCGGAAGAAGATATGGAGGAAGCGGAATAATGTTATCTTATGACTTGAATAAAATGCTGTTCACCATACCGGCTGACAAGCACGGGGCAGATGATGTGAGAGCTATTCTGGGAAGCCACCCGGAGATAAAATTCGTATCTCTTGTGGGTATTGACATAGGGGGTCACGATACAGATGAGAAGATACCCGTCGAGGAATTTCTCAAGGATCCCGAAGGCTTTTACAGCACCGGGGTACAGACGGATGGCTCCAGCGTAGTGCTGCCGAAGATAGCGGAGCTGAACAATGCAAAGGTGGACATAATACCGGACACTACGGTCAACTGGTTCGTTGATCACAATTTTAACTATAAAGATCCGGATACAGGCCTGCCGGTAGGTACGCTGAGAATACCGTCTTCCCTTGTACATAACGATTCCGAGAGAGTCGGATCAAGAGTTATCCTGAGAGATGCCATAACTAATTTCAGGAAGGATCTTCTGGAACTTCTGAAAAACCATCCATATGTGTTTGAATATCTGGATGCCGACAGCGCGGACGACATAGAGGATATAATAATAACTGCGGCTACTGAGCTGGAATTCTGGGTAAAGACTCCCGATGACGATGCTGACAGAGAGCAGCTTTCCACGGCTCAGATGCTGAAGGAGCAGTACTGGAAAAGGACAACGGGACCGGTGAGGACAGCTCTTGAAGAAACCATGCTGGTGCTGCAGAAATACGGCTTTGAGATGGAAATGGGCCATAAGGAAGTCGGCGGAGTAAAGGCCAAGCTGGGAAATTCGGGAAATTACGATCACGTAATGGAGCAGCTTGAGATAGACTGGAAATATTCATCCGCAGTGCAGGCTGCGGATAATGAGAATCATATAAAGTACGTCATAAGGGATATATTCAGGACATACGGGCTTGAAGTGACATTTATGGCAAAGCCTATGGAGGGCGTGGCCGGAAACGGCGAGCATACTCATATGGGAGTAGCGGCAAAGCTCAGGGACGGAAGAAGGATAAATCTTTTCGCTCCGTCCGATGCTGAGAACCAGTTTATGAGCCCTGTGGGATTCGGAGCTCTCATGGGACTTTTAAGGAACTACGATGTGATAAATCCATTCGTGAATTCCAGCAACGATTCCCTGAACAGACTGAAGCCGGGGTATGAAGCGCCCGTGTGCACTGTCACATCCCTGGGTCACAGCGCTCTCAGACCTTCGAGGAACAGGACGGTACTCGTGGGACTCGTAAGGGAAGTGGGAAACCCTCTCGCCACCAGATTCGAGCTGAGATCTCCGAATCCGAAGAGCAACACATATCTTGTTCTGGCAGCTTCATACATGGCAATGCTGGACGGGATAAAGGAGGCTCTTGAAAGGGAAAAGACTCCTTCTCAGCTTGAGCAGTCCATTTCCAAGGATTACGGCCAGGAGGATTTTTATCTTGAAAAAGACAGGGTGTACAGAAGCGAGAAGGATGTATTCGAAGAATACACCCAGGAAGAAAGAGACAGGATATTCGGCAGGGCTCCGAGGACCGTATGGGAAAATATAAAGGCCTTTGACGAATGCCCTGAAAAGCTTGAGATATTCAAGCGCGACGGTGTCATGAGCGAGATGACCCTTGATTCATACAGGGAGGCTGTGCTGCAGCAGTGGTCCACGGAGCTGCATAACAGGATAATCCCCGATGTTATGGATTTTGTCAGAAACTGCAGCAGGGCTCACAGCGATACGGACTGTGTCGACTATGACAGACATTACTGGGAAAAGGTGCAGAGACTGCGTAACCGGCTCGGACGCGATACTCTCGATGAGCCGTGCCTCCTTACAAGGATAAAGAGGGCCCTGGACGAAGGGAACTATGACACAGCTTCTGATCTGCAGATAGAGATGCAGAAAAAAGCCGATGAGCTTAGCAGAACGTATATAATATATAAAAAGAATCTATTTTAATTTACGGAGGAAGCCGATATGTTGGATATAAAGAGAATAAGAGAAGATTTTGACAATGTCAAAAAGGCGGTAGAGTCCAGAGGACAGGGGGACTTCGGCATAGACAATGTGCTTGAATACGATAAAGAGAGAAGGGAACTCCTGGCCCGGGTAGAGCAGATGAAGAACAGGCAGAGCGTTTCCTCCAAGCAGATACCTGCGCTCAAAAAGGAAGGCAAGGACACCTCTGAGATAATGGCTGAGATGAAAAAGCTCTCAGAAGAGATCAAAGCGCTGGACAGTCAGGTCAGCGATGTGGAGGCAAAACTGCGGGATGCGCTTCTGAACGTGCCTAACACACCGTATAAGGACGTACAGGAGGGGGCTGACGACAGCGCCAACGTTGAGCTGAGGAAGTGGGGAGAACCGAGAGAATTCGACTTTGAGGAAAAGGCTCACTGGGATATAGGAACTGATCTTGATATACTGGATTTTGAAAGAGCTGCCAAGATAACGGGAACAAGGTTCACGGTATATAAGGGCCTTGGAGCCAGACTGGAAAGATCGGTCATAAACTTCATGCTTAATCTCCACACCGAGGAAAACGGATTCACGGAGATACTTCCTCCTTTCATGGCAAACAGGGACGCTATGACCGGAACGGGGCAGCTTCCGAAGTTTGAAGACGATATGTTCCATGTTCCCGCAAAGGATTTCTTCCTCATCCCTACTGCGGAGGTACCTCTCACTAACCTGAGGATGAATGAGATAATGAACGAGGATGAACTGCCGCTTTATTATACGGCATATACGCCTTGCTTCAGAAAGGAAGCGGGTTCTGCGGGAAGAGATACGAGAGGCCTTATAAGGCAGCATCAGTTCAATAAGGTCGAGCTCGTTAAATTCGTAAAACCGGAGACATCATACGATGAGCTGGAGTCTCTCACTGCAGCTGCGGAAAAGGTGCTCCAGAGACTGGAAATACCTTACAGGGTCGTAAGGCTGTCTACGGGAGATCTGGGCTTCTCGGCAGCAATGACATATGACATAGAGGTGTGGATGCCTAGCTACGGAAGATATGTGGAAATATCCTCATGCAGTAATTTTGAAAGCTATCAGGCAAGAAGGGGCAACATAAGGTTCAGACCTGCGGAAAAGGGAAAGCCTGAATTCGTCCATACATTGAACGGCTCAGGCCTTGCCGTCGGAAGGACAGTGGCCGCAATACTGGAGAACTACCAGCAGAAGGACGGATCCGTAGTGATACCTGAGGCACTGCGCGGGTATATGGGAACAGACAGGATAGAGAAGAAATAGGGGGAACAGCGTTTTCGCAAATATATACAGAGGAGAGAAGTCCAATGGATACGATAATCATCGGCGCCGTGTTCGTCATTTATCTGGGGGTCATGGTCGCCATAGGAATGAAATACTATAATAAAGAGGACGATATGTCCGAATATATTCTGGGCGGAAGGAAGCTTCCGCCTATTGCGGTAGCCATGTCAGCTCAGGCGTCTGATATGAGCGGATGGCTGCTCACAGGCCTTCCGGGACTGGCGTACATTATATTTGCCGGTACTTCGGAAGCCATCTGGACAGCCGTGGGTCTTGCCCTCGGCACATATCTCAACTGGCTGTTCGTAGCAAGGAGACTCAGAAAGTACACTCAGGTAGCAGGCAATGCCATAACGCTGCCTGATTTCTTTGAAAACCGATTTAGAGACAGGAAGCATATACTGAGGATGGTGGCGGGCGTGTTCACCGTCATATTTTTTCTCGTATACACATCATCCCAGATGGTGGCGGGCGGCAAGCTTTTCACCACAGTCTTTGAAATGGATTATACGCTGGGAATGATAATAGTGGCCATAATAGTTCTCGCCTATACCGCCATGGGAGGCTTCACCGCTGTTTGCTGGACCGATACGATACAGGGCATAATCATGTTTTTCGCGCTTCTGATAGTGCCTGTGGTGGCCTGTTTCCATGTCGGGGGACCTGAGGTGGTAGCCGAAAAACTGTCTGCCCTTACTACAGAGACCCTGAGCTTTTTCCCTCATACAGAGGGAGGAGGCATAGACAGCCTTCTGCTGGCCTCGGCTCTCGGCTGGGGTCTTGGGTATTTCGGACAGCCTCATATACTGGTGCGTTTCATGGCCATAGAAAATTCCGAGATGATAAAAAAATCGAGACGAATGGCTATGGTGTGGGTGGTGCTTACACTTTCGGCGGCAGTCTGCGTGGGTATTGTAGGCAAAGCCTTCATGCCTGATCTTGCGGACGGAGAAACAGTGTACATGGAGATGATAGATGCGCTCTTCAATCCTGTTGTAGCGGGAGTTCTTCTCATAGCCATACTGGCAGCCACCATGAGCACGGCCAGCTCGCAGCTCCTTGTAACGGCCTCGTCGGTTTCAAGGGATATTTTCGCTACCCTCTTTAAAAAGGATCCTGATGACAGACAGCTCGTATGGGTGAGCAGGATAGCCGTAGTGGCCGTGTCGGTGATCGCTATTTTTCTGGGACTCGATCCGGACAGCTCCATATTCAACCTGGTGTCCTGCGCCTGGGGAGGTATAGGAGCCACATTCGGACCATTGATATTGTTCTCGCTGTTCTGGAAGAGGATGACGCTTTCAGGGGCCATAGCGGGAATGATCGCCGGAGGAGTGGCTGATCTTCTTTGGTACAATCTTTCCGGCGGCATATTCGATATATATGAAATAATACCTGGTTTCATCTTCTCGTCTCTGGCTATAATAGTGTTCAGTCTGATGACAAAGCCGTCAGATGAGGTAGTGGAGGAGTTTGAGTCTGTAAAGGACGCGAAGATATAAGTAAGTCGGCAGGAAGAGGTGGCATACATGACATTCAGACTTGGAGAGTATATAAAACCGGATTTCAGCAGGGACATGTTCAGGGATGCGCCTGAAGCCACCATGGCGGCTGCGCCCCGAGATATGACTGCTCCCGAAGGCTTTCACGCAACATCCATATTCCCGGAGTATTTCAAAGTGGGAGAAAACTGGATACTTCCGGAGGATTCGCGAATGGACTGCGTGGCTGTTTACGAGGACGGAAAGATAGCGGTAAAGGAGTTCAGGAACATAAAGAAGGGCGATCTTGTTTTTCTGGGGCGCACGGAAAAATGCGAGGAGGGGATATACGTCCATGACGGCGGATTCAGGTTCCCGGGAGAGGAACAGGAGGAAAAAAGCTCCTTTTCATTCAGGCAGGGCAGAAGCAGGGAAACAGCTTTTTCATACGATTATACCAGCCTGTACGATCTCCTTGAATACGAGAGGCAGCACGGCCATATAACGTGGATACTGGGACCTGCCTGCGCCTTTGACGCGCGAGCTCGAAGCGCTTTTTCGGAGCTCATAGACAGAGGCTATGTACACTCGCTGCTGGCAGGCAACGCTCTGGCTACCCATGATCTTGAGGCGGGACTGTTCGGAACGGCTCTGGGACAGGATATAAAGACTCAGAGGCTGCATTTCAACGGGCATTACAACCATATAGACGCAATAAACAAGGTCAATCTGTACGGCTCCATACAGGCGTTTGTAGAGGGCGAGGACATAAGAGACGGCATAATATACAGCTGTCTGAAAAACAAAGTCCCCTTCCTGTTGAACGGATCGATAAGGGATGACGGGCCTCTGCCGGAGGTATATGAGCATACTTATATCGGCCAGGACGCCATAAGAAGCCATATAAGGAGGTCGACGACTGTCATTGGAATGGCTACGGTGCTTCATACCATCGCGGCCGGCAATATGACGCCGTCATACAGGGTCGCTGAAGACGGAAGCGTAAGACCTGTGTATTTTTACATAGTCGATACATCTGAATTCGCGGTCAACAAGCTGGCTGACAGAGGAAGCCTTGCCGCCAAGGGCATAGTGACAAATGTCCAGGATTTCGTATGCAACCTGGCGAAAAACCTCGGATAGCGCGTGACTGCGCAATATAAGCGAAAGGAAAAGGATTTTTATGATAGCGGAAAAAATGAAGCCACTCATGGCGAATAATTCAGCAATAAGGACAATGTTTGAGGAAGGAGACAGGATGAGAGCCGAATTCGGCGCTGAGAACGTATACGATTTCAGCCTTGGGAATCCGGATGCTCCTGTTCCGGATCAGGTCACAGAGGCAGCTGTAGATCTGCTGAAAAACGAGGATCCCGTGGCGCTCCACGGTTATATGAGCAATGCGGGCTTTGAGGATGTGAGGCAGTCCATTGCCGATTCTCTCAACAGAAGGTTCGGGACGAAGTTCGATTATATGAACATACTTATGACAGTGGGAGCTGCCAGCGGTATAAACGTAGCGTTAAAGACAATACTGAATCCGGGCGAGGAAGTCATAATATTCGCCCCGTATTTCCTTGAGTACAACTGGTATGTAAACAATTACGACGGCAAAGTGGTGCAGGCACCGACGGATAAGGATACTTTTTATCCTGACCTTGAGGCGTTTGAGAAGCTCATAGGCGATAAAACAAGAGTTGTTCTCCTCAACTCGCCCAACAATCCGACAGGAGTCATATACAGTGAAGAAACAATAAAAGAGATAGCGTCCATACTGGAACGGAAGCAGAAGGAGCTCGAAAGGACCATATTCATAATATCCGATGAGCCTTACAGGGAGCTGGCATACGGCGGGGCACAGGTGCCTTATATAACAAAATACTATGACAACACCATAGTAGCTTACTCATACAGCAAGTCCCTGTCACTTCCGGGAGAACGTATAGGTTATCTTGTCATACCTTCCGAGCTTGAGGAGAGCAGCCTGGTATTCGATACAGCGTCCAATGCCAACAGGATTATTGGCTGCGTCAACGCGCCGGCGCTGCAGCAGAAGATCATAGGAAGGTGCGTTGATGCCAAGGTGGATCTCGAATATTACGACAGGAACAGGACAGCGCTTTACGAGGGCCTGAAGGCATGCGGATTTGACTGTGTGAAGCCGGAAGGGGCATTTTACATGTTCCTGAAATCGCCTGTGGAGGACGAAGGAAAATTCTGTCAGGCAGCAAAGAAGTACAATATACTCATGGTGCCGGGATCGGCATTCGCATGTCCCGGATATGTGAGACTGGCATACTGCGTATCCCACGAAACCATAGTAAATTCAATGGAAGGCTTCAAAAAGCTGGCTCAGGAGTTTGGATTGGCGTGATGGTAAAGTATATGAATTCTATACCGATGCCATTTTGAAGATTATGTGAAGATATATGGCTGCCGGTTTAAAAAAAGTGCAAATTAATGTATAATTAACGAGTGCTTAAGCAAAGCATAATAGACAGTACGTTATAATCGAAAAGCAACAGTTACAGTAATGGAAGGGAATCTATGATTACCGGTTTAAAGAATCACAGGAAGTTACTTCTCATGGCTCTTGCCGTAGTCCTGGCCATTGCTTCGGCGTTGGTCGTTCTGGAAGCTACGAAGCCTTACGCAGTATATGCTGACGGTACAAAGGTAGAAGATCCGTACGTGGTAAAGGCAGGAGATGAGGAACTGTTTCTCGTAGAGGATGCCAGGACCGGAGAGAAGGTCATCGAAACGATCCTGGACGAGTACTCTCCTGACGGAGCGCAGATCAATTCCATCACGGTCGATCAGAAGCTGAGCGTTGAAGAAAAATCCCTCAGCAGAGGCGAGAAGGCGCCTGAAGTGATGACCGAGGAAAATGCGGTGGATTACGTTATAGAGGAGAACAACTCGGAGGAGCCGCTTTTCTGCGTGACCATAAACGCGGAAATGGGATCAGTACAGGAGCTCAAATCGAGTACTACCTATGAAGAGAGCGACGAGCTCTATAAGGGTGAAAGCAAGGTAAAATCCGAAGGCACATCAGGAGATCAGCTTGTTACCAACGAAGTAGTCAGTGTGAACGGAACCGTGCTCACATCTGAGGTAGTTGACACAGCGGTTCTCAATGAATCCAGCGATACCATCGTCTACAAGGGAACAAAGGAAAGACCGAGAGATACTGTGAGAGCTGATTACGGCGGAGAGGTGATCGGAAGCGGTAACGGAGCATCCATAGCCGCTTATGCGCTTCAGTTCGTAGGCAACCCTTACGTATCGGGAGGAACAAGCCTTACCAACGGAGCTGACTGTTCAGGGTTCACTCAGAGCGTATTTGCAAAGTTCGGTATATCACTGCCTAGGACGTCAGGCGCACAGGGAAGCGTAGGTAAAGGCGTTTCCTACAGCGAAGCCAGAGCAGGAGATATAATCTACTATTCCGGACATGTGGGTATATATATCGGCGGAGGCAAGATCGTTCACGCCGCAAACCCGGGCAAGGGCATATGCGTATCCGGAGCTAAGAGCGTAGGTAAGATCGTAAGCGTGAGAAGGATAGTCGAGTAACACGGATCAAAAGTGAATATTTAAAAAGCCTTTTGACAGGAAATGCGGATTTTCCGGTCAAAGGGCTTTTTTACTGACTGATTTTATCGATTATAACGAAGCTCAGCCTTTGCCGAACCCACATACAGGATATGTGCATTCCTTGCAGTTCAGGCAGAAGCCTCCGTGAGCAAGCCTGTTTATATCATCCTTTGTTATGTGCTCGCCAGCGAGAAGGCGCGGCACTATAAGGTCAAAGATGCTTGTCCTGCTGTACATAACGCAGCCCGGAAGGCCTACAACGGGAACGTCGCCTATATAGGAGAGCATGAACATGGCTCCGGGAAGTACGGGAGCGCCGTAGCTTACCACATCGCCGCCGGCCTTTCTTATGCCGGAAGGAGTCCTGTCGTCAGGGTCCACAGACATGCCGCCTGTTATCCCTATGATATCCATACCTTCGTCTATGAGCTGCTTTATACAGTCCGCTATCATATCGTCATCGTCATCAGCGAAGAGCTGCTTTACGACAGTGCTTCCCAGATCCCCGAACTTCTTCACGAGAACAGGACCGAAGGCGTCTTTTATTATCCCGGAGTACACCTCGCTGCCTGTAGTGACTATTCCGACCTTCATGTTCCTGAGAGGCCGTACCTCTATAATAGGGCCTGCAGCCAGCACGGATTCAGCCTTTACCATGATATCTTCCTTCACGAAGAGAGGTATTATCCTGGTGCCTGCCAGCTTCTGGCCTTTTTTTACGACTATATTTTCATGGATCGTGGCGAACATTATTTCATCCTGGGCGATGAGTTTAAAGAGCCTTTCTCTGTCGATCTTAAGAAGGCCGTCTTCGGCAGCCCTCAGCTCTATTTTGCCTTCGGAAGGCTCGGAGAGGATTATGCCCTTTCCGGCAGCCTTTGAGGCTATGCGGTCAGCGGCCTCGTTTTCATGGACATCGGTGTCGTCCTTTTCAAGAACGAAAAGATGCTTCTTTCCCATGGAAAGGAGCACCGGTATATCCTCTTCTTTTATTACATGTCCTTTTTTGAACTTGGGTCCCTTGTACTCGCCCGGTATGATCTGCGTAAGATCGTGCGCGAGAACTGTGCCTACGGCTTTTTCAACGGTAATCTCTTTCATTTTATACTATTCTGCCTTTCTCAAGAAAAATTTGTTTATCTGCGAACAGCTCGCTTTCTTTATGGTTATGGGTTATCAATATTGTAGGTATCCTCAGGTTGTCCTTAAACTGGAGGAATTCCTCGTATACGCTTTCCTTTGTGCTTTCATCGAGAGCTGAAAAGGGTTCGTCCAAAAGCATCAGGGAGGGCCTTGTTACCATGGCTCTGGCAAGGGCGACCCGCTGCTTTTCGCCGCCTGAAATAGCTGTTGGACGCTTGTCCGCAAGGTGGGACACGCCGAGGGTCTCCATCATGTGATCAGCGTATTCGATGAGAGCTTTCCTTGATTCTCTTTTTTTGTACTCGGACTTGTTCCTGATGCCGTAGAGCACATTGCTCCTTACCGACATGTTGGGAAAAAGAGCATAATTCTGGAACAGATAGCCGATATTCCTCTTTTCAGCGGGTATGTTCACCCTTTCATTATGACTGAAAAGGATACGGCCGTCAACACTTATATTGCCGTCGTCGGGAACGCGGATGCCTGCTATACAGTTGAGTATTGTGGTCTTTCCGGCTCCGGATGCACCTTCTATGACAAGCAGCTCGTTATCCAGCGAGCACTCTACATCCAGATCAAAATAATTTAGTTTTTTGAATATCCTGAAATAAACGCCCATATCCTTCAGTTTCCTTTGTAATTCTTTTTTTTGAGCCATAAATTCAGACCGAATATGAGAGCAAAACTGAGAATCACCATGATGAGCACCAGGGTCATGGCATCCTCATCTCTTCCTGCGACAACATCGTAGTATATGGATGTAGGTATGGTCTGGGTCTCTCCCGGTATGTTTCCGGCCAGCATGAGAGTGGCTCCGAATTCGCCCATGGCTCTTGCGAACGTGAGCACTATGCCGCTCACGACTCCAGGTCCCGACAGGGGGAACGTAACTGTGCAGAACACCTTAAAAGGCCCGCTGCCAAGAGTCCTGGCAGCAAGCTCGTAGCTTTCGTCCACGCTTTGAAAAGCGCCTTTGGCGCTCTGATACATGAGGGGAAGAGCGACAACTGTCGCGGCTATGACGCAGGCGATCCAGGTAAACACTATCTGGATGCCGAATGTGTCCAGCAGAAAGGCCCCTATGGGGCCTCTCCTGCCGAATACCAGTAAAAGCAAGTAACCTACTATGGAAGGAGGCAGGATCATAGGGAGAATGAGTATGGTCTCCCATATGTTCTTGCCGGGTACGTTTTTCTTTGTCAGTAGGTAGGCAAAGAAAACTCCGAGAAAAAAAGCAATTATAGTAGCTATTGCAGCAACTTTTAAAGATAGAATAACTGGTTCAAACATGGTAATTAAGTTTAAAATGTGAATCCGTATTTCTCGAAGACCTCCTTGGCGTAATCGGTCTGGATGAACTCGAAGAAATCGGCGGTATTGTCGGCATCAGCCGCTTCGTTGAGTATGGCTGCCGGATATACTATAGGGTCATGGAGGTCAGAGTCAACATCGCCTATTATAGAGAGGTTGTCTTCCTCCAGAACAGCATCGGTCCTGTACACGAAACCGCAGTCGGCATCTCCGCTGACAACGTAGTTGAGGACAGCGCGCACGTCCTTGGCATAAACGATCTTGTCGGATATCTGATCGGTTATCCCCAGATTGTCAAACACCTGTGTAGCGTATTTCCCGGCAGGAACAGTCTCAGGCTCGCCTATTGAGATTGTTCCGATCTCAGATGAGGTGAGGTTGTCCATGGTGACAACGTCAGCCATCTCAGTAGTAGCTATAAGTGTCAGGGTGTTGGTAAGAAGATCGGTTCTCGTGTCAGCATCTATGTATCCGCCTTCTTCAAGGTCATCCATATTGGCTGAAGAGGCTGAGATAAACATGTCGCAAGGCGCGCCGCCCTCGATCTGCTGTACAAGATCTCCGGAGCCGCCGTAGCTTGGAGTGATGACGCAGTCTGCATCCTTCTCATACTCCTCTATGATCTCATTGAGAGCATCCTCAAGGCTTGCCGCGGCCAGAACTGTAACTTCAGGTTTTTCCGCTTCTTCCTCACTGCTGCCGCAGCCTGTCATAAGAAACATAGACATGGCCAGAACTATGGCAGTGGTAACGGTAATTATTTTTTTCATGGTTCCTCCTCAAATTCTGCGGGATTTAAGATCCCGCTTTTTTTATGCTAAGATGGTACCACAAAAAATGGAAAAAAGATGTTGTCATACCAACATATTAGTCATTTTTGCTGAATAACTGCCCCGGCAGACTCCGTCAGTGTGAAGCTCCTGCCCGTAAAATCTATGATACCGTCGCGTTTCATCTGATTGAGCTCATGGGAGAGCGCGGTCCTGTTGACGCACAGATACCTGGCGAGTTGTTCCCTCGACATATTGAGAGCAAATGTGAGAGAGCCTTTTTTTTCAGACATTATCCTGAAATACGTAAGTATCCTGTCTCTGAGCCTGCGCTGAGAAAGAGTCTCTATCCTGTAGAGCTTTTTTATATTGTCGTTGGCAAGGAGCTCCAACAGCCCCGTAACGAGCTGCTTTTCAAAGGAACCGCCGAATATCTTCATAACATCGAAGAATATGACAGTAGTGTCTCCCTGAGCCGTAAAATCGAGAGGAGAGGTCTTTATGCCGGAAACAGCCCCCTCGAAGGCAAAGACCTCACCGGGAGTATAGACGTAAGCCACATGGGAAGAACCTTCCATATGAAGCTTTTCGCCTCGCACGGTTCCGCTGTGGACTATGCCGGCGCGGCGCACCGGATCCCCCTGGCCAAGGATGAGCTGTTCATCGCTATAGGAGCGTGAAGCCATGGAAAGCTCCTGCCATGCTTTTTTGTGATCATTTTTGTTAAGATATTTGAACAGTCCTGATCCTGAGACGCTGTCCATATAAGTATGATTCATGATTCCAACACCCCGTTTCAAAGTCATTTCTCTTCCAGAGATTTTTCGAGCTGGGCCATTTTGCCCTTTGCCAGCTCCTCGGGTATATAGACCTGACCGCATTCCGGACACCTTAAGACCTTGTGGCGAAATTTCCTGTCAAGATAGGTGAATTGAGTCTCTATCTCCTCAAGCGGACATTTGCATTTACTGCAGATCAGTTTCCTGTTTGATTCCATTCCACACAGCCTCCAGTTCTATTTTCATACGGTGGGAATACGCGTTTATGAGCTCGTATATACCTTTATCCTCGTCTACGGGCCTGTATTCCACCCAGTAGGTGGCGTGCCCTATGACGCAGTATCCTGTAAGAGTGCCTGTCTCCTCGTTGAGCACAGTCCTGTTGTGTCTTTGGCAGAAATCGACAGTGTGAGCCGCCTGCTCCTCAAGTATCCTTTCACTGTCCAGCTTTGCCTTTACTTCTTCGGATATTTTGAGGACAATGGGATATTTTTTTTCTTCAGGTTCCATGGTTTCCTCCCAGAAAAATTCCAGCAGTGCTCTTTTGAGCTGACGTCTGTTATCCTGCCTTTCGCTCACCGTAGGCAGCTTTTCCTGACCGTTGCCTTCCCCGAACACGAGCTCAAGGATATGGCGGGCCGTTTTCCCGCGCTTAAGAAATATATCCCTGCAGTTTATACAGTATGTGATGTAGGGAAGGTCGCTTTCGTCTATACGCTTCTGAGCCACGAATTCAGCATACGCCGGGTTTGCGATGTCGCCGTGGCCGCCGTATCCGCAGCAGTTGAAATATTCGTTGTTTTCGGGAAGAGGCACCAGCTTGACTCCCATATCCTCGGCCATTTCACGTACAGCGCTTCTGGCATCGGGCTCGTGCCGTGCCGAGCACGGATCGAATACGCAGAATGTTTCTTCACAGCAGCCTCCGCTTATATCCCATTCTCGCAGGATCTCCACGAGAGAAACTACGGGGATCTCCGGAAGATGTTCTTTGAAATGCTTCATACATGTCATGCAGCCCATTATCATAGTTGGTTTTCCCAGATCGCGCCACGAATCTCTTATGGAAGCGATCTCTTCATCAAAGCGCTCTCTGTTTCCTGCCCAGAGAAGAGGAATACCGCAGCAGCGCAGGAACATGGCTGTATCGGGTCTTCTGTTAAGGAGAGCATCGTAGAGCTTGACTATGATCTCAGGCTCTGAAGCTCCAAGCTGGCATCCCGGGAATATGGCGTAGCCGCAGCTCTCCATCCCTTTTGGAGCCCGTATGAGACAGGCCTCGCCGCTGTCTGCCTGCTCCATATCGCGTATCCAGAAATCGTGGAACGGCCATGGCATCTTCCCCTGCATATGCATTTTCTGTCTGCCTGCCATAAAAAGTCCGTCAAGGTCTATGTCCTCAGGACAGACCTCCTTGCATATGCCGCACTGGTTGCACAGCGACATTAGCCTTTTGGCAGGAGTGGCCTTGAGCTCGCTCTTGCCCTCTATGGTTGTGGCTACTATTTCATCCTTGACCTTAACGGGCCATTTATCCGTGAATTGCAGCAGATCGCAGTGCCTTCTGCATATATCGCACTGGCATCTCAGACATCTTGAAGCCTCTGATACAGCCTCTTCTTCTGTGTATGATCCGCCTGCAGGGACGATGGAAGGCTCGGTATCCGCTGCCTCTGTCATGCCTTCGCACATGGCGGAGCGGCGGCGCAGTCGAGGGTAATACATGTTCCCTGTTTTCAGGTAATTGTCTATTACAGTGCCCATGGCGAGACCGTCTGCCAGAGCATATACGGGATCTTCTCCTGTCAGCATGCCGCCGGCGAAATAGCCTGTCCCGTCCTTTTCAAAGCAGTAGGGGTCGCCTTCGGGGCCTATGGATCCCAGAAGTCCGAAATCCCTTCCGCCTTTTCCCGTGGCAACGAATACAGCGTCAAACCTGAGGCCCGATATATCGTTTAAAACGGAAAGATCTTCGATCTCGGTATTGAGATGCAATTCATACTCCTGATGGAGGAGCTGTTGTTCAAAATCGCTTTTGAATATCCCGGGATCCATCAGATCCCACAGACAGCCTCCTGTCCTGTCGGTCTTTTCGAAGATCTCCACATGGTATTTCTTTGTTGAAAGTCGAAGAAGAGCGGCCATACCTGCCGGCCCTGCGCCTATTATGGCTATATTGCCCTTCTTTGGGGGTATGTTGTAATCAACCGGAGGAGTATTGCCGGCCATGTTCAAGGCCGCCTCCTCAAGAAGGTTCATCTCTATGCTGCCGCCGCTCTCCTTTCTCGGACAGACATCCATACATGGAGCGGTGCACAGCTTCTGTGCGATACGCGGGAATCCGGCTGCATCGCGGAACACCTTGAAGGCAGCCTTAAAAGAGCCGCGCGCGGCCTTTTCCATGAAGTTGAGTATATCCATGGTAAAAGGGCACTCTCCGGCACAGTAAGGTATTTCCTTTTCAAGGCATTTGTCGAAATCGGGAAGATATCTTTTCATAAAATCATTCTCCATACAACTATCCGGCGGACAGAGTATCCCGTACCGGAAATCTGCCGCCGGATATATTGTATTACCTCTTGTTAATATCAGTCAAGGCGTTTGCGCTTATCTTTTTCAGTCAACTATCGATTCATAGGTTTCGGCCTTGTCTTCAGGGAACATGTCGTCGAACAGATCCTCCATAGGATTGTTCTTGATGTATTCCATCTCCTCGTAGAAGTCGGAACCGAGGAAGTACTTCTTAGGAGGCAGCACCTCTTCGCCTCTTTCGATCTTCTCAAGACCTTCCTTTATCTTTTCCGGGTAAGCAGGAAGCTCGTATATCCTTACACCGCAGGCGTTGTCAATGGCGTTTATTACAGCCATGTGACCGGCTGACTGGAACGCTTCCGAAGCTCCGGAGGAGCCGAACGGATTCGTGTTTCTTACAGTGCAGTGGTGGATAAGATTGAAGTTGTCAGGTATATCCTTTATTGTCGGTATTCCTGCGCCCAGTATGTTGTTGTGCTTCTTGACGTCGTCATAGTTCTCGGTGAGAGCGAAGCCTATGCAGTGGGAAAGTCCGCCGTAAGCCTGACCGTCTACTGCGGCTACATTGCCTATAACGCCTACGTCATCGACGCACCAGTATCCTATGCAGGTGGCTTTGCCCGTCTTGGTGTCCACCTCTACCTCGGCCATATGCAGAGCATATGTGAAGGCAGGCGTAGGGTTGCCCTTTCCTGTATTAGGGTCGAGATATCTGAGAGTCATATCCTCAGGATTCTGATACTGAGTCTCATACTTTGTAGGTATGCCCTCAGCTACCATCTCGTCGTATGTTCTGTAGGTGCCGTCAGGTTTTCTCATGGCGTTCATAAGCTCATCGGCAGCCATGACAACGGCCTTACTGTTCATGTAGTGCTGTCTTGAGGAAGCTGTGGCTCCCGAGTCAGGACAGAACTTGGAGTCGTTCTGTATGAGCTTTATATCATCAGGCGTAACTCCGAGAGGCTTGAGTGCTTCAAGTGTAGTCATGAGAGCTCCTATATCGCCGCCCTGTCCCTGATCCTGCCATGTGTCGTACTTGGCGATCCTTCCGTCAGGGAGCAGCTCAAGAGCTACGGTGCACTGGTCGAATATTCCTTCTGTAACATTGTATCCGCCCCATGCTATTCCTACGCCTCTCTTCTTCTCAGGAGTCGACTCCTTCTCTACTCTGGCCTTGACCTCTTCATATATAGGTCTTAAGGTATCCATCATTTTTTCCATAGGATATTCACGGAAAGGATACTGGTTGATGTTGAGATCTCCCGGTCTTGCAACGTTCTTATATCTGAACTCGAACGGATCCATGCCTATCTTCTTTGCCATCATATCCATAAGGGCTTCGCTGGCGGTGTAGGCCTGAGGCGAGCCGTATCCTCTGTAGGCTGTTCCGTAGTTGTGGTTCGTACACGCTACTCTGGAAAGTCCAAGGCAGTTAGGAACATTGTAAGGGAAGAACATGAACCTTGCAGGTCTTGTCATAAGGTCGTCGCCCAGCTCGTTGTATGAGCCGTGATCTATACCGCAGTCCCATTCGGCTCCTATTATCTTTCCGTCCTTGTCGCAGGCCAGTCTGCCGTTTGTGTAGGCAGGAGCACGCTTTCCGGAGAGAGCCATGAACTCGGAGTATGTTATCGAAAGAGCTACAGGCATATTATCGCAGGCAAGGCATGCACATGCCGCCATAGCGTATGTGGCTGCTGCGATACCCCAGCCGAATGTGGCGCCTGTAGGGTTTTCAACGACTCTGATCTTCTCGGCCGGAAGACCTGTGGCGTCGGCGATGTCGGAGATGTTGGCGTATATCTGCATTGCCTTACAGTGTACCGTAAGAAGCCCATCGTCTCCCCAGTAAGCCTGGACAGTGTCGCCCTCTATAGGCATGTGCGGCTCTCTTGATGAATAGAAGGAGCCCTCGACAACATAAGGAGCCTCATCTATGAGCTCAGGAGTATCGTGTCCCGCGCCCTTTACTGTAGGCTGCTCCGACCATACGTTAGGATGCTCTTCATGCACTCTTTCGGCGTCAGGCATTGCCGCCTCCAGATATGTCCTGTATTCAGGAAGCTGCTCCCATTCGATGGTCACCTTTTTGGCCGCGTCCTGAGCGTGAGCCTTTGTGTCGGCAACAACGAGAGCCACTACGTCGCCGTAGTTGAAGATCTTGTCCTCTACCAGTATAGGATGGGACTGGCCCGAAGCCTTTGATCTAGGTGAGAACTGGAAGAATCCCAGCCTGTTAGGGCCTTCGATGTCAGCGGCAGTCACTACCTTGTATACGCCCGGCATCTTTTCGGCCTCTTCCTTGTTTATCTTGTTGATCTTTGCGTGGAATGCCACCTTAGGCTGTACGAGTACAGCGTGAAGGGTGTTCTCAGGCATCTTCAGCTCGATGTCGTCGCCGTAGTCGGCCAGACCGCACACCTTAGCCAGGGCGGCAGGTCTTACAAGCGGCTTGCCGTAGTATTCCTTGTCCTCAGGAAGCTTTACCATGATGTCTTCCAGAGCACATTCGCCTCTCATTACCTTTGCGGCGTTCATTACAGCGTCAACGATCTGCTTGTAGCCTGTACATCTGCATATGTTCCTGTGCTTCTGGAACCAGTCTCTTACTTCCTCTCTTGTAGGGTCAGGATTTTCCTGAAGGAGCCCGTAAGTGGAAACTATGAATCCAGGTGTGCAGAAACCGCACTGAACAGCTCCGGCGTGCATGAAAGCAACCTGGATAGGATGGAGGTATCTTGGAGCTCCAATACCCTCGATTGTGATCAATTCACTGTACTCATCCACTGACTTGATCTTTTTGGTACATGAGCGGATGACTTTGCCGTTAAGTATAACGGAACATGAACCGCATACACCTGTACCGCAGCCGACTTTTGTCCCTGTGAGGCCAAGTCGTCTTATTACAGACGCAAGAGTATCCTTCTCAGGGTCGCAGATAAACATCCGGTCGGCGCCGTTGATGTTTAACGTCATTTTTCTTAGCTTCATAATTGCCTCCGTTTTGGTGAACTCAGTTTTACTTGCTTTTCTTTGTCATTAGTTTACCAGTTACAGACCTTCCGTGTCAAGGTGAGGCGAAGCTTAAAAATAACTATTTTGCTGAAAAACCGAAATTTTGCTGTTATTTATTATAAGATTCGTCGTAATATGGCGGATGTGTTATATATCAATATGAAAAAAGCGATTCAGAAAGGATACAATTTTTGAGATTTCAGCAAAATCATGAAACTTTTTTGCTACACTTTGAAGCGCCTTGGAAGCGCCTTGAAGTGCCGGCCTTCGCATATGTGACAAGAGACGGGCATGGTGCCGAAATCATCAAAAATCGCCAAAACAGAGACAAGTCTTGCACCCCGCACCGCCTTGAGATAAAATTATACATATACCGCGTTTTGCGGGACAAGGAAGGAGAGTACGGAAAACATGACATTAATGAGACCGGGAGATTTCAAGATAACCGACAGGGGAGTCAGCCTTGCGGGGCTGGAGAAGGGAAGCAGAGTGCTTGATATAGGATGCGGCATGGGAGATACGGTAAATCATCTTTCGGCTGATCTGGGGATGAAGGCCGAGGGCATAGACATGAACCTCAGCCTAATAAGCGAGGCAAAGGCAAAATATCCGGGCATAGACGTACATTTCGGAGACGGAGAATTCCTTGACGACTATTCGTCGTTCACATTTGACGGGGTATTCATGGAGTGCGTGCTGAGCCTGATAAACATACCGGACGAGGCTCTCCATGAGGTCTACTGCGTGCTGAAAAAGGGCGGAAGGCTGATAATAAGCGATGTTTATGAGAAGTCGCCGGATCCGGGGAAGCTGAAGGCGGTGAAAATAGAAGCCGAAAGGCAGAGCCGCATACCTCACAAGGAGGGAG
Source organism: Bacillota bacterium (assembly GCA_963929955.1). Taxonomy (GTDB): domain Bacteria; phylum Bacillota; class Clostridia; order Peptostreptococcales; family Anaerovoracaceae; genus Lentihominibacter. Next base: position 26,456 of record CAWVKQ010000048.1, read on the forward strand.
ACTGCGAGGAGGACCCAAAGAGATTCGTGGATTTCAGATTTGAAGGCGCGTTTTTTAAAGACCCGCTCATAGCGCAGCTTGAGGATATAGGATATAAGGTAAAGGCGTTTGAGGACTTTTCGGAGGACCTTGACAACTACATAGCGCAGATCCTCATGGACGGAGGAAGTCTGGATGACGTCATGACGGATCTCAATGTGAAGGAAGCCGGAAAAAACAGAGATATAGGATATTTTCTCCTCGTAGCGGAAAAGCCTCTGCAGGGATAAATATCGGAATATACAGGAGTTTGGAATGAAGGAAGAGATATTTGAGCTTAAGCTGATGGGTTACTGCTGCAGCCAGATAATAGCCGAGATCAGCCTGAGACGCATGGAAATGGAAAATCAGGGACTTGTGGAGGCCTTCGCGGGACTCTGCGACGGAGTCAAATGCGGCAGAGTATGCGGAGTCGTATCCGCCGCTGTATGCATGATGTATCTTGCGGACGGCAAGGAGGCCGAGAGAGGACTCGTGCAGGATTACCTGGACTGGTTCGAAGATGCCTTTGAAACGTTCGACTGTTATGAGCTCATAGGAGACGATCCTGCGGCTAAGCTGGAAAAATGTCCTATGATGGTGGAGGCCACCTTGCAGAAGCTGGCGGAGCTTTTGGAGTGGGAATGAAAAGATTTCTTGATATATGGACAGGTGAAAAGACGGGTTCGTCCGGCGAAAAACTTACAAGAAAGGCAATAGATGAATATACATGGGAAAAGCTGGAGGATACCGTTTCCTTTGCCGTGGCAAACAGTCCCTTCTACAGGGAGAAGATAGGGAAAAACGCCGGCTATCAGGCTTATGAGAACGGAAGAGTGACTTTTGAGGAGATATTTGCCGGGCTGCCGTTTACCACAGGCGATGAGCTGAGGGAAAGAGGGATAGAATTCCTCTGCGTAAGCCCGGGAATTATCAGCCGCATAGTGACCCTGGATACGGGAGGCACCACGGGAAAGCCGAAGAGGATATTTTTTACTGAGGAGGATCAGGATCTTACGGTGGACTATTTCAGAAACGGGATGCAGCTTCTTACTGACAGCAGCGACCGTATACTTATACTGATGCCTGCCGGAGCGCCCGGATCGATAGGCCGGCTTCTTGCTGAGGCTGTGGAAGGCTTCGGAGCCGTGGCGGAAGTCTATGGACTGCCGTCAATGATACCTCCCCTTGACGGCCGCGCGGAAAATGCGGAGGAAGCCGCCGGGATACTGGAGCTCATGAAGAAAAAGGGCGTGACTTCGGTTGTGGCGGTGCCGACTCACATGCGTATGCTGGCTGAGGAAGCTCTCAGGCAAAACCGGGAGACAGGCACGCAGATACCGCATCTCAGGACAGTCCTTCTGAGCGCTGAGTACGTGAAAGAAGAGGATTCGAGGATCACTGAAGATGTTTTCGGGTGCAGGGTATACGAGCATTACGGCATGACGGAAATGGGGCTCGGATGCGCTGTGAGCTGCGGATGCGGCAGGGGTTATCATGTAAGAGAGGCTGACCTTTATCTTGAGATCATAGATCCGGATACAGGGAGGGCAGCGCCTCCGGGAGAGACGGGGGAGATCGTGTTCACCACACTTACGAGAAAGGGGATGCCGTTCATACGGTACAGGACCGGAGATATGAGCAGATGGATAAATGAAAGCTGCCCCTGCGGCAGCATACTGAAAAGGCTGGACAAGGTAGGGGAGAGAAAGGAAATAAAGGGATATCTCAGGTGATGAGAGGAAAAGGAGAAAGAAATGGCTGAGAAGTTATCGTATTTTGCCAGAGATCTCATAGAGAACGGCGAAGATTTCGTTATAGCAAAGGTAGTGGACACCAGAGGGTCGACGCCCAGGAAAAAGGGAGCTGTGCTCCTCATGAAAAAAGACGGGACGACTGTAGGCACAGTGGGAGGCGGACTGCTTGAAGCCGAGACTGAGAAGCTTTGCAGAAAGACGCTGGAGACCGGGGAGAAGAGCAGGATATACAGCTTCACGCTTGACGAAAAACAGAAGGGCGCTCTCGATATGGGATGCGGGGGAGATGCGGATGTGCAGATACAGTACATAGATGCTTCGGATCCCGGAGACTTCATAGATGAGTTCAGGCTTTCGGATACAGCATATATATTCGGAGGCGGACATGTGGCCTACGCTCTCGAGCCGGTGCTGAGACATGTGGATTTCAGAACAGTGGTAATAGACGACAGGGAGGAGTACGCCAACGGAGAGCGATATCCCGAGGCTGCGGAGACTATAGCCGTATCTGACTTCGACCATGCCTTTGACAATATAGAGACAGATGAAGACAGCTATATAATAATAGTCACAAGGGGCCACAGAGGAGATCTTCAGGTGCTGAGAGAGGCTCTTAAGAGGCCGTTCGCGTATCTGGGGATGATAGGCAGCAGAAGGAAGAACGGCCTTCTCTACGAGCAGCTGCTTAAAGAAGGAGTAACTCAGGAGCAGATAGATGAGATCCATTCGCCTATCGGGCTGGACATAGGAGCGGAGACTCCTGAGGAGATCGCTGTCAGCATAGTGGCTGAGATCATACAGGAAAGGTCGGAAAACAGAAAGATGAAAGGATGAACTCTATGAAGGATAAGGGAGAGACAGCTTTCGGAGCCGTAATACTTGCGGCAGGCCTGTCTTCCAGGATGGGGGCCTTCAAGCCGCTGCTGGACGTGGGAGGCATGCCTGCCGCCGAAAGGATCATAAAAGAGGCCGGATCAGCGGGGATCGGGCATATGATCATGGTGACCGGATACAGGCGTGAGCTTCTCGAGCCCCTTGTCGAAAGGGAGGGAGTCACGGAAGCGTATAATGACAGATACAGAGACGGCATGTTTTCATCCGTAAAGACAGGGGTGTCGGAATTCAGAAGGCTGTTTAAAAACGATGCAGCCTTTTTTTTGCTGCCTGTGGACTGTCCGCTGGTGACGGGAGACATAATGAAAAAGCTCATGGATGAGTACGTAATGAGGGGCTGCGGAAAAAGCTTTTCGGTACCCGTATACGAGGGCAAGAAGGGACATCCTCTGCTGATACCGTCATACTACGCGGATGAGATATGCGCCCATGACGGGCGAGGAGGCCTCAAGGCTGTGACGGACAGGCACAGGGACATGATTATAAGGGTGCCTGTAGACGACGAGGGCTGTATCCTGGATATGGATACTCCCCGCGGATATGAAGATATAAAGTCATTCCTAAGCGCCGGACGGAAAAGAGCTGATCTTGCCGCCCTGGCAGACGGGCGAAGGATATTCTTTGTAAGACACGGGCAGACGCGTCAGCACGATGAAAAAATATTTTTAGGACAGTATGATGTCCCTCTGAGCAGCGAGGGAAGGCTGCAGGCGCAGGAAGCCGCGGCGCGGCTTTCCGAGGAGGGCGCGCAGGCGGGAAGGATATACTGCAGCGATCTTAAAAGAGCCGCTGAAACAGCCGGGATCATCGCCGGGCTCATTGCGGGACTTCCGGAAACAGTGACGGTAAAGGATCTCAGGGAAATAAACCTGGGGAGCTGGGACGGCAGGAAGATAAGCGATATAAAGAGAGAATTCCCCGAAGATTACAGGGAAAGAGGCAGGGATATATTCACATTCAAAAAGGGGAACGGCAGCGAAAACTTCTACGATCTTCAGTACAGGGCAGTGAGAGGATTGAGGAACATACTGAAAGAAGATCCTTCGGAGGATCTGATCATAGTAAGCCACAGCGGCGTTATAAGGGCCCTTGAGAACAACCTGAAGGGGCTCAGAGTGGACGACCCGTGGGAAAAGCTGCAGAGGGGAGGCATAAGGAAGATCATTTGTAATAAGGTATGGTGAAGGTGATCTCAGCTCCGCCGAAGTCGTTGTTCCTCGCTGTTATGGTTCCTGAATGCTGTGATATTATCTGCTTTGAGATGTAAAGCCCCAGCCCGGAGCGCGAGGCGCTCGCCGGGACAGGAGTCTCGTAGCGGCTGTTTTTTGCTCTGCCGAGTTTTCTGCCGCCGCTGAAATTACGTTCGAAAATATGAGGGAGATCTGCGCTTTTTATCCCGCTGCCTCTGTCGCTGACAGTGAAAACTATCTCGCCGCCGGGTATGTCGGCAATGGCAGGATCGTCGGAATCCTCAAGGCTCTCGTTGGCACAGGAGCGGCAGTATACGTGTATCTCGTTTCCTTCGGGCGTATGGCGTATGGCGTTGTTTATTATGTTTGATACGACCTGCTGTATCCTGGATGAATCGGCGATTATGACGGCATCCTCAGATACGCTGAACAGAGTCACCGCCTTACGTCCCGACGTGGTTATATGGAATTCTCCCTGATTCACAAGATCCTTGAGCAGAGAAGAAGCCGGCTGCTCGTAAAATTTGTATTCAAGGCTCTGTGAGGAAAAGTCGGATGCCTGCCGCAGATCATCAAGCAGAGTTGTAAGCATTATGGCCTTTGAGTTTATCATTTTAAGGTATGTCTCCGATGATTCCAGAGGTATGACTCTGTCCAGGAGGCTTTCCGCATACCCCTGTATGAGGGTTACCTGTAAAATACTAAGGCTGTCAGACATTTTAACTAACTTTATATACCAAACGATTACCTGAAAGAACTGCCCTGCCGGTATCCCGGCGGGGCAGCTTTCATTTCGAGGTATTTAAAAAAGAATAGATATATGCTCTCCTGCATTAGATCGGGGTTTCGCGGCATCATTACAAAGGGAAGAATGTATATAGCAGATGAGAAAAATCGTTGAATTTTCAACGATTTTAAGCTTTGAACGCAGCGCCGAGTGTTTTGGCGCGGAGATTGCATTGTATATAAACAGCTTATGGCGAAAGGAATGGATATGAATATGAAA
>CAWVKQ010000049.1:0-4233 GCA_963929955.1 Bacillota bacterium
AGGAGGTAAAAACAATATGTCTCAAACGCCGCTGCCACATGACCATGGTCAGGATATGGAGCTCAATCCCGAGCGTTTGCCGAAAACAGAAGCGTTTAAAATCGTTTCGGATCTTTTCAAGCAGATGTGCGATGAAAGCCGCATACGTATTTTCTGGATACTCTGTCACTGCGAGGAATGCGTCATAAATCTGGCGGCAATGATGGATATGAGCAGTCCTGCCGTATCGCACCACCTGAGACAGCTCAAGACCAGCGGCTTCGTTGTAAGCAGGAGGGAAGGCAAGGAGGTCTATTACAGGGCGGCGGATACACAGCAGGTACGTCTTCTCCATAAAATGATAGAGGACCTTATGGAAATCTCCTGCCCTTCCGAGCTTTTGGGAAAAGAGTGAGGGAGCCTTTGCGGGACGCGGAGGATATGCCCTCAGGTGGACTTTTTTACCTGTATATGATAGAATTGCATGACAGGTTGTCGGAGGTACTGCGCACAGGGAAGGCGCGGGGCTTTTGTTTTACGGAAGGGAAGGGCGTTCTATGGGAAGAGGCAAATTAACAGGCAAGGAGCTTGAGGCTCTCAGAAAAAATCCGTTTGTGGTGGAAGCGGATGAAGACAGGATAATATATTCCAATGAGTTCAAGAAAAGATTCATACAGGAATACATGGACGGAAGAAGGCCGAGTGAGATATTCGCAAAAGCGGGATTTGACGTTAAAGCTCTCGGGTCAAAGCGGATAGAAAGGGCCTGCGCCAGATGGAAGGAGTCCTTTTATGCCGGAACGCTGGGAAGCTATGAATATGCTCCGACCGGGGAGGGGAGAGCCGCAGCCGGAGTTAAGCGCAGAAAAAAGAAGACAGAAGAAAAAGCTGATGAAAAAACAAAAGAGATACTGGAGGAACAGCGAAAGACGATAATGGCTCTGAGAGATGAGATAGAGCGACTTAAAGAAAAGCCTGAGGAAGATTAGAACAGCCGGCTCCGCGCGGGATTTGCGGGGGCCGGTTTTCAGATTGACAAGAGCCTGCGCTCGAAAGGAATAGAGTATGAAATACAAAGCAGCCATATTTGACATGGACGGGACAATACTTGACACGCTTGATGATCTTACAAATACCCTCAATCACGCCCTTGAGACAAACGGGTTTTCGGGACGGACGAAAAAGGAGGCCAGACGCTTCCTCGGAAACGGGGTGAGGAACCTGATAGATCTGGCTTTGCCGGAAGCCGCAGACGTAGAAGAGAAAAAAGCGGTTCTGAAGGATTTCAGGCAGTATTACAGCGAGCACTGCAGAGACAATACCGCGCCTTATGAGGGAGTGGTGGAGCTTTTAAAAAAGCTGAAGGACTGCGGCATACATACGGCGGTAGTATCCAATAAGGCGGACGATGCGGTGAGGGAGCTGTGCGACCGTTATTTCAGCGGCCTCTTTGAATATGCGGCAGGCGAGAAGGATGGCGTGAGAAGGAAGCCATGGCCGGATTCCGTTGAAGAGGTCATGGAGCGATTCGGAACAGAGAAAAGCGAGACCGTATATGTAGGCGATTCCGAGGTGGACGCCGAAACAGGGAAAAACGCCGGCGTTGACTGTATACTGGTGGACTGGGGTTTCAGAGACAGACAGGAGCTTGAAAAGCTGGAAGCGGCGGCAATAGTGTCTGACACGGATCAGCTTTATGATCTTATATGCGGCTGAGATGTGAGAAGCTTTGAAAGCCGTTTCGTTTGTGGTATTATTATTAGCGAATCTTAAGACAATGACGGAGGGTATAATGAACGCCGTAACATATCAGCTTATAAAAACAGACGCAAGGACGAAGGCCAGAAGAGGCGTGGTGCATACGCCTCACGGCGATATACAGACTCCTGTCTTCATGCCTGTTGGAACAGCGGCGACCGTAAAGGCCGTGAAGCCGGAGGAGGTAAGGGACATGGGGGCTGAGATAATCCTGGCAAACACTTATCATCTGTATCTTAGGCCGGGACACGAGATAGTAAGGGAAGCGGGAGGACTCCATAAGTTCATGAACTGGGAAAAAGCGATCCTGACAGACAGCGGAGGGTTCCAGGTTTTCAGCCTCGGCGCCATGAGAAAGATCACGGAGGAGGGCGTGGAGTTCAGGTCTCACATAGACGGTTCAAAACACATGCTGACACCGGAAAGATCCATAGATGTACAGAACGCGCTGGGATCGGACATAATAATGGCATTTGACGAATGCACTCCTTATCCTGCTGACAGGGATTATGTCAGAGATTCTCTGGAAAGGACAACAAGATGGCTCAGGAGATGCAGAGATCATCACAGAAATACGGAGATGCAGTCGCTTTTCGGTATAATGCAGGGAGGAATGTATAAGGATCTTAGAAGGCAGAGCGCAGAGGAAATAGTGGAGCTGGATCTTCCGGGATATGCCATAGGAGGCCTCAGCGTAGGCGAGCCGAAGGAATTGATGTATGAGATAATGGATGACTGTGTTGATCTGCTTCCTTCAGACAGGCCGAGATATCTCATGGGAGTAGGAAGTCCGGACTGCCTCTTTGAAGGAGTGGAAAGAGGCATAGACATGTTCGACTGCGTACTTCCAACCAGGATAGCCAGACATGGTATGGCTATGACGTCAAAGGGAAGGGTAAACATAAAAAACGCGGCGTACGAGAGAGACTTTTCGCCGCTTGACGAGGAGTGCGACTGCTATACGTGCAGAAATTATTCAAAAGCGTACCTGAGGCACCTTTTCAAGGCAAACGAGATACTCTCGTCAATGCTTATGACTACCCACAATCTGCATTTCCTTATAAAGACTATGGAAGGGATACGCAGATCCATAGAGGATGGAAGCTTCACTGAATATAAGAGGGAATTTTACGAAAAATACGGAAGATTTTAGAAAGGCCTTAAAAATATGGAAAATACAGGTGTATGCAGAGACAGCGGACTTTGCGGAGGGTGCGTCTATCAGGGAGTGCCCTATGAGGAGCAGCTTAAAAACAAAGAGGGTGAAGTGAGGAGCCTGCTTGAAAGAAAAGAAGTGGATGCAGAAAAAATCCTTCCCATAGAGCCGGCGCCTTCAAGGTACGGATACAGAAACAAGATGGAATATACGTTCGGAGATGCTGAAAAGGACGGGCCGATGACGCTGGGAATGCACAGAAAAAAGCGTTTCATGTCAATAATAACCGTTGATCAGTGCCAGCTTGTCCATGAGGATTTCAACGTTGTCCTCAGGGAGACTCTGAGGTTTTGCAGCGAAAGAGGATATTCCCATTACCACAAGAAGACCCACAGGGGGATGATGCGGCACCTTATCGTGCGCAGAGGAGTCAGAACAGGCGAGCTTCTCATAAATATAGTGACAAGCTCAGAGGAGGGCTTTGACGAAGAGGCTTTTAAGTCTGTGATACTGTCTTTGCCTCTTGAAAACAGGGTGACAGGTATACTGCACACCATAAACGACAGACTGGCGGATGCCGTTTACTGCGACCGTCTTGAGATCCTCTATGGAAGAGACTGGTACATGGAGGAGATAATGGGGCTAAGGTTCAAGGTGAGCGCCTTTTCCTTCTTCCAGACGAATGTGGAGGCTGTTGAAAAGCTTTATTCCTACGCAATAGATCTGGCGGGAAACATAGAAAATAAAGATGTTCTCGACCTCTACTGCGGCACGGGCACCATAACGCAGGCTGCGGCCGTAAGGGCAAAAAGCGCCACAGGTATAGAGCTTGTGGAGGAGGCTGTGAGAGCTGCCAGGGAAAACGCCTGTCTCAACGGCCTCGAAAACTGCCGCTTCCTGGCAGGAGATGCCTTTGAGATGATGGAAACTCTGGATCATAAGCCTGACGTGATATTCGTGGATCCTCCCAGAGTCGGGATGTCCCCTCAGGCTCTTGACAGGATATCCGCATACGGCGTGAAAAACATAGTGTATGTGTCCTGCAATCCAAAATCACTTGCGGACAACCTCTATTACCTGAAACACAGAGGCTATGAGACCGTATCCGCAAAGCCGTTTGATAATTTCCCGGGGACGAAGCATGTTGAGTGCGTAGTATTGATGTCAAAAGTTAAAGAATAGGGTAGCGAAAAAGTGTAGAAAACAAGGGATTTCCGGGAGTCAGGGCTTGTCAGAGGACAGGTTTCGATTCTCGGATTTTTTCATTTTACGGGTAAGTGGGAACTGGTCTACTGTGAAAAAAGGTGGAGAGTTGAGTGGTTGATTTAGATATTAGGGGT
>CAWVKQ010000050.1:0-3339 GCA_963929955.1 Bacillota bacterium
CACCCTCTCTATCCTCCCCACCGACACTTCATATGCTGTCCTGGTCACAAGATAGCCTTCGTCGGTGAACTTGCGGTAGTCGCGGCTCTGGATCCTGCCGCTGGCCGATACTCTGTCGCCCACGCGGAGGGATCCGGCGTATTCTGCGTTGCGTCCCCAGGCAATGGAAGGGATGTAGTCGGACTTATTGTACATTCTGTTGACAGCGATCATAAGATCGCATATCTCCCTGCCAAGGGGCGAGGTACGACGCACAGGCTCCTTGCATATGAAGCCTTCTATGGATATCTCGTTGTCATATATAAAGTCATCCTCATGGCAGTACTCCATGGATCTGACGAAGACAGTGACCTCAAGGCGGCTCCGCCCGTCCTCCTCCCTGTTGTACGTCCTTACCTGGCCCTGCACGTCCAGAAGCTCTCCCACCCTTGGAGAACGCCCTCCCAGTATCCTTTCGGAGACTATGAGCCTTATTTTGTCTTCATACCCGCTCTTTCTGAATATACCTATGACCATCATGTAAAAGGCTTCGCCGTGGGTCTTATGGTTAAAAACAGGCCCTGAAAGCACTCTTCCCGAAATATGAGCCGCATTGCCCGCTAAGATGCCGTCCATAAAAAAATCCCCCTCCAGGTTGTATTTACATAAAATATATGCTCCTGTACAGGGGAATTATTCTTATAATTATGTCTGTCGTATAGGATGACTCAAATATCAAGCCTCATGACCTCGGGATGACAGTCTGCTCCGTACTGAGGGCATGTGAGGCATTCAAAGAAATTCGGGGCCTCTTCCCTCTCAACTGTCACAAAGCCATGCTTCCTGAAAAATCCCGGCGCTCTTGCCACTAGGAATATGCGCCTTCCTCCGAGGCGTTTCGTCTCCTCTATCCCTTTATTGAGAAGCGCCCTGCCGAGTTTAGCCTCTCTGTACTGCGGGTCCACCGCTATGCCGTCCACTATGAACTCGCCCTGCCTCTTTGCCAGAACAAATCCTCCTATGAGCCTGCCGTCCTCCCTTATATCCCAGCATTTCACTATATCCGTGGGAACCGGCTCGTCTTCGGAAAATTCCAGATCGTTTTCTATAAAAAACGGTACAAGGCTCTCATAATCATCTGTTTCTCTTATTTTGAATTCCTTCATCCTCATATACCTCCGTCATGCCCCGTGCCTGCGCGCGGGTCTCATCAGTCGTAATGCCACGTATCCTTTGATACGAACACGCTCAGTCTTTCGTTCAGCACGCTGAAATGGAGAGGGAGCTTTTCTCCGTGCTCACCGTCTATATCGGTGCTTATGTCTTCAGAAGATTCTATTGTCAGCTCCTCTGTCTGGAAATACAGAACATTTTTGTTGTTAGGATGTCTTCCGTTCACCACCTCAAAGAGCAGCGGCGCCAGCTCCACGATAGGCATCCTCCTGAATGCTATAACGTCCAGCTTGCCGTCGTTCATGGATGACTGGGGTGACAGTTTCCTGAATCCTCCCGCTGATTCTCCGTTCATTACGACCATGAAGTATATCTCTTCCTCATATACCTTGTCGGGCGTGGTAAGCGTCACCGGAAGGGCTCTTATCTGAGGGATCTCTGTCAGCGCCTTCAGATAATACGCCACAACGCCTATGGCGTTTTTCAGATTGGGATCCGTCTTCTGGCTCACATCTATGAGGGCTCCCATGGCAGCCACGTTTATGAAATTCCTGTCGTTCACAACTCCCACGTCGGCCTTTGTGACCTTGTCTCCCAGAGCTATGTCAAGGAGGCTGTCCATGTCGTTTGGCAGCTCGAAATAATAGGCGAAGTCATTTGCCGTTCCCGCCGGAAATATTGCCAGCGGCAGATGGATGTCATGCTTTATCATGGCGTTGACGCATATGTTTATGGTACCGTCGCCTCCTGCCGCTATTATCCTGCTGTACTGGCTCTGGTCTATCTCGCTCAGCATTTCGTCTATGACCAGACCCTTTGCCGCCCTGACAGGTATTACGTGATACCCCGCATCCTGGCACCTTTCCACTATATGATCCAGATTGTTCTTGAAGATACCGCTGCCCGAATGAGCGTTATAATAAAGCAGTATCTTGTTGGCTTTGTTTTCCCTGCTCATTTCCATACCTCCTTCTGACATTTCCTATCAGATAAAGCGAGCCTGAAAATATGACTGCATCGTATCCCTGTCCCAGCTCCTCTGCCTTTCTTACGCATTCCTCTTCCCGTACAACGGCCAGAGGCTCCGTTCCCTTTGCCCGGAGATGATCCGCCAGCTTTTCGGCTTCCAGCCTTCTCGGGCTGTCAGGCTCTGTTACTATCACATCCGTCGTTATCTCCGTCAGCTGATCCAGCATCCTGTCGACCTGCTTCTCTGCCAGCATTCCCGTTACCAGAAGTATCCTCTTGTCCGGTAAATATCTGCGCACGGTCTCCCTGAGCGCTCTTGCCGCGTCCTCATTGTGGGCGCCGTCTATTATGACTGCGGGCCTTCCGCCGCCTCCGCGCCTTATCACCTCGAATCTGCCCGGATTCGTCGCCTCTGCCAGTCCCCTGTAGAGCTCTTCCCTTCCGACTCTTATCTTCCCGGTCCTTCTCAGTATCTCAAGTGTCGCCAGAGCTGTGCGCAGGTTTTCGGCCTGATGACGTCCCGCGAGGGATATTTTCACGTCGCTGTAATCCTTTTCAAAGAGCTCCATTGTCACATGCTGTGAGAACATATCATCGCGTGTCACACTGAAAGGTATCTTTGAAACATCGTATAGCCTGCTGCCCCTTTCATACGCCGTGCGCGCTATGACTTCGGCTCCCTCGGCCGTTTTCACGCCTGATACAACCGGGCAGCCCGGCTTTATTATTCCGGCCTTTTCTCCGGCTATCTCGGCAAGTGTTCCTCCGAGCCTTTCCATATGATCGTACGATACAGACGTTATCACCGATATCAGCGGGCTCTCCACCACGTTTGTGGAGTCGCCTCTGCCGCCAAGCCCTACTTCAAGCACAGCCATATCAACATTCTTTTCGCTGAAAAAGAGAAATGCTATTGCTGTCACCACTTCGAATTCAGTGGGCGGATGCAGACCCTCTCTTTTCATTTCCCCGGCAGCCTCAAGGACCAGGGAGCCGCACCTTTCCAGGTCCGTATCCGTTATGTCCTCTCCGTTGATGCTTATTCTCTCATTGAATTTCTCGAGAAAAGGTGATATGTAAAGCCCCGTTCTGTATCCGCAGGCGCTCAAAGCACTCTGAAGCAGCCTGCATACAGAACCCTTGCCGTTTGTACCGGCCACATGTATCACAGGCAGATCGTTTTGAGGATCTCCCAGCTTTTTCAGCAGCGTCTCCATT